>JBQGDL010000024.1:0-32575 GCA_052039045.1 Steroidobacteraceae bacterium
GCCGACCGCAGGAAGGCAGCGAAGGAGCGGGTCCTGTTCGTCGACGGCGAAATCTCCGTCCAGGTGGCCGGCTCCGCCAACCTCGACTTCTCGCGCTCGCGCGTCACGCCGCGGTCGGCCGTCAGGGCCAATCCCTACAAGGCGGCGGGCAAGCTGTTCTTCACCGAGCCTGGCGTGGGCGACTTTCAGTGCTCGGCCTCGATCATCCAGGAACGCGTGATCGTGACCGCCGCGCATTGCCTGTTCGATCCCGTGGCCAAGAGCTTCTTTACGAACTGGGTGTTCATCCCGGCGTACGACGGCGGCCTGACGAACCCCGCCGGCTCCCAGACCAGCCCGCAGAGGCCCTTCGGCTCGTGGGATTGGCAATTCGCCATCGTGTCGGCGACCTGGAACGACACCGGGGGCGCGCTGCCCAACAACGGCGACTTCGGCCTGCTGGTGCTTCAGGACCAGAGCTTCTCCGGCGGCGCGCCGGTCAGCGTGCGCACGAAGGTCGGCGCCGGCTTCACCGCCGTCACCAGCAACCTCGGCAATACGCACGTGACGATGCTCGGCTATCCGTGCAACTTCAACAGCTGCAATATCATGCAGCGCAACGACTCGAGCGATCACCGTGTCGGGAGCACCGCGGCCGGCAACAACGCGTTCGAGTACGGCAGCGACATGGCCGGCGGCTCGAGCGGCGGGCCGTGGGTCCAGAACTTCGGCGATCCGCTCGGCGCGACGCCGACCGGTTTGCGCAACCTCACGCCCAACGCGGTGGTGGGCGTCACGTCGTACGGTTTCCTCGACCCCAGCGTGAAGGTCCTCGGGGCCTCGCGCTTCAACGCGGAGTTCGTGGCGATGCTCGACGCGGCGTGCACCAACGCGACCGGCAACTGCTGACAGCGCCTCCGGAAAACTCTCTCGCCGTCGGCGGGGTCTTGCGCCGGGACCGGGCTCGAGGAGTGGTGCCGACAGCCCTCAGGACGTACCGGGCATCGTGTCGGGACCCGCGCGCTCGAATGGCCAGACCGCATCGAACGGCAACCCGGCCTCGTGCTGCGCGAGACGCACGGATTCGGCGTCCGGCGCCTGGTAAAAGCACAGCGACCGCCGCCCGTCGGTCGAAAAGTACGAGCGCGCCCACTGCACGCGATGCTGCTCGAGACACCAGCCCTTTACTTCCTCGAGCGCGTGCGCTCGCTCGAACTTCTCCGGTGTGACGAACGAGCGTTCCACGAGCACATTGGGCGCGACCGCAGGCGATGACTCGTGCAGCGATGCCGTCCACAGCCGCCGCACGTCCGCCCCCGTCGTGCGCAAGGCCGTGCGTGCCGATTCCGTATCCGGTGCCTCGAACGAGCAGACCAGTGTGCGCCCGCCGGTGGCCAGGAAGCTTCCACGCCAGCCGAGCCGGTAGAGGTCATAGCACCAGCCGCTCGTTCGTGCACGCTCGTAGACGTCCGCGATCGTGATCGGGGGCTCGAAAACCCGCTCCAGGATCAGGTTCGTCACGGGGGTGCCGCGCTGTGTCTCGCCGTGGCCAGTTGCGTCGCGAGGTCGCGTGCCCACGCCGCAACCGGACGTCCCTCGAAGCCGGCGAGCGCTGCCGCGTGCGCGGCGTGGCCGGCGAGGTCGCCCACCGCCCGCCGCGCCTCGGCGAGCACCACGTGCGCCAGCACGATCTCGCTCGGCCGTTCGAGCGCTTCGGCGCAGCCGAGCGCCTCGCTCGCGCGGGCGATCGCGGCCTCCGGCCGCCGCCGCTCGAGATCGAGCCGCGCGGCGCGCGTCAGCGTGAACGCCAGACGGTGCTTGGCATCGGCCGGGCGCAACTGCGCGAGCGCCGCTTCGAGCGGTCGCGCCTCGTCGGCCAGGGCGTATTCGCAGAGCGCGTCGAGCGCGTACGCAAACGGCCGCTCGCTTCCCTCGCGCAGCCGCTCGCCGAGGTCGATCAACGCCGCGCAGTGCAAGCGGGCCGTGTCGTAACGGCCGCGCTCGATCTCCATCATCGCCAGGTATTCGTGTGCCTGGAACTCGCTGAGGCGGTCGCCCGCGGCCCGTGCCAGTGTGCGCGCCTCCTTGAAGAGCTCCGCCGCTTCGTCGAGACGGTTCTCGTGGAAGCGCAGCATGCCGAGCGCGCCGGGTATCGCGTGGTGGCTCAAGTGCCTGCGCGAGGCGAGCGCCTGCGCTTCCATCAGCATCGCATCCGCGTGAGGCAGATCGCGCTCGAGCATCGCGAGACAGCGCGCGGCCTCTGCCATGCCGACGATGTGCTCCTCGTCGCCCGCACCGCGTGTCACGCGCTCCGACTGCAGGATCTCCTCCCGCGCGCCGCCGAAATGCCCGTGCATCCAGTGCACGTAGCTCGCCATGTAATAGCCGCGGCGGGCATGGGCGAGCGCGCCGTGATCGAGCGCCTGTTCGGCGAGCGAGGCAAACTGGTGCGCGACGCTGCGCCAGTCCTCGAGCGGGGCGGCGGTCGTCATGATCTCGAGCAGGTCGACCGTCAGGCAGACGCGTGCCGCCGCCGGCAGCTGTTCCGCCCAGAGCAGGCCGTTGCGCGACAGGCTCAACGCCTCGTCGTTGGCGAAGAACCGCAGACACAGCCTTCCCGCCGAGACCATCGCCCGCGCCGCGAGCGCGGCATCTCCGCTCAGCGCAGCATGGTGCGCGAGATCCGCGGCGCGCTCGGCGTCGAGCGCCGAGTCGCGCTCGAGCAGCTCCGCCACACGCCCGTGCATGGTGCGCCGGCGCGCCGGCGAGATGCCGGCGTAGATGCTGCGTGCGATGAGCTCGTGGGAAAAACGAAAGCCGCGTCCTGCGGGCCGCAGCATTGCCTGCCGTGCCGCGGACTCGAGCACTTCGCCGATGTGGTTCCAGTCGACACCCGTCACGCGCGCCAGCGTGTCCGCGTCGATCCGCGGCGCAAGCACCGCCGCCCAGCGCAGGACGTCGCCGTCGTCGCCCTCGAATGCCGCGAGCCGCTCCTGCACCAGCTCGCCGAGCGTCTGGCCGCTGCCGCCCGCAAGCTCGGCGCGCGCAAGCTCGATCGCGAGCAGCGGGTTGCCGCCGCAATCCTGGCTCAGCCGCTCGCCGCGCGCGCCCGGCGCGTAGGCGTGGATGAGCTCGCGCAGCGCCTCCCTCGAGAGCGGGCCGAGCCGGATCTCCTCGAGGAGACTCACCTGGCGAAGCTCACGCAACGCGCGCGACACCGCGGTGTTGTCGCGCAGCTCGTCGACGCGCGCCGCGAGCAGGCAGAGCAGCGGCCGCTCGGCGTTCGAGCGCGCCACGAAATGCAACGCCGAGGCGCTCGATTCATCGCTCCAGTGCACGTCGTCGAAACTGAGCACGACCGGATGGTCGGCGAGCTGCGCGGCGAGCAGCTCGCTCAAGCCCTCGAACAGATGCGCCCGGTTGCCGTGGTCGGCCTGGCCGAAGACCGACGCGGCGGCCTCGGGAGCGACGCTGCGCAGCGCGTCGATCCAGAGCGCGAACGGCCGGATCGACTCGGATTCGAAGGCGCTCGCCTGGAGCACGCACGCCCGGCGCTCGCGGGCCAGCGCGACCCCGGCCTCGAGCAGACGGCTCTTGCCGATCCCGGGCTCGCCGGTCACGAGCAGCACGCCGCCGCGGCGTGAGGTGACCGTGCGGTCCAGTGCCGCGGCGATCTGCTGGAGCTCGGCGTCGCGACCGAAGAGCGGTCGCTCCGCCGCGGATACCGGCGCGGCCGGCGATGAGGACGGTCGCTTATCGACCGCCGGCCCCGCCGGCCGCGCTCGGGCCGGCACCGCGCGCATCGCCCGCGCGAGCGCCCCGGTCGATTGCGCACCGGCTTCCTTGAGCAGTCGCAAACCGATCTCGTGCTGCTGTGTGGCCTGGTCGTGGCGGCCGAGCGTGACGAGCAGCGCGATCAGCCGGGCGCGCGTCCGCTCGTCGTAGGGCTCGATGCGCACACTGGCGAAGGCGTGTGGCAGCGCGCGCTCCGGATCGTCCTCGAGACGTCGCAGCAGCGCGCGCAGCAGCCGCATCTGGGCGCGCGTCGCAAGCTCGCGCTCCCCCGTGAGCCAGGTCGAATAATCATGAAAATTGGGCAGGTCGAGGCCTGCGAGCGGCTCGCCGCCGTAGCGCGCCGCGGCCGTCTCGAGCGGCGCGAGCGGACCGCGCTCGAGCGCCTCGTCCGTCAGACCCTGGAGCGAGGCGACATCGACATCGATATCCGCGGTCTCGAGGCGGACGCCGACCCGGTCGGCCACCAGGCGGCAGCACGCCTCGTCGTCGACGAGTTGGCGCAGCGTCGACAGGCTCCAGCGCAGCGAGCCGCGCGGGTCGTCCGGGATCTCCCAGAGCAGCTCGCACAGCTGTTCCCGGCGAAACGAGCGCCGGTTGAGCGCCAGGTAGGCGAGCAGCGCGCGGGTCTTCTTGGAGGGCGGCAAGGCCAGACGCTCGCCAGCCCGGACGACCTCGACATCGCCCAGAAACTTGAGTTCCAGCGCGGACATACCGCGAATTGTAGGCCCAGCCGCCCGCCGGGCCAACGCGACCTGCCCGACGGATACCACGCTCGGCCGCGTGCGAAACCACGGGCGTTCACACGCCGGCTCCATCGCTGCGCCCGGAGGATTCCCTCCCACGACAACGGCCTGCGGAGAGTCTGATGGCCCGCTACGCGAACATCCTCGAGACGATCGGCGACACGCCGTTGGTGCGGCTCAACAAGCTGGCGCCCCCCGGCGTCAACGTCTGGGTCAAGGTCGAGTCGTTCAACCCGATGGGCTCCGTCAAGGACCGCATGGCGCTCGCCGTCATCGAGGCGGCCGAGCGCAGCGGTGCGCTCAGGCCCGGCCAGACGGTGATCGAGGCGACGAGCGGCAACACCGGCATCGGCCTCGCCATGGTCTGCGCGCAGAAGGGCTACCCGCTGGTCGTGACCATGGCGGAAAGCTTCAGCATCGAACGTCGCAAGCTCCTGCGTTTCCTGGGCGCGCGCGTCGTGCTGACGCCGGCGGCCGAGAAAGGCACCGGCATGCTCGCCAAGGCCGTGGAGCTCGCAGAGAAGCACGGCTGGTTCCTGTGCCGCCAGTTCGAGAACGAGGCTAACGCCCTCGTCCACACGCGCACCACGGCGCAGGAGATCCTCGCGGACTTCGCCGGCGAGTCGCTCGATTACTGGGTCACGGGCTTCGGCACGGGCGGCACGCTCAAGGGTGTCTCGCGGGCGCTGCGCCAGGCGAGCCCGGCCACGAAGATCGTCGCGGCCGAGCCCGACAACTCGCAGGTGCTCGCCAGCGGCATCCCGCAGCCGCGCACGGCGAGCGGCGCCGTGGCGCAGAGCCACCCCAGGTTTCGCCCGCACCTGATGCAGGGCTGGGCGCCGGATTTCATTTCCCGGCTCACCGAGGACGCGGTGGCGGCCGGCTGGATCGACGAGATCGTGCCGGTCGCGGGTGAGGAGGCGCTGCGCCTGGCGCGCGAGCTGGCGAAGCAGGAAGGTATCTTCGTCGGCACCTCGAGCGGCGGCACACTCGCCGCGGCGCTCGACGTGGCGCGCCGCTCCACCCCCGGCACCAACATCGTCTGCATGCTGCCCGACACGGGTGAGCGGTATCTCTCGACGCCGCTCTTCGAGCACATCGGCGAGGAGATGACGACCGAGGAGCTCGATATCTCGCGCTCGACGCCGCTGTGCCGCTTCGATGCGCCCGCCCCCGCGGCGCCCGCGGCGCCCGCGGTCGTCGCCGCGATCGCTGCGGCCGTGCCGACCGATGCCGCCGCCGAGCGGCACGTGACGGAGCTGGTGCGCGACGAGCCCGTGCTGCTGTTTGCACTCGAGTGGTGCGAGTTCTGCTGGAGCGTGCGCAAGCTCTTCGCGCGGCTCGGCATCGCGTATCGCAGCATCGACCTCGATTCCGTCGCCTATCAGGCCGGCGACCTCGGCGGGCGGGTGCGCGCCGTGCTCGCCAACCGGACCGGCTCGCCGACGATCCCGCAGGTGTTCATCGGCGGCAAGCACATCGGCGGCTGCACGGATCTCTTCGACGCCTGGCGCGCGGGCGCGATCCAGCGCCTGCTGACCGAGAAGGGGATCGCTTATCGGACGGACGTCGATATCGATCCATACTCGCTGCTGCCGAAGTGGCAGCAGCCGCGCAAGACCGCGTGAGGGACCACACGGTGAGCACCCGGAGCGCGTCATGAGCACGCAGACACTGCCCGTCATCGACATCTCTCGCCTCGCGAGCCAGGCGACACGACGCGAGATCGACGCCGCGTGTCGTGACTGGGGCTTCTTTCAGGCGACCGGTCACGGTATCGATGAGCGGACGATCGCCGCGCTCAAGCGCGAGATGCGTGCCTTCTTCGCCCAGCCGCTCGCGGCCAAGCGCGCCATCGTGCGCTCCGCCGAGAATCCCTGGGGTTTCTACGACCAGGAGCTCACGCGACGCACGCGCGACTGGAAACAGATCTACGACTACGGTCCGCCCGACGGCGGGGCACTGCGTCCGCAGTGGCCGCGGGCGCTGCCCGGCTTCCGCGCCGCCGTCGAGGCGTTCTACGCCGCGTGCGATACGGTCGCGCTCGAGCTGCTGCACGTCATCGCGCTCAATCTCGGCATGACCGCCACCGCGCTCGACGGCTCGTTCCGGCCCGCGCACACCAGCTTCCTGCGGCTCAACTACTATCCGCCCTGCCCGCGTCCCGAACGGCCGGACGATACGACCGTCGCCAGCAACGGCTACCTCGGCGTCAACCACCACACGGACTCGGGCGTGCTGACGCTCCTGCTCCAGGATGAGCAGCCCGGTCTCGAGGTGTTGCACGACGGGTCCTGGCACCTGGTCGAGCCGCGCCGCGATGCACTGGTCGTCAACATCGGCGACATCGTGCAGGTGTGGTCGAACGATCGCTACCGCGCGGCGCTGCATCGCGGTCTGGTCTCGGCCGATGCCGAGCGCTTCAGTGCGCCCTTCTTCTTCAACCCGGCTTACAGCGCCGCGTACGCGCCGCTGCCGACGACCGTCGACGAGCGGCACCCGGCGAGGTATCGACCGATCGTGTGGCGCGAGTTTCGTGCGCGGCGCGCGGCCGGCGACTACGCCGACCACGGCGAATACGCACAGATCAGCGACTACCGCCGCTGAACACGGAGCACGACATGGCCTTCATCGACACGATCGACGACCGCGACATCGACGCCGAGGTGCGCGCGATGTACGAGCGCCAGCAGGCGCACTATGGCTACGTGCCGAACTATGCGCGGGCGTTCTGTCATCGCCCGCACGTCATGGCGCTCTGGGCTCAGCTTCAGAACGGCATTCGCCGCGAGATGGACAAGCGGCGGTTCGAGCTCGCCACCTTCGCCGCGGCACACGCGCTCAGGAGCACGCTGTGCTCGATCGCGCACGGCAGGATGCTCTCCCAGTTCATCCCGGCGGAGGACGTGCTCGCGATCGGCCGGGGCGAGACCCCCGCGTCGCTGACGCCCGCCGAGGCGGCGCTGATCGCGTTCGCGCGGAAGGTGGCGGCCGACGCCACGACGGTGACCGCCGAAGACGTGCAGGGTCTCAAGCGGCACGGGTTCAGCGACGGCGAGATCTTCGACATCGCAGCGACAGCGGCCGCGCGCGCTTTCTGGACCAAAGTGCTCGATGCGCTCGGCGTCGAGGCCGACGCCGCGGTTCAGAAGCTCGACCCGGAGTTCACCGAACAGCTGGCGGTCGGTCGGCGGCTCGATTTCGATTCGCGCGCGGGCGGGCAAGCGGCAGACTTGCCGGTGCGACGGCAGGCGTAACGGGCTATCACGTGGCGTAGCGGCTAGACGCCCGCCTGCATCGAGAAGCCGTAGAACTCGTTCACCCCGGCAACGGCGGTGCACACCAGTTCGCGTTCCGCAACGCTGACCGCTGGGTTCCAGATGTCCAGGATGAGCACGGCCCGCAGCGTATCGCTGTCGTTCCATGCCTCGTGTTCGATCGTATCGTCGAATATGAGTGCCTTCCCCGGTTGCCACTCGCGCTGCTCCGCACCCACGCGAAACCCGCAGCCGGGCGGCACGATCAGCGGCAGATGAACGACGAGGCGTGTGTTATTGACACCGGTGTGCGAAGGAATGCGAGTCCTGCCATCGAGGATGGAGAAGACAGCCGTCGGGCTGCAGCCCGGCACTTCGCAGCGCGGCCAGCTTCCGAGTGCAGCGACGGTCCGGGGGCAACGTTCAATGTGCTCCGGGTACGCAGCACCCTCGCGCCACAGAAAATAGACGCCCCAGCGGCGCGACTCATGCAGGGCGCGCCACGTCGAGTCCTGTGACCGGTTCCGTGCGTGGGACAGGTAGGGTTCGAGCGTCTCGTCTCCCTCCGACAGGACGCCCAAGAGCTCCTCGCGAATATCGTCGGTGGCGGCCTCGATCGCGTCGAGCCAGGGAAAATCGCTGCGCTCGTAGAACTCGATGGCAGGCAGGTAGGGAAAGTACATGAACGAAGGTTGCTGCCGGTAGATCCGCTCCTTCTGCACCAGGGTCGCGAGGCAGCGGTCGAAGCGGCGCAGCGGCTGATCGGCGTGGCGTGCTCGCAGAGTCGTCAACCGTTCCTCGAGGAACGCCTCGAGCGCCCGATTGTTCGCTTCGACGGCCTCCCGGGCGTGCACCAGGAGCTTCGCCATCCACGGTGGCGTTCGGATGCCGGGAACCAGGGACTGCAGCGCCGTCCGATAGGCCGCGGCCGCTGCGCGCGGCTTGTTCTGCAGCTCGAGCAGCGACGCCTTCTGCAGCAGCGCGCGCAGGTTGCGCGGCTCGATCGCGAGCACACGCTGGAGCGCCGCCATTTCCTCGTCGCGGCGGTCGAGCCCGCTCAACGCTTCGGCCAGATTGAGCCACAGCGCAGGATTGGCCGGCTCGTCTTTGACCGCCTCCGTGAGAACCTGGCAGGCGCCCAACGAGTCTCCCGCGGTCAGCCTTTTCCGCGCCGCATCGATCAACTGTTGTGTGCGCTCCACATCCATGCGGCAGCTGATCCCCAGGAGTGGCTGTTGCTCGACCGTATCAGAGGTCGCCGACGGTCGAACGCGGGACATGGACCGCTGATCGCATTTTTCGCGCGGTCCGGCGCAAGAAAAGCAATCCACGAAATGACTGTGGCGAGCGAGCGACAACTGCGTGCGCCCGCGCCGCTCGCGTGGCACCCGGACTGCCGGCTGTTGGCAATCGCCCGGAGCCGCGAGTAGGCTCCGGACAGTCATAAGAAAGACAACAACCGTGAGATCACGATGATCCGACGATCGATCCTCGCGACCAGCTTCCTCGCCCTGTTTCTGATCGATCACGCATCGGCGCAAACGGCCACCGTCAAGGCCGCGCCGAGCGCCCCGGTCGGCAGCGAGCTCGAGATCCGCTGGACCGGCCCCAACGCGCAGGGCGATTTCATCAGTGTCGACAAGGCCGGCGCGCCCGAGCACACGTACGGACCGTACGCGTACACGTCGTCCGGCAACCCCGTGTCGGTGCTCCTGCCGACGGAGCCCGGAAAATACGAGGTCCGCTATCACGGCGCGGGCAACGGTTATCCCGTGCTCGCGAAAACGCCGCTCGCCGTGACCGACGCCACGGCGACGCTCACGGCCGCGGATTCGGTCGAGGCCGGCGGCGATCTCGAGGTCACCTGGAAGGGACCCAACAATCAGGGCGACTTCATCTCGATCGACAAGGCCGGCGCGGACGATCGCGCCTACGGCAACTACGCGTATCCCTCGGCGGGCAACCCGCTCGAGATCCGCGTGCCCGACGAGCCTGGCGCTTACCTCGTGCGCTACCACCTTGCGGGCAGCTATCGCGTCATCGGCAGTCGACCGGTCCGGGTCGGCGGCGTGGGGGCGACGCTCGAGTTCCCGGCCAGCGTGAAGGCGGGCGGCATGCTCGCCGTCAAGTGGAGCGGCCCCGGTCACAAGGGCGACTTCGTCAGCATCGACCCGGTCGGCGCGGACGACCGGACCTACGGCCAATACGCGTATCCCGAAGCCGGCCATCCCGTCCAGGTGCGTGCGCCCGACGAGCCGGGCGATTACCTCGTCCGCTATCACGTCGCGGAGAGCTATGGCGTGGTCGGCAGCGCCCCGCTCAAGGTGGAGGCCGTCACGGCGAGCCTCACCGCGCCCGCGAAAGTCGCCGCGCGCAGCGTATTCGACGTGAGCTGGAAGGGGCCGAACAATCCGGGCGACTTCGTCACGCTCGTGGCGCCGGCCGCCAGGGAGCGCGAGTACGGCGCCAGCAACGGCTACACGCAGCGCGGCAACCCGGTGCGTCTCGAGGCGCCGCGCGTGGCCGGCACCTACGAGCTGCGCTACCTCACCGGCCAGAGCTATCGCACGCTCGCGAAGACGGCACTCGTCGTCACGCCCTCCGCCGAGCCCGCGAAGCTGCGCGTCACGACCGATGCCCAGGACGCGACCGGCTCGTACGCCGCCGTCGAGTTCGTGCTAGACGCCTCCGGCAGCATGCTGCAGAAGCTCGGCGGCACGCGCCGCATCGATCTCGCCAAGAGCGCGCTGACCGATCTGGCGCGGACCGTGCTGCCCGACGGCAGCGCGTTCGCGCTGCGCGTGTTCGGGCACAAGGAGGCGGGCTCGTGCCGCACGGACCTCGAGCTGCCGCTCGCGCCACTCGATCGCAACGCGGCGGTCGCCAGGATCCAGGGGCTGGGCGCGATGAATCTCGCCAAGACGCCGATCGGCGCCTCGCTGCTCAAGGTCCGCGACGACCTCAAGAGTGTGATGGGTCCGATGCTGGTCGTGCTGGTCACCGACGGCGAGGAAACCTGCGGCGGCGATCCGAAAGCAGCGATCCAGACGCTGCGCGCCGGCGGAGCGGACGTGCGCGTCAACATCGTCGGCTTCGCGGTCGACGAGGTCGTGCTCAAGGAGACGTTCCGCGAGTGGGCGCGCGTCGGCAACGGCGGCTACTTCGACGCGCAGAACGGCGAGCAGCTCAAGAGCGCGATGCGCGCGACGCTGCGGCCGACGTACCAGGTGCTCGCCGGCGGCAAGGTCGTCGCGACCGGCACTGTCAACGGCGATGCGATCGAGGTGCCGTCGGGCAGCTACAAGGTGCGCGTGCTGGGCACGGCGGCGAAGGACGTCGGGGACGTGGCGCTCGAGGCCGGAGCGGCGCGCGATCTCGAGTATTGAGCGTTGCCCGCAGCGGCGGCAATCCGGCGACGAGCCACCGCCGCGCGTGGCGCGAGGCGGTCTTCGGCGATACGCGAAGCGCTCTCGCGCGGTAATTGACAATCCGGCGCGCTGCTGCATGCTTGCGCGTAATCAAACAGACGGGCTGGGACTGGTGTCGGTAATTTCCGAGCTCAAGCGCCGCAACGTGTTTCGCGTCGCGGCACTCGTGGCAGTGCTGGCGATCCTCACCGTCGTGGCCGACCGGTTGATGCCGCGCGACGTTCCCCAGGCAGCCGCCGGCGCGGCCGCGGAGAGTCCCGCTCCGACTGCAGTCACCGGCGCCGCCGAGCGCTCGATCGCCGTGTTGCCGTTCGTCAACATGAGTGCCGACAAGGACCAGGAGTACTTCACCGACGGGATCTCCGAGGAGCTCCTGAATCTGCTCGCGAAGATCCCCGAGCTCAAGGTGATCGGGCGCACGTCGTCCTTCCAGTTCAAGGGCAAGAACGAGGACCTGCGCGTCATCGGTCAGAAGCTCAATGTCGCGCACCTCCTCGAGGGCAGCGTGCGCAAGTCCGGTAACCGGATTCGCCTCACCGCGCAGCTGATCCGGGCCGACGACGGTAGTCATCTGTGGTCCGAGACCTACGATCGCACGCTCGACGACATCTTCGCGGTGCAGGACGAGATCGCAGGTGAGGTCGTTCGCGCGCTCAAGCTGACCTTGCTCGGCGACGCATTGCCCGCGACTTCGCGCACCGGTGACGGCGAGGCGCACGCGCTGTACCTGCAGGGCCGCTACTTCGCCGACCGGCGTGGTCCGGGCGACCACAAGAGAGCCATCGACTATTTCGAGCAGGCGCTCGCGCGCGACCCGAACTTCGCCATGGCGTGGGTCGAGCTTTCCGCAGCCCGGACCAACAACGCCCAGGCGATGGGCGTCGACATGGCGGCGCAGCTGCAGCAGGCGCGCGAAGAGGCGCGTCGGGCGGTAGAGGTCGATCCGCAACTCCCCGACGGCTACGCGTCGATGGCCTTCGACTCCATGACGCTCGACTGGAACTGGCAGGAGGCCAGCCGCCTGCTGGCACGTGCCCGCGAGCTCGACCCGAACAACCTGCGCACGCTGCGCATGACTGCACACCTGGCGAGCGCGCTCGGGCAGTTCGACGAAGCCATACGATTGCATCAGCAGGTGGTCGCCCGTGAACCGCTTGTGACAAGCCATCACGTCAACGCGGCACTGGCTCTGCGCAACGCCGGGAAACTGACCGAGGCCGAGCAGGCTCTTCAGAAGGCGCTCGAGCTGAGCCCCGACGCGGGCGGTGTGCACTATGTGCTGGCGGGAATTCACGTTCTGCGCGGCGACGCCTCGGCCGCGCTCGAATCACTCGAACGCGAGACCGACGAGATCTGGAAGGAGCTCGCGCGACCGATCGTGTTGCACGCGCTCGGCCGCCGGGCCGAATCGGATCAGGCGTTGAAGACTCTCGAGGAAGAGCTTGCCGAGAGCGCAGCCTTCCAGATCGCCGAGGCTCACGCCTTTCGCGGCGACACGGCACAGGCGCTCGAATGGCTGCATCGTGCCTACGAGAACCGCGATGGCGGACTCACCGAGATCAAGGGCGATCCGTTTCTCAAGTCCATCGAGCGCGACCCGCGCTACCTGGAGATCGTGCGCAAGATCGGGCTGCCGACCTAGCAAGCTTGACTACGCAAAGGCCGCTTCATATCGTTCGGATTCGTCTGACCATAAGCTAACGAGGGTTAACATAATGAGCAAGAACAAGGCAACCCGTCTGAGTTTGGCGGCATGCGCCGCTTCGCTTGTGTGTTTGGCCGCCAGCGCCGCGGTCGCCGGCGAAATCACGGGGAACGGCAAGAGCCTGAAGAATCCCGATGGCACGCTCAATGGCAAGTCCGCTTGCGCCTTTTCGGGACGACAGGACAACTTTGCCGCTGACGAGGGTTTCTTCAGGCACATGCTTACGCAGAACTGGGGGCAGGTCTTCAAGGACATCAGGGACGTGCTCCCGGGACCAGGCGTCTCCTGCAATCCGACGCGTAGCACGGGCGAGTAAGCACCGGCTCGTCAAGTCGGGAGGACGAGCCGCGCGAGGCAGCCGGTCGCGTCTTCCCGGTTGCGGAGCATCAGCGTGCCGCCGTGGGCCTCGGCAACCTGGCGCGCGAGCACAAGCCCGATGCCGCTGCCGCCCGGCTTGGTCGTGAAGAAGGGCACGAACAGGTTGTCGGGGTTTGCGACGCCGGAGCCGCTGTCCGTCACCTCGAAGACCACGCTCTCGTCGCCCCGCGTGGCGCGCAGCTCGACGGGCGGCGCACCCGCAGGCGTGGCCTCGATCGCGTTGCGGACGAGATTGATGAGCGCCTGCTGGATCTGGTCGGCGTCGCCACGGAGGGTGAGACCTTCGGGCGCCGCAAATTGCACGCGGCCGGGCGGTTGCACGGCGGCGACCTGCAGGAGGATTGCCGCGGCGTCGCAGCTCACGATCGTCGGCTCGGGCATCCGTGCGAGCTCGCTGTAGCGCGACAGGAAGCGCCGCAGCGACTCCGCACGCTCGGCCACCAGCGCCAGGTTCTGCGCGAGCTCCTCGCGCTCCGCCGGCGCGGGCGCGCCGGCCGCAAGTGCGTCGCGGCTCGTCTCGATCACCGACTTGATCGGCGCCAGCGAGTTGTTGAGCTCGTGCCAGATGACCCGGATCAGGCGTCGCCACGCACGGCGCTCCTCCTCCCGCAGCGCCTGGCTCAGGTCGGTGATGACCAGCAGCCGGAATGGCCTGCCGGCCTCGTGGAACACCTCGCGCATCACCTGCCAGCGGCCAGCCTGTCCCGGAAATGCGTGCGACTCGCTCGAGACCGGCGGTCCCTCGAGCAAGCCGTCCAGACCTAGGTCCCTCGCCGACAGTCCCACGAGAGCATGCGGGTAGCGCCTGAGCAGCGCGCCCGCTGCGCGGTTCGCGAGGCGGATGCGATCGTCGCCGCCGAAGGCGAGCACCGCGACGTCTATCTCCGCCAGCACCTTGTTGAGGAGCGCGGCGGCTTCCACGGCCTCGAACCGCTGCGCGCGCAGCGTCGCACCGAGGCGATTCGATTCGAGCACGATGTCGCCGAGCGCGTCACCCTTGCGCGCGTAGCGCCCGCGGATGCCGTAGTCGCCGCCGCGCAGCGCCTCCAGCAGGTTCGCGATCGAGCGCATCGGCTCGATGGTTGCCTTGTGGACCGCGATCGCGAAACCGACCCAGACGCCGACGAGAACTACAACGATGAGGCGCTGCACAGAATCCGCGACCGGCGCGTCGCGCAGCAGGAGGACGGCGGCGAGAAGCGCCGGCAGTCCACCGGCGAGCGTCAGCAGCACGATGCGCCGCTGGAACGTCAGGCCGCGCCGTCGCGTGACCGGGCGGCTGTACAGGGGCTTTCTCGGCTCGCTTTCTACCGCCACGGCGCCGGAGTTTGCGCGTTCACCACGGGGCGCGCCAGTTGCGGCCCTAGAGCTCGTCCGGCTTCAGGCCGAGCTTCTCGAGGCGGCGATACATTGCGCTGCGCGACAGGCCGAGCGCGTCCGCCGCCGCCGTCACGCTGCCGCCGTTGCGCCGGATCGCGGAGCGGATCAGCGCCCGCTCGGCGTCCTCGAGACTCATGTCCTCGAGCGAGGGCGGCCCCGCCTTCGCCGCCGAAAGCCGCAGATCCGCGGTGCCGATCTTCTCGCCCGCCGCGAGCAAGAGGCTGCGCTCGACGACGCTGAAGAGCTCGCGCACGTTTCCCGGCCACGCGTACTGCGAGAGCGCTGCGACGGCGCCGGCGTCGAAGCCCTGCACCGCGCGCCCGTACTGTGCGGCCTTCCGCGCGAGCTGCGCGGCTGCGAGCTCCAGGATCTCCTCGCGTCGCTCGCGTAGCGGCGGCACCCGGATCTCGACGGTATTGATGCGGAAATAGAGGTCCTCGCGGAAGCGCCCGTCGCGGATCAGCGCGGGCAGGTCCGCATTGGTCGCGGAGACGACGCGCACGTCCGCGCGCTGCGTGCGCGAGGAGCCGACGCGCTCGAACTCGCCGGTCTCGAGCGCGCGCAGCAGCCGCGCCTGCTGCGCCGGAGGAACGTTGCCGATCTCGTCGAGGAACAGCGTGCCGCTGTCGGCGAGCTCGAAGCGCCCGGTCCGGTCGGCCCGGGCGTCCGTGAACGCGCCTTTCACGTGGCCGAACATCTCGCTCTCGAACACGGTCTCCGGCAGTCCACCGGCGTTCACCGAGATGAACGACTTCTCGGCGCGATCGGACCAGTCGTGGATGAGCCGCGCGAGCAGACTCTTGCCGGTGCCGGGCTCGCCGGTGATCAGCACGCTCGCCCCGGAGCGCGCCACCTGGCGCGCCATTCGCACGATCTCCTGCATCGCGTGCGAGCTGGCAACGAGATCCGTGCCCTCGGCCCCACGCAGGATCGCATTCTCGTCCGCGAGACGGCGGCCCCGGCGGCGCGCCTCGGCGAGCTGCACCTGGTTGCGCAGCACCGAGGTGAGGCGCTGGTTGTTCCAGGGCTTCTCGAGGAAGTCGTTGGCGCCCTTTTGCATCGCCTGCACGGCGAGCCCGACGGTGGCCCACGCGGTCATCACGACCACCGGGAGATCCGGATGCTCGCGGTGCAGCTGCTCGACGAGCGCGACGCCCTCCTCGCCGGAGGTCGTGTCGCGGGAGTAGTTGAGGTCCACGAGCGCGACATCCACGTGCTCGCGCGCGGTGACGTCGAGCACACCGGCAGGCGAAGTCGCCGTCGCCACCTCGAAGCCCTCGCGCTTCAGCAGCAGCTTGAGCGCGGAGAGGATATCCGCCTGGTCATCCGCAACGAGTATGCGCGGCTGCATGCGGGGATCGTGCATGGGCGTCACTCGTAGCGCAATATGAGCGTTCGCAATGTTCGTTTGTGGAGGACGACGTGACGCTGATGTTGGACTGTGCGGCCGCCGAACGGCGCATTCGCCCGCATGTCATCGAGACAGCAGTCGTGCGCTCCGGCTGGCTCAGCGCGCTCTCCGGCGGGCAGGTATATCTCAAGCTCGAAAATCTTCAGGTGACGGGTTCCTTCAAGCCGCGTGGCGCCACCCACAAACTGCTCTCGTTGACGCCAGCTCAGGCAGCGAGGGGCGTCGTCGCGGCGTCGAGCGGCGGCAATCACGCGCTCGCCGTCGCGGCGGCAGGGGCGAAGCTCGGCATCGCGGCGGAAGTCTTCGTACCGGCGGCGATCGATCCGGCGCAGCGCGAGAAGATCGAGCGGCTCGGCGCGACGGTGACGCTCGTGGCTGGAGATGCACTGCTGGCCGAGCAGACGGCGCGCCGCGAAGGTGAGCGATCCGGACGCGAGTACGCATCGCCCTACAACGATCCGGCCGTCATCGCGGGGCAGGGAACGATCGGCGTGGAGTTGCTGCGGCAGCTCCCGCGCCTCGATGCCGTATTCGTGGCGGTCGGCGGCGGAGGCCTGATCAGCGGCATCGGCGCCCATCTGAAGGCGGCCTCGCCCGCCACCGAGATCGTCGGCTGCTGGCCCCGCAACTCGCCAGCCCTGTACGAATGCCTGCGCGCCGGGCGGATCATTCAGGTGGACGAGCAGCCGACACTCTCGGTCAGCACCGCTGGCGGCGTGGAAGACGAGTCGATCACGCTGCCGCTCTGCCGCGAAGTGATCGATCGTTCGGTCCTCGTGAGCGAAGAAGAGATTCTCGATGCGCTGCGCAGACTGTATCGCGAGGACGGTCAGCTCGTGGAGGGCGCGGCCGGCGTGCCCGTCGCTGCTTTTCGCCAGATCGCGGGGGAGTACGCGGGCAAGACGGTCGCGATCGTCCTCTGTGGCGGAAACGTGAGTCCGGGAATAGCGGCAATGATCACGGCGACGTGATGCGTGCGACCCATCTTCTCCATCACTCGTAGCGCAGTGCCGCCGCCGGGTCCACCTTCAGTGCGCGGCGCGTCGGGATCAGCGTGGCGGCGATCGCCACCGCTATCATCAGCAACAGCACCATCGTGTAGATGAACGGATCGAACGGGCTCTGGTCGTCGAGGATGTCGCCCAGGCCGCGCGCCATGATTGGCAGAAGTGCCATGCCGATCAGGATGCCGAGGCCGACCTGCAGGCCGCTCGCCTTCATGACGAGACGCAGGATCCGCGAGTTGTCCGCGCCCAGCGCGCGCCGTACTCCGATCTCGCGCGTGCGCTGGCCGACGTGGAACGCCAGCACGCCGAACAGACCCGCGGCGGCGAGCACGAGCGCGACGCCTGCGAACACGGCGAATACCGTGCCGACGATGCGGAAGCCGGCCGTCGCGATCAGGCGCGACTCCTCGAAGGTGCGCACCCAGTAGAGCGCCAGGTCGGGATTGGTCTGCGCGAGCGCCGTGCGGGCGGCGCCCACCAGGCTCCGCGGGTCGCCCTCGCCCCGCATCGCGATGCTCATGAAGCTCGGCCCGCGCTGCAGCACGGTGACGAACGCGTTCGCTTCGAACCGACCATCCCGGTTCATGACGACATCCGGCACGACGCCGATGATCGTGTCCCACCCCCGGTCAACCGAAAGTTCGAACCGGATGCGTTTTCCGAGCGGCGACTCGCCCGGGAACAGCTCGCGGGCCATGGTCTCGTTGATCACAACCACCTGCAGCGTGTCTGCGCGGTCACGGCTGTCGAACAGGCGACCCTGGGTCGGGGCGATCCGGAAGGTCTCGAAGAACGATGGGCTCACCGCCGCTCCCGTCACGAGCGGCTTGGTTGCCTCGCCGCCATAGTCGCGGCCCTCGACGGTTACCGCTCCGTCGAATGTCTCGTGCCCGGGCAATGAGGTTGTGACGGCGGCCGCGTCGACGCCGGGCTGCGCCTCGATCCGCCGCACCAGCTCTTCCCAGAAGCGGATTCGCTCCTCCTCCTCCGGGTAGATGTTGGCGGTCACTCCCACTCGAACGGTCATGATGTCGCTCGCGTCCACGCCGATGTCGCTTCTCGTGGCCGTCAGAACGCCCCTGGTCATGAGCGCCGCGAGCCCGAGCAGCAGGCAGGCGAGCGCCACCTCGGCGACGACCAGGCCCCAGGCGATCCTGCCGATCGCGAGCCCGGTGCCGGTGCGGCCGCCGTCGCGCAGCAGCGAATCGAGCGACGGACGCGAGGCACGCCAGGCCGCCGGCAGGCCGGCGAAAATGGTGGATAGAAACGCCATGCCAATCGCGACCAGCGCTACCCGGTAATCGATCTCGAATCGCCACCAGTGCGGGCTGTCCTGCATCAGGGCCGAGATGGCGAATCGAATGCCGTCGAGCGCAATCGAGCCCAGCAGCAGCCCGATCCCGGTCGCGAGCGCGCTGATCACGAAGCCTTCCGCCAGCATGTGAGCGACCAGGCGGCCGCGCGTGGCCCCGAGCGCCGAGCGAACCGTAGTTTCGCGCACGCGATAGGCCGAGCGCGCGAGGAGCAGGTTCGAGACGTTGGCGCAGGCGATCAGCAGCACGAAGCCGACCGCGACGACCATGGTCCAGATGAGCTGCTTGTCGTCGCCGATGAAGCTCGCGTGAAACGGCACCAACTCCAACCGTCCGTTGAAGACGTCGCGGCCCGCTTCCGTGCGGATCTGCGCCGCTACCGGCGCGAGCTCCTGCTGGGCGATGTCGGCGCTGCCGTTCGGGCGCAGGCGTCCGTAGACCCCCACGTCGAGCGACTTCGCGCGCTCGACACGCGTCGGATCCTCCTGGTTGGCCACCCACAGCCGCGCGTGGGAGGGGAACGCGTAGCCTTCCGGCATGACGCCGATGACTTCGGACGAGCGGCCGTTCACGCGCACGGTGCGCCCGATGACCTTGGGGTCCGCGTCGAATCGCTCGCGCCACAGCTCATGGCTCAGCACGACGACCGGAGCGGCGCCCTCGGGAATGTCACGCGGCTCGATCGTGCGGCCCAGTTCCGGCGCGACGCCCGCGACGTCGAAGACGTGGCCGTCCGCGAAGCCGCCGTCGTAGCGCTCGGCCTGCCCGTCGCCGGTTAGATAGGTCGTGCCCATGTACACCGAGCCGAGCGCCTCGAACTGCGTCTGCGCTTCGCGAACCTTCTCGTAATCCATGGGCTTCATCGAATCGTCGTAGTCGCCGGGCTCCTGGCCGTCGATCGTGACGATCGCGTAGATCCGCTCGGCATTCGGGTAGGGCGCGGGCTTCAGCATCAACGTGTCCGCGACGCCGTACATGAAGATCACCGCGCCGAGGCCGAGCCCCAGCACGCCCGCCGCCAGCGCCGTGAAGGCCGGCGCCCGCGCGAGACCCGTGATCGCGGCCTTCAGTTCGTCCAGGAGTGCGCGCATCGGTCTACTCCTGCTCAGCCCGTCGCCGCGCGGCGCATCGACAGGTCGATCAACTGGCTCTGGTCGATGACGCGGCCGTCGAAGAGCTGCACCTTGCGGTCCGCGTAGTCCGCGTAGCGCGGGTCGTGCGTGACCATGCAGATGGTCGAGCCCTCGCGGTGCAACTCGCGCAGCAGGTTCATGACGGCCTCACCGTTGCGCGAGTCGAGGTTTCCGGTCGGCTCGTCGGCGAGCAGGATCGCGGGCCGCCCGGCGAGCGCGCGGGCCACCGCCACGCGCTGCTGCTGGCCGCCCGAGAGCTGCGCCGGGTGGTGGTTGACGCGGTGGGCCATGCCGACGCGCTCGAGCGCGGCGTGCGCGGCGTTGCGGCGCTCCTCCGCGCGCATGCTGCCGCGGTAAGTGAGCGGCAGCTCGACGTTCTGCAGGACGGTCAGGTCGCCGATCAGGTTGAAGGCCTGGAAGATGAAGCCGATGCGCTCGTTGCGGGTTTTCGCACGCGCGACCGGCGCCAGCGCGGTGACGTCCTCGCCGTCGAGCAGGTAGGTGCCCTCGCTCGGCGTATCGAGCAGTCCCAGGAGTGCGAGCAGCGTCGACTTGCCGCAGCCCGAGGGCCCGGCAATGGAGAGGAACTCGCCCTTCGCGACATCGAGGTGGATGCCGTCGAGCGCGTGCGTCTCGAGGTCGTCCGTGTAGAAGACCTTGGTGACGCCCGCGAGGCTGATCATGGCTCTGTCCTGCATCTGATTGCTCCGTTCTCTCGGTCGATGACGAGACGGCACGTGCCGCGTGTGACTACCAGGAGCAAGGGGCGTGCCAAGTGGCCCTGAATCCTCTCAGGTGCCTGATTGACGTGGATTTACGCAGATTTGGTGGGCCTGGACTGCGGCTTCGGAGGGCGTCGAGCGGGCTCGGATATCCCGCGCGTGGGACACGAACTTCGTCCACCGTCCCAGGAGCGGGACGCGACCCAGCCGGTTGAGAGCGAATCAGGTGAGCTTGAGGGCGGCGAACAGCAGTCCAGCCGCGACGACTTGAATGGATCCGAGTCGGACGGTCATCGACGAGCGCTGGAGCTCCATCTCCTTGCGCACCAGGGTGAACTCCTGGCTGACCTCTTGCCTGAGCTGGCTGATCTCCTTCCTGACCGCGCCGATCTCCTGCCGCAGCTCCTGCCTGATCTCGCCGATCTCCAGCCGCAGGTCCTGCCTGAGGAGCAGCATGTCGGTCTTCGTCGCCAACGTCGCGCCCATCTCCCGCTCCATCGCATCGATCACCGCCCGCGCCTTCTCCGGCGGGACGGCGATGCTGACGAGCGCATCATACAGCGAGACTGAAAAGCTCATGCCGCCTCCATGCGGATGCACAGCATGGCGCAGGAATGCACCCTACACCGCAGCTGGAAATGGCTAGCGTGCGCTGCGCCGTCCCGGTCGCCAGTCTCGATTCAGCCGATTGAGATCGAATCCTTTCGGATCGAATACGCCACCTACCCAACGAAGCATGTCCGAGTGTTCCGGATGCGCCCGATTGGCGATGCACTCCAGGAAGTGCTGATAGCCGTGCGGCCCGCCCACGTCCTCCGGTGGGCATGCGTTCTCGCCGGCGGTACAGCCCGGAACGCGAAGATCGGCGTCGAGCCAGAATTCGGGCACCGCTTCGATCACGATGCGATGGACCCAGCCGTCGCCCATGTCGTAGTGATATTCGAACTCGCCGCCGATGCCGAGCTCGCGCGCCACCGCGGCGATCGAAATCCGCCGCTCGTCCGTAGAGCTCGTCACATCACGGTCGAAACCGACTTCATGAATCCACCAGTCGGGCGCGATCCAGCGGTCGCCGAGGCGAAATTCGTGCGCGTGCGAGTCCTGCCAGCTCATGACCCATTGCAGATAGTTGTGAAGGGCGGCGAATGTCCACTGATTCGAGACGACGATCCGCCGCCAAATGAGCGGCTCGATCTCCATCAATTCGACACGCAACGCGACTGGTTGTGATCTGGGAGGCATGGCTGAGCGTTATGAATGCGACGTGACTTCCGAAATTTGAAGAATTAGCAGGTCTCGGGGTCATGGACGCGCACGGGTCGCCGTCCCGGTAGCGGACGGCCAGGCGTGCGCTTGGCGAGGAGGCCCGTCGATGATATCTCGGGCAGCCACGGACACCGACAAGCAACTGTTGTCAATGCCACCGGGGCCGGTGGCCGGCCACCAACAGACTGCTCTGCTGCGCGAGGGAGACGCTATTGGCGTGTCTGGCGTGTGCGGCGAGAAATGATCGGCCGCAGACGCGGCAGTCGCTGTCGAAAACTTTCCTCAGGCTTCCTGACGATCTGCCGCGATCGTCACTCCACCTCGACGATCAAATCCACTTCGACTGCAAAGTTGAACGGCAACGCCCCCATGCCCGCGGCGGATCGTGCGTGCCTTCCCTTCTCGCCGAAAACCGACCCGATGAGATCGGAGAACCCGTTCATAACGAGGTGCTGTTCCGTGTACTCCGGGGTGCTATTCACCATGCCCATCACCTTGACTATGCGCTTCACCTTGTCGAGGTCGCCGAGCTCCTGCTCGAGCGTAGCGATGACGGAGATGGCGGTCGAACGCGCGGCCTGATAGCCCTCTTCGGTCGTCATGTCTCTTCCGAGCTTGCCCCTGAACCCGGAAACGGCCGCGTGACCGGAGAGGAACAGCAGGTTGCCCACTCGCACGGCCTTGACATAGTTGGCCGCAGGGGGTGACGCAGCCGGAAGCTCGATACGCAATTCCTCGAGCCTCCTGTCGAAATCAATCGTCTGTGCCTGCACCGCGGTCACCCAGTTCGTCAAAACCGCCACGAGCGCAAGGCGGCGATCATTCATGAGTGCGCTCCGTCACCTGGGCGCCAGAGTTGCCGACCACCGATGGCGATGCAATTACTCGCGAGGTAATAGTGGCTGCAGTTGCGAGTCGATGCTTTTCGGCCGCAGTATTGGCGCCGCCGGCGATGAATCGATCCGACACCGCTTTCACCCGCAAGACGTTCGGCGATCACCTGCGTTGGTGGCGCAGGCGGCGCGGACTGTCACAGCTCGAGCTGGCTTTAGCCGCCGGCACCTCACAGAGACATCTCAGCTTTCTCGAATCAAGCCGCGCCTCGCCCAGTCAGCCCATGGTGCTTGCGCTCGCCGCCGCGCTCAACGTGTCGTTGCGCCAGCAAAACACGCTTCTGGCAGCCGCGGGTTTCACGGCTGTCTGGAAGGAGGGCAAGCTCGGCGGGCCGGACCTCGCCCAAGTCGATCGCGCGCTCGATTACATCCTGTCCCACCAGGAGCCATTCGCGGCGTTCGTCGTGGACCGGCACTGGAATCTCAAGCGGGCAAATCAGGGCGCCGCCCGTCTCGTCGAGTTCCTCCTCGGTGCCGTGCCGGAGGGCGACGTGAACCTGGCCGATGCTCTCGTATCGCCTGGAGTGCTGCGTCCGTTCGTCGTCAACTGGCGGGAAGTGGCTCTGCATTTCGTCCGCGGCGTACAGGCGGATGCGATCGCCGACGGAACTCCCGAATCGATGGCGTTGCTCGAGCGACTCGTCGCGTACGAGGGTGTCGCCGAACTGACGCAAGGGGCGGCGGTCGAGGAATCGCCTCGACCACTGCTGCCCATCCATCTGCGCAAGGCGGATGTCTCGCTTCATCTGTTCACGACGATCGCGACGCTCGGTACGCCGCAGGACATCACCGTGCAGGAGATCCGCATCGAGAGTTTTTTCCCGATGGACGAGCCCAGCGCCCAGTTCTTCCGTGAGCGAGCAGGATTACCTGCCGGGTAATTGATCGATGAGCGCGCGGTCCGCCACATTGCGCGCATGTCGGACACCCTTGGCCCGCTTGCCTTGTTCGCCGCCGTCATGACCCTGACGCCGGGTCCAAACGTCGTCCTCGTCACCGCCTGCGGCGCGAATTTCGGCTTCCGGCGCACGATTCCGCAGATGCTCGGGATAACACTCGGTTTCGGGCTGATGGTCGTCATGGCCGGGCTGGGAATCGCCGGCCTGGTGCGTGCCGAGCCGCGACTGCATGCCCTGCTCAAAATTGCCGGCGCAGCTTACCTCGTCTATCTCGCATGGCGAATCGCACATGCCGAGGCTGCAGACGGAGCCGCGGCACGGACGAGACCGATCGGATTCCTCGAGGCGTGGCTCTTCACGTGGGTAAACCCAAAGGCCTGGGTCGCCGTGCTGGGCGCGCTCGCAGCGTTCACGAGCGTCGGCGGTTCCGTATTGAACGAAGTTGCGCGGATCGCGATCGTTCTCGCCGTGTTTTGCCTTCTCTCGTGCGTGATCTGGGCAGCCTTCGGGACCGCGATCAGGAGCTATCTTGCGACGCCACGCGCCCGGCTCGCGTTCAACTGGATCATGGCGGGCTTGCTCGTTGTTTCGCTCGTGCCGGTGTTCTGGTCGGCCCGCTGATACGGCCGGGAGGCGTCTTTCCGGCGCTTGAGCAAAAGAACGTCAACCAGGTTGACGAGTTCTCCGCGGCAGAGGACCAGCTTCCGCCCGGGCGCCCCCGCGGTCGCAGCGGCCACGAGTGCGTCAGTCGATGACGAGCCGATCCTTTCCGGACCATTGCGTGGTGTCTGCGAGGGCCACGATGTCGCCGGGCTCGAGACCCTCGAGCACGACGATCTGGTTCACCGAGGCCTTGCCGAATTTCACCGGCACGCGCTCGACGACGGACTCTCCGGGCTTCGCGCGGAATACCGTGGTCGCGGCGTCGGACTGCGCGCCGACCGGGCGGCCGACGTAGCGCACGTTCGCCAGCGTCTCGATCGCGATCGTGCCGTCGACCGAGAGGTCGGCGCGCGCTTGATTCGGCAGCGACTCGTCGAAGTCTACCTCGACGCGCACCGCGCCGGCGGCCACCGCCGGGTCCACGCGCACGACACGACCGCGCACGAGCCGGTCGCGGAGATCAATGACGGCCGCAAGCCCCGGCGCCAGGTCCCGCGCGTCGAGCTCCGGGATGCGCAGCTCCGCATAAAGCGTGCCGGGCTTCGCGACGCGCGCGACGTTCGCGCCCGGCGCGAGCTGCTGGCCTTCCTGCACCGGGACGCTCTGCACCACGCCCGGGATGCCGGGGGTGACCGAGAGCGAATCGGCCGCCAGGCGCCGCTCCTCGGCGGCGCGCTCGAGCTGCCGCAGCCGCGCGAGACGCGCCTCGAGCTGGGCATCGACCGCGGAGTCGAGCGCGGTGAGGCGCTGCTGCTCGATGTCCGCACGCTCCGCGAGCTGCTCTGCCTCGATCTTCGAGCGGGCGTGCTGCAGCTGCGACACCGCGCCCTGCTCGAATGCGCGCTCCTCCGCCACCGCCTGGAGACGCGCGGACTCCGCGGTCGCGCGCGCCTCGGCGAGGGAGGATCGCCGGTCCAGGCGCTGGCTTTCGAGCTCGAGCCGCGCGGCGGCGTACTCGGCGCGGGCGGCGGCGACTTCGAGCGCGGCGGCATCCGCCGCACGCTCGACTTCGGGATTCGACAGCTGAACGATGACGGTGTCGGGCTCGACGGTCTCGCCCGCGCGCACCAGCACGCGATCGACGCGCGCTTCCACGCGGGTCGAGAGCCAGCGCGCCTCGCGCGGCTGCAGCACGCCCGGCCCACGCACCTTGCGCTCGAGCGTGCCTTCTTTCACCTCGTCGAGGTAGAGCTGCTCGCGCGCGACGGCCGGCGCACCCGGCTCGAGCTTCGCGATCGCAAGCGCGACACCTGACAGGAGGCATAGGCCGCCGGCCGCCAGGATGAGCTTTCGGTGCCTGAACGACTGGCGGATTCGCGGGCGGTCCATGCCGCCGTCGGAGCAAGCGGCGTGCCAAAGGATTGCGCGTCTTCGTAGACGACTGATTCGGCGGCAGTTATCCGCACCTGGCCGCTCGTTGACAGCAGTTCAGCCGGCGATCCGGTGAACGCGAACGTCCCGGGCGTGGGACGCCGGCTCGGACCGGCGTCCCAGGAGCGGGATGTCCGCGCACCGTCGGGTTCAGTCTTCGAACTCGACCCGTCCGGCCACGAAGTTCACGCCGTTCCAGTCGCCTCGCACCTTGACCTCGCGATTGGCGGCCGTCGCGAAGAACTTCGCTGCCGTGATCGCGCGGTCGAGCCTGTCCCGGTACACGGTCTGCGGCGTCGTCACGACCTTCATGTCGAGCAGGACGAACTGTCCGCTGCCGACCGAGGACACGCGGCCCCCGATACGCGTGCGATCGTCGTCCTTCTGCCGCGTCAGCCGCTGTGCGGTGACCCGGAGCGCCTTGCGCTGCTCGTACCCGATGATCTCCACGGTGTCGCCCGTGTGCAGGTCCCTGAGCGCGAACGGCTCGAGCCGCAGGTCACTCTTGTCCTCGAAGCGGGTGCGCCAGTCGGCCTTGACGGTCAGCCCCACCACCTTGATGGTCCGCTGCACGAGATCGATCGAATCGACCGACGCCCAGACATACGCATCGTCCGGGTGCTTGATCGTGATCTTCTCCGCGACGATGCGACCGCTCGAATCGAAGCGACCCTCCGCTTCGACACGCGCATCGACGACGAGGTCCGCTTTCACGCCGTCGCGGAACGTCGTCGAGCTCGTGACGACGACCGGCTGGCCGTTCAGCGAGAAGACGTTGTTCACGAGGCCAGCCGTGATGATGCCCTCGAGGCTGCCGCCCTCGCCGGTCTCGCCTTCGAGCCCCTCGACCTCGACCTCGACCCTCTTCGCGTGCAGCGTCGTGCCGCTGAACACCCGGGGCCCCCGCACCTCGACCAGCGCTCCGTTCGCGAGCGTGCCCTCGATCAGCGACGCCGTCGAGTAATCGACCGTCAGGCCGGAAATCTGGAACGTCAGCGCTGGCTCATCGAGGCCGCTTACGTTGCCCACGACGCGATCCGCCACAGCACCGCTCGGCTGGATCCTCGTAGCAACGAGCTTGCCGGTCGAGTTGCGGAAGCCGCTGATCTCGACGGGACTTCCCACCTTGACACCCGCGAGATTCGCGGGCACGAACTGGGCACTGAACTTCGTCGCACCGTCGACGCGGACCTTCTGACCGAGCACCGTCAGGGTTGCCGTCAACGGCGACACGGCGGTGACCAGGCCACGCACGCTGCTCTCGAACTCCACCGTCAGTGCCTGGCCGGTCGTGAGGTCGGGGTTCACCGAGCCGTCGACGGTGACGACCTGGCCGATACGCAGCTGATCCTCGCTGGCCGGCTGACCGTTGACGGTGATCGTCGAACCTGTCAGGTCGTATTCGACGCCGTTCACGAAGATGCTGCCGAACGCGGTTATCGCGCCGCGCGAGCGCCCGCCTCCGTTGATACCGCCGTACGCGGCGACCGCGACCAGCAACATCGCGCCCACGATGGCCGCACCACCGCGAACGAACCCCGTGCGTAACCGGGCGCCACCTCGCGCCGTCTCCATATTCACGCTCATTGACGCCTACTCCTCATGTCCGTCTGCAGGTGATACATCCCGACGCCCAGCCGGATCCTCCGGTGGCCGGGGTCGCGCGCCGGCTCGGACGCGTGACGTGTCAGCCAGTCGTCGACCTTTTCCAGAAACGCCTGGCCTTCGCGGTCCAGGAACTCGCGGAACGCCGGCAGCACCGCCGGATCCATCTTGTCGTTCTCGGCGCGCCGCTCGAAGCGCAGCGGAGCCCCCGGCGGCGCGATCAGATCGTGCACGACCGTCGTGCCGATATCGTTCAAAACGTCACCCGCACGCAGGATCTTGTCAGGATCGAGCTGCAGGGGGATATACGTACGTGCCGCAGCGTGCAGCCGGCCGTCGGCCTCGTTGCGCACGGCGCCGACGGAGCGCAGCTCCTTGAGCAGCGCGCTGGACGGCAGGTCGCCGCTGTACCGGGCGCACAGGTCCACGAACGACGGCGCCGGGCCGTCGAGCGCAATGGGCCGCGCCATACCCTCGGAGTCGACGTAATCCGGGTCCTGGTGCCAGCCGGACAGCAGGCGCTGCGCAGCATTCAGGAAGAGCGGCGCCTGGACGCGCTCTGCGTCGACCTCGACCAGTGCACGCTGGCGCGCGACCTCGCGGCGGTTGATGCCGGTCAGGATGGCGACGCGCGACAGGTTCGTCGGCCGGCCCCGAATCCCGAACTCGTCGCTGGCGACCTGCACGAACACGGATTTGGCGACCTCCGAGAATTCCCGCCAGGTGATGCCGCTGCGCAGCAGCAACCGGGCAACCGGCGCGAGCAGCCGGCGGCAGGCGCTGAGCGTCTTACCCTTCGTAGTGTCTTCCGTGCTTGCGTCCATCGTGATTGCAGCAGCGCGCGCAGCGACCTCAGTCCGCCAGAGACAGGCCGTACTTCTCGATCCGGTAACGCAGCGCATCGCGTGAGATGCCGAGCGCTCGCGCGGCGCGGCTGACGTTCCAGCGCGACGATCCGAGCGCGCGCTGCAACGCCTCGCACTCCATCTGCTCGAGAGTCATCGAACCCGCCGCGCACGGGGCGCCGGTCGATGCAGCGCCGGAGACCGGCAGCCAATCGAGGTCCACCGACTCGACGACCGAGCCGTCGGACATCAGCACCGCCTGTTCGATGACGTTCCTGAGCTCGCGCACGTTGCCGGGCCAGCGATGGCGAAGCAGCGCGCTCCGGGCAGCCGCCGACAAGGTCATCCCTTCCCGGCCGTAGCGGCGCGCGTGCAAGGCGAGGTAATGCTCCGCGAGGTGCCCGATGTCCTCGCCGCGATCGCGCAGCGCCGGAATGGCGAGGTGAATCGTTCGGAGGCGGAAGAAGAGGTCCGCACGAAAACGGCCTTCGGCGACGAGCGAGGCGAGTGGCCGATGCGTCGCCGCAATGATCCGGACATTGACCGGCTGGTCGCGCAGTGCGCCCACGCGCCGCACGCACCGGCTCTCGAGCAGGCGCAGCAGCTTGGCCTGCAGAGCAAGATCCATGTCGCCGAGCTCGGCGAGGAACAGCGTGCCCCCGTCTGCGGTCTCGCCGAGCCCGAGCTTGCGTGATTTCGCGTCCGTGCACGCTCCGCGCTCGTGGCCGCAGAGCTCGGACTCGAGCAGCTGCGCCGGAATCGATGCGCAGTTGATCTCGACGAACGGCTGCTCGCGGCGGGGTCCCTCGAAGTGCAACGCACGCGCAACGAGCTCTTTGCCGGTTCCGGTTTCTCCGGTCACGAGGATGGCGGGCAGATACGCGTCGCGCAGGCGCTCATCGCCGTCCACGACCTTGCGGATCGAGGCGCGCAGGTTCTGCATGACATTGCAGTCGCCGAGCAGCTTCTCGAGCGCACCCGTGGTCTCGACTCGCGTGTCGGCCTGGGGCGCCTCCTCGGCGCTGGTTCGCGGCTGTCCCTCGTCGATCGTCATTGCCCCTCATCCCCGTTGGCGTCGCTTCGATGGCTGAAGTCTAGCCGAGGTCAGGGGCAAAGTCACCATATTTGGGGCTCTCACACCCAAATACGGCTATCTGTCGAACCTCGCACATGACCTGGTGCGGCCCATTCCTGGTCAATAACACCCGTCGGATCAGCCAGTTAGAAGGCTGGGCCGCCTGTCCGGGCAGGGCTGGCACGCGTCTTGCGATGTCCCTGAGCGGAACCTCACTCCCTTTGATCCGAATTTCAGGAGAACCCACATGAAGCTCAAGTCCCTGATCACCGCATGCGCAGTGACCGCACTCGCGCTTGGCTCGATTGCCGCCCGCGCCGCAGATGTCGAAGTGAGCTGCGAGAAGCGCAGCAATCGGTCGCGCGCTTCGGTCGACGGCAGCAACCTCAAGACGGGCTCGTACCGCGCCGTGCTCAAGAGCGGAGACCACGTCGCGCGCAGCCCATTCGCGCAGACGATCGGCGACGAGGTCGAATTCGACTTCGACAGCAATCCGAACGACGTCGCCGAGGGAGCGACGCAGATCTCGCCGAGCTTCATCGTCGACGGCCGCGTCCGCGGTTATCTCGTCAACACGAGCAACCAGCGAGTCACGCCGGTTGTTACCGCGATCTGCCGCATCAGGCGCTGACGTCCACGCGCACCGCGAGCGAACCCTCGATGACCGTTGTCGGGGGTTCGCTCTGGATCAGGTGAGCTTGAGGGCGGCGAACAGCAGTCCAGCTGCGACCACCTGGATCGACCCGAGATGCGCGATCATCGACGAGCACTGGAGCTCCATCTCCTTGCGCACCAGGGTGAGCTCCAGGTTGACGAGTGATGGATCAGGTCATGCTCGTGAGCGCGCGGAACGCCGGGAGTGGCGAGCCAGCCGTCGCACCGTTACAGGCGGGCAGACGCGAGGCCCACACAACGAGCAACAGGCTCACGGTTACCACGATGAATGCGCGTGTCGCAAAGGCCTTCATGGCAGTTCCCTCCTTTGCCTGCTGATGCGGCGAGCGCCGCGTCGAGCCAGTGAAAGCAAGGGGTGTGCCAGCGGGCTTGTGTCGGTCTTAGATGGCTGATTTGTGGCGCTTTATAAGCATCTGCGGAGCGCCGCCGACGGCTTCGTCGCCCGGCCGGAGGACGCAGACATCCCGATCGTGGGACGCGTGCTCCGGCCACCGTCCCAGGGCCGAGACACCTACGAGCCCTTGGCCAGCCTCAGGAGCTTGCTCTGTGGATTCGCCAGGTAGTTTTCGAAGAAGGCGGCGCCATACGTGTCGAGACCCTCGGCACTGATGAACGGGTCGTGCCACTCCGAAGTGAATCCAACGCCGACTGCAATACGGTCGATGAAGCCGCGTTCCCAGCGCCGAAGCTCGAGCGTCAGTTCGCGCTCCTTCTCGAATCCTCCTGGATGGAAGCGCAGCCGCCCGCCATTGCCCGGTTCCGCCGCCGAGAAGTAATAGGCGAACTTCGTCTTCGAGTCCGATGCATCGTGCTTCTCGAGGTCGAACTCCGGGTTGGCGATCATCGTGACGAAGTAGCCGTCGTCCCGGAGCAGATCGTAGATCGTCCTCAAGGTCGACTCGATTTCCGCCGCGCTCTGGAGATAGTGAAGCAGATGAATGGCGGTAGCGACCTCGAAGCGGTGGTCCAGCTCGAGTTTCGTGACGTCGCCCACCCGGTACTCGATGCCAAGTGGTTGGCGCTGTTCGATCGCCCGGGCCCGCTCGATCTGCTTTGGGGACAAGTCGACGCCCATCACGGGATCGGCACCGCATTCCGCTCTGAACCGCCGCGTGTAGAAGCCGTCGCCGCAAGCCAGATCCAGCAGCGACTTCCCGCGAACATTCCCGAGCGCCCGGAAGATCACCGGATCCTGACAATAACGGTGGTACACGGCCATCCTTGCCATTCCTTCTTCGTAGCGGCCGTCGCTCTGAGCCTCATCGTATTGCTCCTTGACGATCTCATGCTGGTCGTTCCGTGACCGGTCGGGCGGTTGTTCCATGGGTGCTCTCCTTAGAAGAAGGACCGACTGGGCACACATAGTGCGCCGCCGAGCGCGGGTTGGGGTGCGTCTCGCTTGCAGCCGGTGCGATCGCCCACTAAGTTCCGTTCTACGACAGGAGTCAGGTGGCCGCGAGGGCGATCGGATTGTTCGGGAACAGGAGCGAGCCATGATCCGTCGGCAGATGAATCGCAGACAGATGCTTCTGGCAGGCATGGCGGGGCTCGGGTCGCTCGCCGCGATTCGTGATCTGCTGGCGAGCCCGGCGTCGGGCACACCCGCGGCGGCCGCAGGCACGCTCACGATCGGCGGCGACCTCACGGTCAATCGCATGGGCTTCGGCGCGATGCGGCTGACGGGCGAGGGAATCTGGGGATCACCTAAGAATCCGGCCGAGGCGCAGCGCGTGCTGCGCCGTGCGGTCGATCTCGGCGTGAACTTCATCGACACCGCCGACGCCTACGGACCCGAGGTCAACGAACGACTCATCGCCGAGACACTCCATCCCTACCCCCGCGGGCTGGTGATCGCGACCAAGGGCGGCCAGACACGGCCCAGCGCCGCGCAGTGGGTGCCCGACGGACGCCCGGAGCATCTGCGCGCCGCCTGCGAGGGTAGTCTCAAGCGTCTCAAGCTCGAGCGCATCGACCTATACCAGTTCCACTGGCCCGATCCGAAGGTGCCGGTCGAGGAGTCGGTCGGCGAGCTGGCGCGCCTTCGGACGGAAGGCAAGATCCGCCACGTCGGAGTGTCGAACTTCAGCGTCGATGAGCTGCAGCGCGTGCGCCGCATCGTCCCGATCGTCTCGGTGCAGAACCGATACAACGTCGCGGACCGTGCCTCCGAGGACGTGCTGGCGCTCTGCACACGCGAGGGGATCGCCTTCATCCCATGGGCGCCGATCGCACGCGGCTCCACGGAGAGGCTCGTCTCCGACAGCCTCGAGGCGGTGGCGAAGCAACACAGCGTCAGCGTGTTCCAGGTGGCGCTCGCGTGGCTGCTGGCGAAATCGCCCGTGATGCTGCCGATTCCGGGGACGTCCTCCGTCGCGCACCTCGAGGACAATGTCGGCGCCGCAGGCCTCAAGCTCAGCGCCGAGGATCTCGCCCGGCTCGGCTAGCGGCACGTATTGGCATGTGTCGTCGAGCGTGGACCAGATGATCTGCGCGATGGCCGCCAGGATGCGCTTCCTACTCGTCTGCATCGCAGTCCCCTCGTCTCCCGTCGCAATGCGGCTCGTGCCGCGTGCGATCGGCTCAGAGCAAGGAGCGTGCCAGGCGGCCTTGATTCGTCTCAGATGACTGATTCGTGCCGACTTATCCGCAACGGGCTGGCGCCGTCGATCAATCCAGCACGCGGTCAGCACGCAAGGACGTCCCGGTCGTGGGACGGATGCGCGAGCCGCCGTCCCAGGAGCGGAGCGTCGAGAAATGCGTCAACGCCGCCGAAACTGCTCCGGCAGCGCCTCGTTGATCAAGGTGAGTGCCTGCAGCGCCGGCAACGGCAGCGCGAGCGCCGCCTCGTCGCCCTGCTCCGCCGCCGGATTGATGCGCACCAGGGTCGCCGCCGAGCGCTCGGCCAGCCGCTCGCCGAGTCGGCGGATGGTCGGCAGCGCCGTGCCAGCGCCGCACTCGAGAATGACGAGACGCCGGGCGCCCACGCGCGCGCGCCACTCGTCGAAGCGCTGCTCCTGCTCGCGCGCGACGAC
>JBQGDL010000025.1:0-2894 GCA_052039045.1 Steroidobacteraceae bacterium
AACGCCTCAAGTTGCTAGGCCAGCAGGGCTGCCGGCGCCGCCATCGGAAGCGCTGCCCGCAGCTCTCTCCGCGAGCTGACGCCGAGCTTGGCGAACACTTTGCGCAAGTGCCACTCGACAGTCCGCGCGCTGAGGAAGAGCCGAGCTCCGATCTCCTGGTTCGTCAAACCGTCGCGCGCCAGCTGGGCGATCTGCGCCTCCTGGGGCGTGAGCTGGTGGCGTGACTCGCTGACGCGCTTGCGCACCCGCTCGCCGGTTGCGAGCAGTTCATGCCGGGCGCGCTCAGCGAACGCCGCCATGCCAATTCTGGCCAGCATTTCGTACGCGGTTCGCAGTTGGCCGCGGGCGTCTACGCGCCGGCCTTCGCGGCGAAGCCATTCCCCATAGAGGAGATGCGCACGTGCGAGATCAGGCCGAAGTCGCGTGCGGCCCAAGCGGTCGATCGATGCGCGGTACAAGCGTTCGGCGGGCTGACCGGCGCTCAGCAGGGCGTGCGACCGAGTGTAAAGGCCGAGCGCCCAATCGGTGTCGGTGCCTTCCATCTGCCGACCGAGTCGCGCCAGACCAGCCTTTGCGATCTCGAGATTATCGGTCCTGGCGGCAGCCTCGACCAACTCGCTCGTCGCCCACATGGAGAGGAAGAGCTCCGGCGTGTCTTCGCTGGCCTCCGCGGCCGCCGCCAGTGCCTCCTCATAGCGGCCGAGGCCGTTCATGAGAACCGAACGCGCCCAATACCCGTATTGGGCGGCGGCCCCGTGACCGCGGGCGGTGGCTTCGCTGAGGATCGCGCTGATCAGCGGAGACGCCTCGGCCTCGCGGCCACGGAATCCCGCTAGCGCAACTCGGGCGAGCGGGGCGACCTGGGATCCGGTCGCCTCCCTCACGGCATCGAATTCCGCCGTGAAGGAAGTGGCGCTCGCGAAATCACCGCCCACCGCGGCGGCCTGACCGCATGCGTTGTCCGCCATGTTGAGTACGTCGAGTGCCCCGGAGTCGCGGGCCAGCTGCGCCGCCCGGGTACCGATCTCGACGGAGCTGTTGTAGTCCCAGAGGACATTGGCCGCCCTCGTCGCGAGGAAACCCCAGCGGACCATCTGCTCCACCGGAACGTCGGTACTTGCGAAAGCAGCGATCGCGCGCCTGAGTACGGGCGCTGCAGCGAGGCGGCCTTTGGTGAAGATCAGCGCAAAGCCGTCCAGCAACAGATCACTCGGCAGGGGAGGCTCCGCCGGATGGGGCGCGGTGGCGGCGGCACGGGAGACGTCGAGCAGGCTGCTGCCTGCTCTGGCCCACTGCCCCGCGTACAGCGCTGCGCTCCAGGCCGCAAGATACGTGTCGCGGCAGAGGCGTACATCGAGCGTCCCGAGGCTCCTCGCGGCCTGGAGGAGCAACAGTGGAGCGTCGCCGCCGGCCTTGTGGCGGTAAACAACCTGGGCCCGGAGCAGATCGACGCGGGCTCGTCCGAAGTCGTTGAGCGGTCCAGCCTCGGCTGTCATCAGGAGCCGACGCGCGACATCGAACTCGCCAGCAGCGAGGCTGGCCTGGGCGGCGGCGAGCGCTCGCCCGGCTCGCCGCTCGGCATCGCTCGTCAGCGCCACCGCGTGTTGGAGAAACGCGGCGGCAGCGGCCAGGCCGCCGCGCGCCTGGGCTCGGCCGGCCGACCGCTCAAGCTCGGCGGCCACGTCCTCGTCCGCAGCGAGCGTGGCGTGGGCGCGATGCCAGGCGCGGCGGTCAGGATCGATATCGGGATCGGTGGCTGCCGCCAGCGCTCGATGCGCGCCACGGCGCTCCGCTGGCGAGGCCGCGCCGTAGATCGCGGAGCGCAGCAGTGGGTGGCGAAATCCTACCCGCGAGCTGATCTCGAGCAGGCCGTCCGCCTCTGCGGGCGCTGCTGCCTCGCTCGGGATGCCGAGCTCGGATATGGCGCGCCAGAGCAGGCTGGGATCACCGACTGGATCGGCCGCCGCCACGAGGAGGATCTGCTGCGTCTCGGTGGGGAGTCGCTCCACCCGGTGGCGGTAGCTCGCTTCGATTCGGCGTGGCAACTTCAATCCGCCGGAGATCGCAAAGCCGCCCGCCAAGCTGGCCGACGATCGCCCACGCGGGAGCTCGAGCAAGGCGAGCGGGTTGCCCCGGGCCTCCGCGATGATCCGATCCCGCACCGACTCATCGAGGGGCCCGGGCATCATCGAAGTGACTAGTTCGGTCGCGTCTGCTTCCGATAACCCGTGGAGCCGTAGCTCCGGCAGCCCTTCGAGCTCACTTGGGTCGTCCCCTTCGCGTTCGGCAAGAACGATGACAACAGACTCCGCGTGAAGACGTCGCGCAACGAACGAAAGCACCTGGGCCGAGGACCGATCCAGCCACTGGGCATCATCGACAAGGCAGACCAACGGCTGCGCTTCGGCATATTCGGACAGCAAGTTCAACAGGGCCAGCCCCACGAAAAAGCGATCCGGCGGCCGCCCGGTACTGAGACCGAAAGCTGTCTCCAGAGCGTCGCGCTGCGGTAACGGCAGCCGCTCTAGGCCATCGAGTATCGGCATGGAGAGCTGATGGATCGCCGCGAACGGCAACTCCATTTCCGATTCGACACCAGCTGCCCGGACGACCCGGCATCCCTCGCTGCGGACTGCCACATACTCAAGAAGCGCAGTTTTGCCGATGCCCGCCTCGCCGCGGAGCACCAACGTCCGGCTCTCGCCCGCCCGCCCCGCTCGGAGCAGATCGTCCAGCGCCGCGCACTCGCTCCTGCGACCACGCAGCAGCACCCGCGGATCGCCCTGCAATGACATATGCCACCCCCTGCAGGAAGTCTGTCCCGAGCATAGGCCCCGGGGGCAGATCGAAGTCGTTGCTCGGGCATGGGCCAGGCATTCCCACGAACGCGACCC
>JBQGDL010000026.1:0-17542 GCA_052039045.1 Steroidobacteraceae bacterium
AGCTGAATCCCGTACTCGCTGAACCACAGCGGCCCGCTCGCGAGCCCGCGCTCGGTGTGCTCGAGATACTCGGGTGTCAGCGCGAACGTGCCGCGATGCAGGTTCCGGTCGCGAACGATCGCGCAACCTGCCTCGAACGGAATCTGCAGCCACTTGTGCAGGTCGAGCGCGACGGAATCGGCGCGCTCCATCCCGGCGACGAGGTGGCGGTGCTTCGCCGAGAGAGGCAGCACCGCGCCGATGGCGCCGTCGACGTGGAACCAGAGTTGCTCGCGCCGGCAGATCTCGGCGAGACCCGCGAGGTCGTCCACCGACCCGGTGTTCACCGTGGCCGCCGTGCCGATGACGCAGGCGGGCTTGCGCCCCGCCGCGCGATCCTCCGCGATCGCCTGCTCGAGCGCCGGGAGATCGAAGCGGTACGTGGCATCCGCCGGGATCTTGCGCAGCGCCGCCTCGCCGAGCCCTAAGAGCTCGAGCGCCTTCTGAATGCAGCTGTGCACCTCGGTCGAGGCGTAGAACACGAGCGGCTGCGGGATCGCGGCCACTCCCTCGGCCCGCACGTCGATGCCGGCCATGACATTGCGCGCCACGGCGAGCGCGACGAAGTTCGCCATCGACCCGCCGCTCACCAGCAGCCCGCCCGACTCGCGCGGCAGCCCCACGATGTCCTTGCACCAGTCGACGACCTGGCCCTCGACGTAGTTGGCGACGTGATTCCCGCCGCCCAGGTTCGGGTTGACGGTGGAGGCGAGCAGATCGGCGATCGCGCCGAACGCGGTGCCGCCGCCCATGTACCAGGACCAGAACCGCGGGTGCGTGTTGCCCATCTGGTACGGCATCACCCACTCGCGGAAATCGGCGTACGCGTGCTCGGCGCCCTGCGGGTCGCGCGGCAGGGGCGCGTGCAGCTTCGCGATCACGTCCTCCGGCGTCGGCTGCCATACAGGGCGGTCGCGCACCGTGGCGAGATAGTCGAGCGCGTCGTCGACCGCGCGGTGCGCGAGCGCGCGCATTGCCCCCCAGTCGTCGGGATCGAGCGACAACTCCTTCGGCGGCTCGTTCATGTTTGTCCTCGATTCCGGTGTGGAATTTTGCGATGCACGAGAGTCTAGCGGGTTGTCGGACTGGACCGACAGACACAGCCGCCGGCCACCGGCAGCGGCACAGATTGTCCGGTGTGCAGAATTGCTCCCGACGGATGGATAGCTCCGTCTCGTCGAAGGGACTCTGGGCCTACCGACGAACGACGGGCGAGCGAAGGAACTGCGTCGTACTGGCAGGCCTATCCGACCGCGGTACGATGCAGCGCCAACCTGATTGCTCGATCAAGGACGGCGGCTGACGTGGGACAGGACGCCCGCGTTCGCTGCCGTCTTTCGTTTCAGGGCGGCGGAACGTCGGCGACAGCCGCCGACACCGGCGCCACCTCGACTTCGGCTTCCGCCAGCCTGGCGCGCAGCGCCTCGAGCTCCTCGACGGTTGCCACGGGTGCGAGCCTCACCCGATACCACGTCTCGTCGTGCAGCGTGAAACGCTGAATGTGCGATTCGATGCCGTGCAGCGCGAGCCGCGCCTGCATCTTTTCAGCCTGATCCGCGCCTTTGAACGAGCCTGCCTGCAGTGTCACCTCGCCGCTGCTGCGCACCGGGTTCGCGGCCTGCGCCGCGCGGACCTCTTCCGAGACCTCGACCTCCTGCTCGGGAAGCATTTTGTAGAAGTCGTACTCGGTGGGCGCGGGATCGGCCGCCGTGGGTTCGGGCTCGCTCACCTGCGCGGAGGCGGGCGGCACCGCGGCGGCGGGCTCGGGCTGTGCGGGCGCCGGGTTGCGGTAGTGCAGATACACGCCGAGTGCGACTGCGAGTCCGATCGAGAGCCCGACGAGCAACCCCATCCACCCCGTGAACGTCTGGCCGCCCGGAACGGTGCGGCGGACATGCTTGTAATCGCGGCTCAGTGTGCGGCTCGGCGTCATCTACATGCTCTCCGGGGCCGACACGCCGAGCAGCGCAAGACCGTTGGCGATCACCTGCCTGAGCCCCAGCACCAGCGTCAGACGCGCATTGCGCAACGGCGGCTCCTCGACGATGAACGTGTGCGCGTTGTAGTAGGTGTGGAAATCGTTCGCCAGCTCCCGCAGGTAATGTACCAGCATGTGCGGCGCGCGTTGCAGCGCTGCGAGCTCGACCATCTCCGGGTAGCGGCTGAGCGAGGTTAGGAGCGCAAGCTCGTGCGGTTCGCGCAGCCGCTCGAGCGAGGCGCGACCCTGCGCGGCATCGTAGGCGTGGCCCTTCTCGACCAGCTGGCGCATCACACTGCAGACGCGCGCGTGCGCGTACTGGAGGTAGTACACCGGGTTGTCGGTCGAGTGCGACTTGGCGAGCTCCAGATCGAAGTCGAGATGCTGGTCGTTGCTGCGCATGACGTAGAAGAACCGCGCGGCGTCGTTGCCGACCTCGTTGCGTAGCTCGCGCAGCGTCACGAACTCGCCGGAGCGGGTCGACATCTGCACCTTCTCGCCGCCGCGATACAGCGTGACGAACTGCAACAGCCGGACCTCCAGGCAGTCCTGCGGCTGTCCCATCGCGACCAAGCCCGCGCGGACGCGCGCCAGGTAGCCGTGGTGATCGGCGCCCAGGATGTCGACCAGCTGCTCGAAGCCGCGCTCGCGCTTGTTGAGGTGGTAGGCGATGTCCGAAGCGAAATACGTCGTCGCGCCGTTCGCGCGCACCACGACGCGGTCCTTCTCGTCGCCGAAATCCGTCGCGCGGAACCATTGCGCGCCGTCCTTCTCGTAGACGACGTTGTTCTTCCTGAGGACGTCGAGCGCATGCTCGATCGCGCCGTCCTGCGACAGGCTGCGCTCGGAGAACCAGCGGTCGTAGACGACGCCGAACTCCGCGAGGTCGTCGCGGATGTCGGTGAGGATGTCGGCGAGCCCGAGGTCGAAGACGCGCGCCCAGGCGGCGGCGCCCAGAATCTCCTTCGCGCGGACGATCACGGCGTCGATGTGGATGTCCTGATCGCCCGCGGGCGCGTCTGGCGGCAGACCGCGGAACACCTCGGCCGCCGGTCGCACGAGCGCGCGCTTCTCGCCCGCTACGAGCTGCTCGGCGATCGGCAGCAGGTAGTCGCCGCGATAGCCGTTGCTCGGGAACTCGAACCGCTCGCCGCAGCGCTCGAGATAGCGCAGCCAGACCGAGGCGGCGAGGATGTCCATCTGGCGGCCGTGATCGTTGATGTAGTACTCGCGGTGCACCGTGTGGCCGATCGCATCGAGCAGGTTGGCGACCGTGGCGCCGAAGGCCGCGTGCCGGCCGTGGCCGACGTGCAGCGGCCCGGTCGGATTGGCGGAGACGAACTCCACCATCACGCGTCGGCCGCCGCCCAGGCGGCTGCGGCCGTAGGCCGCGCCGAGCTCCCCGATGCGGAGCAGCTCGGCGTGGTAGGCGGCCGGAGCCAGGTGGAAGTTGATGAAGCCGGGCCCGGCGATCTCGACGTGCGAGACGAGCTCGCTCGCGGGGAGGCGGTCGACGATCGCCTGCGCGAGTTCGCGCGGCTTGCGCTTCGCGTTCTTCGCGAGCTGCAGTGCGACGTTGGTCGCGAAATCGCCGTGGGCGGCGTCACGCGTGCGCTCGATCAGCGGGGTGGCGGTGGGGCCCGCGTCGCGCAGCCCCGGAGGCAGCGCGGCGAGCGCGGTCTGCACCAGCCGTTCGATCAGGTATTTCAACGTCTTGCCGTCGGCGGGAGCCCGCGAGGGGCGCAAGTCTACGGGAAGTCGCGGTGGCTCCGCGAGTCTGGAATGTGAACCAGTACAGTCGCGATTTGGCGGATTTCGCTACCGTCGTCGGCCGTCACTCCACGCTGCCCTCGAGGCAAGGATAGCGCTATGTCAAGTAGGCTCCTTCCACGTTCTTTCTGGGTTGTTGCGGCCGCATCGCTCCTCGCTGCCTGCAGCGACGGAGGCGGATCGGACACCGGCCAGATCTCCGTCGCCGTCACGGACACCCCGGTCGACGTGGCCGACGCAGTCCTGGTGTCGTTCACCGGGGTCGAGCTGAAGCCGCAAGGAGGCCCCGCGTTCTCGATCGACTTCGCGACCCCGAAGACCATCGACCTGCTGGCCTACCAGAACGGCGAGCGCGCGGTGCTGCTCGACGGGGAAGAGGTGCCGGCGGGCGAGTACAACTGGATGCGCCTCAAGGTCCAGGCCGACCCGGACGTGGCCGGCGACTCCTACATCACGATCGACGGCGCGGACTGCGAGCTCGAGATTCCGAGCGGCGATGAACGCGGGCTGCAGATGATCCGCGGCTTCACCGTCGGCGTCGGCTCGCTGACCGACATGACCGTCGACTTCGACCTGCGGAAATCCGTGCTGCAGCCGCCGGGCCAGACCACCGAAGTGCCGGTTTGCGACGGCCAGGCGTATGTGCTCAAGCCCGTGGTCCGGCTGGTCGACAACCTCGAAGTCGGAACCATCAGCGGCTCCGTCGATGCCAATCTGATCATCGCGCAGTGTGGCGACGCGGTCGCGAACGGCGTCTATCCGGGCAACGTCTACCTGTTCGGGCCGGTGACCGAGACATATCTTGGCACGCCGGACGACTACGACATCGTCGAGAGCGATCCGAACGGCGCCGATGCGCTCGCGAGCGCAATGGTCGATCCGGAGACTTTCGACTACACGATCGCCTTCGTGCCGGCCGGTGACTACCGCGTGGCCTACACCTGCGACGAGGACGCGCCGCTGGTGGACGCGGACGCCGCCGACGATCCGGCGGGTGACGACGAGGTCGTGGAGTTCACTCCGGCCGACGGCGCGGCGGTGACCGTGACCGCGGGCGGCACCGCGACGGCCGACTTCGACCCCTGAGGAAGACTCACCGCGCGGGTCAACCCGGGCAAGCTCCGGGCGTTGGTCCGTACTCCAGATCAATTCGGAGTGCGTCCCATGCGACCGGTGTGTGCCCGGGTTGGCCTGCTCGCTGCCGCCGCTGCCGCGCAGGCAGGCAGCGATGAGTCCTCCCGCCACAGGATGACCGCCGTGGACGCCGACGGCGATGGCGTCGTGACCCGCGACGAGGCGAAGGCGCACCCCTGGCTCGCCGACAAGTTCGACTCGATCGACGCGAACAAGGATGCGCGGCTCGACAATCACGAGCTCGCCGCCATGCGCGATGCGCATCGCGACCAAATGCAGGAGCGCAGTGATGAGCGCTGGAAGGCCGCCGACACGGACGGCAACGACAGCATCTCGCGTACCGAGGCGGAGGCCGCGAAGTCCTGGGTGGTCGGACAATTCGACAAGCTCGACGCGGACAAGGACGGTCAGCTCACCCGCGACGAAATGATGGCGGCCCGCAGGGAGGGCCACGAGCACGTGCGGGAGCACGTGGTCGAGCGCTTCAAGACCGCGGATGTCAACAGCGACGGCGGGATCGACCTGGCCGAGGCGCAGACCGGCATGCCGAAGCTCGCCGAGAAGTTCTCAACCGTCGACACGAACAACGACGGCAAGGTGACGCCCGAGGAGCTCAGGGCCCTGCGGCATCACTGACGGAACGGGCCCGGGGCCTGTGCCGGGCCCAGGCTCACGCACGAGTGCCGGTGTTGCGGTAATTCGGTTATCGTGTGGCTCCGTAACCGACGTACCGAAGCCCGGCACCCATGCTGTTCGAGCAGATCGCGACCGGTGGCTGCCAGTCCTACCTGCTCGGCTGCGAGCAGACCTGCGCGGCCGTCCTGATCGATCCCGAGATCCGCCAGCTCGACCGCTACCACGCGCACGCCTCGCGCGACGGACTGCGCATCCGTTACGTGATCGACACGCACACGCATGCCGATCATTTCTCGGCGGCCCATCACTTCGGGCGCGTCGAGGGCGTCCCCGTGGTCATGCATCGCGACAGCCCGGCGCCGTTCGCCGATCTCAAACTCGACGACGGCGACATCCTCGCCGTCGGCAACCTGCGACTGACCGCGATGCACACCCCTGGACACACGCGTGATTCGATGTGTCTGCAGGTCGAGGACCGCGTCTTCACCGGCGACACGCTGCTGATCGGCGCGACGGGTCGCACGGATCTTCCGACCGGAAATCCCGAGGCGTTGCACGACAGCCTGTTCAACCGGCTGCTGAAGCTCGACCCGGCGCTCAAGGTGTTCCCCGCGCACGACTACAAGGGTCAGGGCTCGAGCACGATCGCGCGCGAGATCGCCGAGAACCCGCGCCTCCAGGTCCGCGACCGCGAGGCGTTCTGCAAGATGATGCGCGAGCTCAACCTGTCGGCGCCCACGCACATCACCGAGGCGCTGCGCACCAACATGAGCGGCGGCAAGACGGTTGCCCAGCTCCTCTCCGAAGCCGCCGCGCGCACTCCGTTCATGTCGCTGCCCGAGCTGCACGCACGCGTAGAGCGCAAGGAGCCGCTGATCGTGCTCGACGTGCGCGAGCGCGACGCGTTCCAGGCGGGACATGTGCCGGGCGCACGCCACCTGCCGCGCGGGCAGCTCGAGCTGCGCGTCAACGAGGAACTGCCCGACCCGACCGTGCGCATCCTTACCGTGTGCGAGTTCGGCAAGATCTCGACGCTCGCCGCGGCGACGCTGCGCGACCTGGGCTATCTGCGCGCGGTGGCGCTCGACGGCGGCATGAAGGCGTGGCGCGACGCCGGATATCCGCTGGAGAGCCAGTCAACGGCGTGACCCTGACGCCGGCGACGTCGCGTCAGCGCGGGAGCGCCGGGATCGAGTACAGATCTGCGAGGCCTCCGCCGGAGCGGGTGAAGAGAATCGTGGCGCCGTCCGGCGAGTACTCCGGCGCCGTGCTGCGAAAGCCGAGTTGCGTCCGTTGCACGACATTTGTCCCATCGGCATTCATCTCGTAAATCTCGTAGACGGCCTCCGGTCCGCCCCGATTGCTCGCGAATGCGATGCGACGCCCGTCGCGTGACCACGTCGGCCAACCGTCGAAGGCCGTATTGCCCGTCAGGTTGGTCTTGCCAGCTCCGTCGGCGTCCATGAGGTAGACCTCGGAGTTCCCGCCGACGATCCTGCGGTAGACGATTCTGGCCCCGTCCGGCGAGTAGCTGGCGTAGGTGCTCACCGCCTTGTCGTATGTGAGCTGGCGCAGACCGGAGCCATCGGGCTCGACGGCATAGAGTTCGAACAGCTCGGGCTCCGCGGTGTTCTTGCTGCCGCGTGTGGAATTGAAAAGGATCTCACGACCGTCCGGGGACCACCGGGGATGAATGTCCCAGCCGGAGTCGTGCGTCAGACGCGCCACCTCGCCTCCGTCGGCGTTCATGACGTAGATCTCCGGGTCGCCCGACCGCGTCGACATGAATGCGATCCGACGGCCATCCGGCGAGATCGCCGGGGTCTCGTCGTTGGCTGGATGACGAGTCAGGGGCTGGACATCCGTTCCGGTGGCGCTCATGCGATAGACATCGAGCACCTCGGGATCATTCCCGGCGCGATTTGCCGCGAAGGCGATCCACAGCCCGTCCGGCGAGTACACACCGTCGACTGACACGCTGACCGTCAGTCGCCTGGGTTCAGCATTGGGCGCAGGCGGCGCCTGGGCGAGCGCGCAGCCGCAGACCATGCAGAACGCTGGCGCGGCCGAGCGGACGTCTCGCATTAGCGAATCGATGACCACGGGAAATAGACGAGCGCAAACGGCCGCGAAACATTGCGCGAGCGCGGCGTTCGCCGTCAAGCACGACACCCGGTAGACAGTGGCCGATCGGGATGGCTGCTGTCTGCTAAAAGAGCTCGGCCGGGTCGACGTCGATCGACCACCTCACCTTTTTCGCCTCGACGAGCGACTCGACCTGCGGTATCCATGCGGCCAGCAGTCGCTGCAGATCGGCGTGGCTCGTCGCACGCAGCAGCAGCTGCGCGCGATGGTGTCCGGCACGGCGCTCCATCGGCGCCGCGGCGGGGCCCAGCACTTCGACCGGTGAAGCGGCGGCAAGCGCTTGCTCCCGGGCGCGATCCAGGAAGGCGAGGGTCGCCTCGCGCCGCGCCGCCTCGGCACGCAGCACCGCGAGCCGGGTGAACGGTGGCCAGCGCGCCGCGCGGCGCTCTTCGAGCGCGGCGCCGGCGAACGCGTCGTAGCCGCCAGCGACGAGTCCCGCGAGCAGCGGGTGTTCGGGATACTCCGTCTGAATCAGCACCTCGCCCGGATGCTCGGCACGGCCGGCACGGCCCGAGACCTGCACGATGGTCTGCGCGAGCCGTTCGGCGGCGCGAAAATCGACGCCGAAGAGCCCCTGGTCCGCGTTCAGGATCACCACCAGCGTGACGCCGGGAAAGTGGTGCCCCTTGGCGAGCATCTGTGTGCCCACCAGCAGGCGCGCCTCGCCGCTCGTGATGCGGGCGAGCGCGTCCTCGAGCGCGCCGCGGCGCCGGATCGCGTCGCGATCGATGCGCTCGAGCGGCACGTCGGGGAAGAGCTGGCCGAGCGTCTCCTCGATCCGCTCGGTGCCCTGGCCGACCGGCTTCACGGGCTGATCGCAGTCCTGACACGCGAGCGGAATCGCCCGCTCGGCGCCGCAGTGATGGCAGCGCAGGCGCCGCTCGCGCTGATGCACCGTGAGCCGGGCGTCGCAGCGCGCGCACGCGGCGGTCCAGCCGCACGCCGTGCAGAAGAGCGCGGGTGCGTATCCGCGCCGATTGAGGAACAGCAGCACCTGGCCGCCGCGCTCCAGGTGCCGGCCGATCGCGAGCACGGTGGGTGTCGCGATGCCCTGCGTCGTCGCGTGCCGGCGCAAGTCGATGAGCGTCACGGCAGGCGGCGCTGCACCGGCGGCCCGATCGGGAAGCGTCAGCAGCTCGGCGCGCCCGGCGCGGACCCGTTCCAGGCTCTCGAGCGACGGCGTCGCGGAGCCCAGCACGACCGGGACCGACAGTCGCTGCCCGCGGATCAGCGCCAGATCTCGCGCCGAGTAGCGGAAGCCTTCCTGCTGCTTGTAGGACGGGTCGTGCTCCTCGTCGACGACGATGAGTCCGGGTCGGGCGAGCGGCGCGAACACCGCCGAGCGCGTGCCGATCACGACCGGCGCCTCGCCGCTGCGTGCGCTGCGCCAGGCCTCGAGGCGCTCCTGATCGCTGCGCGAGGAGTGCAACACCGCGAGCGGCGCGTGAAAGCGCTCCGCGAAGCGCGCGACCAGCTGCGGCGTGAGCGCGATCTCGGGCACGAGCACGAGTGCCTGCCGGCCCCGTTCGACGACGCGCTCGATAGCGCGAAGGTAGACCTCGGTCTTGCCGCTCCCCGTGACGCCGTGCAGCAGGAACTGCCGGAACGTCCCGGTGGCCGCGGCGATCGCGGTTACCGCGGCGAGCTGCGGCGCGCTGAGCTCCGGACCGGGGGCGACGTAAGGCGTCGCCCGCTGCAAGGTGTCCCTGGCCCGCTGCAGTCGCACCACCCAGCCACGCCGCTCGAGCTCGCGCAGATGCTCGCGCCAGCGCGGTGACAGCGCGGCGAGCTCCGCCTCGCCCGCGTCGTGGCCAGCCTCGAGCACAGCGAGGAGCTCCCGCAGACGGAACGCCCGGGCGTTGAGTGCCGGCAGTCCGCCGGTGCGCGCGGCGGCACTCAGGGCCCAGCGGACGGCCGTCGCCTCCGCCTCCGCGCCAGCCCGCAGCGGCGCCGGGAGCGCGGCGGCGATCACCTCGCCGATCGGATGGCGGTAGTAGTCCGCGGACCACACCAGAAGCTCGAAGAGCTCGCGGTCGAACGTCGGCGCGGCATCGATCGCCACGATTGCGCTGCGCAGTCTCGCGGCGGGAAGAGTCGAGCTCGTGCGGCGCTCGACCAGCACGCCGACCGCCCGGCGGCGGCCGAATGGCACCCACAGCCGCATACCCGGGGCCAGGCTTTCCTGGCCGGATCCGGGCGGGGCGTGGTAGTCGAACAGCCGGCGCAGAGGGGCGTCGATGGCGACGGCGAGGATGGGTGACATGTGCCCGTGCCGGTCAGGCGGCTTTGTCCACAATGCCAGTGGACAAGTCTGTGGACGGCCTGCGCAGAGGGGCACCAAGTGTCGGGTCCAGCAGCGGATTCTTCCGGCTGCGTAAGAAATATCCGACAGCTATTTTGCGTTTTGAAATCAATCAGTTAGCTCAGAACGGCAGCCCCCGCGACCGCGCAACGCCGCCCGCGAGCCTGTTGGCCTGGATCGGGCACCGCGCAGGGCGTGGCAGTGCACAACTTCGCACGTCAAAACCCGTCAACCGATTGGGGCGGCTGGCGTTTTGGCCCCACAGGAGCCGGGATGATGCAGCCGCCAGCGGATGAGTCTACGCGCATGAAACGCTCTGGTACTCTCGATTTCGGTGCCGCGGCGAGGCTCCTCGACGCGGAGCCGGTCGGGCAGGAGGATGTCCGCCTGGAGCATTCACAAGCGCTGGACCGGTTTCTTGCCAGCGTCGAAAAACGGGCCTTTCGGATCGCGCAGATGGCCGTACGCAACGCGGACGACGCCCTCGATATCGTGCAGGGCGCAATGCTGCGGCTCGCGCAGAGTTACGGGCACCGTCCGGCGGAGGAGTGGAAGCCGCTCTTCTACCGGATCCTCTACAACGGTATCCGTGACTCGCAGCGGCGCAGCAGCGTCCGGTCGCGAGTATTTTCACTGTGGCCCGGCAGCCTGCGCATGGACGAAGAGGGTCCGGACGATCCGTTCGAGAACGTCTCGGACGGGGGACCGGACCCGAGCGAGCGCCTGATGGCGTCGCAGGCGATGCAGCGGCTGGAGCGTGCGCTGGCGGCGCTTCCGGCGCGCCAGCGTGAGGCGTTCACGCTACGCTGCCTGGAGGGGATGGATGTGGCGGAGACGGCTGCGGCGATGGGCTGTTCCGAGGGCAGCGTGAAGACGCATTATTTCCGTGCTCTCGGCACCCTGCGTGCGCAGCTTGGGGATGTGTGGTGACCGTTATGAATGAGCAGATGACCGATTTCGAGCGCAAGGCGCGCGATGTGTTCGACGCGAGCGTCGAGGCGCTGGACGCGAACACGCGCTCGCGGCTCAATCAGGCTCGGCAGGCCGCGCTGGCGACTAGCGCGCCCGCGCGGCCGGCGGCGTGGCGTGCCTGGGCTCCCGCGGGGGCGGTGGCGGCCGCGTTGGTCGCGGCACTACTGTGGCGCGTGCCCGGAACGGGCGTGTCGCCGCACGATGCGAACGGCGGCGCGCCGATCGAGGTGGTCGAGATCGCTGCTGAGGGCGAGGACTTCGAGCTCATGATCGAGGACCCTGAGTTCTACAGCTGGGCGGCAGACCAGACTGTGAGCAACGGCGTCGGCTGAGCAGGACACGCCTGGCGTATGCATCCTATGAAGCGCTGGCTGGTATTGGTGGCAGGCACCGCGATCGCGGCGGTGCCGGCGGTCGTTGCTGCGGACGAGGATCGCGGCGCCCAGCAGGAGCCGGGGATCGAGTGGCAGCAGCTCACGCCGACACAGCAGCAGGTGCTCAAGCCGCTGCGCGAATACTGGGACAAGCTGCCGCCGGGCCGACAACAGGCGCTGACGCGCGGCGCTGAGCGCTGGGAATCGATGACGCCCGAGCAGCGCGAGCAGATGCGCGAGCGGGCCGAGCGCTGGAAGAACCTGCCGCCGGAAGAACGCGAGCGGATCAAGGAGCGCTACGACGAGTTCAAGTCGCTGCCGCCCGAGGAGCAGGAGCGGCTGCGCCGCGACCTCAAGCGCTTCGAGGACATGTCTCCCGAGCAACGTCGCGAGCTGCGCGAGCGCTGGCACCAGATGACGCCCGAGCAGCGCGAGCGCTGGAAGAACGCATCGCCCGAGGGCGGCAAGCGCGACGATCGCGACAACCGCGACGATCGCGACAAGCGCGACGACAACTGACCCACCTGCGCTCGATAACTCGCCTCGGGGCCGAAATTCGCCAGGCGATTGCCGGCATCAGTCGGCGCCGATGTAGGTCAGCGGTAGCGCCGTCGTCGACTTGATCGTTTCGAGCGAGAAGCTCGCGCTCACGTCCAGGAAGTCGCAGTTCGCGATCAGTTTCTTGTAGACCTCGTCGTACGCGTCGATGTCGGGCACGCAGACCCGCATCAGGTAATCGACGTTGCCGCTCAGGCGGTAGAGCTCGACCACCTCCGGGATGTCGCGCACCGTGCGCGCGAACCGCTCGAACCACGCGGAGCTGTGGCTCGCCGCCTTGACGGTCACGAACACCGTCGTTCCGGCGTTGACCGCTTTTGGATCGAGCACGGCGACGATCCGCCGGATCACACCTTGCTCGTGCAGCCGGCGGATCCGCCGCCAACAGGGTGCCTTCGACAGACCGACCTTCTCGGCGATCTCCGAGGCCGGCAGCGAGGCGTCCTTCTGCAGGAGCTCGAGAATTCTTCTATCCAGCCTGTCCATGAGACGAAGTTCTCACATTCAGCAGTGCTGAGCAACAATGTTGCTCAGAGCGCGACCGATGTCCAGAAATTTGCAATCGGGTTGCGCGGCGCCGGGGCTAGGCTCTGCGCCATGAGTCCACTGCGTCTGTTCACCGACCACCCCGCTTCGGTCGGTGAGAGCTACGGCGAGCACCTGCTCGCGGCGACGAGCTTTGCGCTCCGCATGATGCTGAGCGGGCTCGCCTGCCTGGTGCATGCCTTGCTGCCGTTCCTGTTCGAGCGCACCGCGAGCAAATGCGTCGCCGAGCTGCACCAGCGAATGGTTGCGCGGCAGCGCAGGCCGCAGACGGCAATGGCCCCAGGCCCGCGCCCGATGACGCGTCGGGCGGCGCTCCGCTGACCTGACCGATCGTGGCGTTTTCCTTTTCGCATCCGGCGACGTGGCGGCGTGCGCCCGTTGCGGGCATCCTGCTGGCCGGCGGCCTGGCGGCGGCGGCGAAGGTCGGCGCCGTGGTCCTCTCCGGGTTGGGGGACGGCGCCGGCATCCCGGTGAGCGCGATCGTACTTGCCGTTCTGCTGGGCATCGCTTGGCGCAACACCTTTGGACTGGGCTCACGCTTCGAGCCGGGTGTGCAACTGGTTGCGCAACGCGTGCTGCGGGTGGGCATCGCGCTCGTCGGGCTGCGGCTGACGCTGGCGGGTATGGCGGCGGTGGGTCCCGCCGCGCTCACCGTCGCCGTCGGGTGCATCGTCACCGCGCTCGTGACCGCGACATTGATCGGCCGGCTGCTCGGCCTGCCGCGAGCCTTTGCGCAATTGCTCGCACTGGGAACGGCGGTCTGCGGCTGCACGGCCGTGGCGGCTGCCGCGCCGGTGCTCCGTGCGCGCCCCGCCGACACCGGGGTTGCGGTCACCTGCGTGGTGCTGCTGGGCAGCACCGGTATGCTGCTCTACCCCTGGCTCGCCGACGCGCTGTTTCACGGCAACGACGTCGCGGCCGGCATGTTCCTCGGGACCGCGATCCACGACACCTCGCAGGTCATGGGCGCGGCGACGATCTACGCGCAGCAGTTCGCCGCCCCGGACGCCGCGGCGGTCGCAGGATTCACCAAGCTGCTCCGCAACCTGTCGATGCTGGTGCTGGTTCCGCTCGCCGCGCTGTCGATGCGCGCCCGGACGGACGGCGCCGTCGGCGGGGCGGATGTCCCGCTCAGGCAGGCGTTGCCGGGGTTCCTGATCGCGTTCGTGCTTTTCGCGCTGCTGCGGACCGCGGGCGATGCCGCGTTCTCCGGCGGCTCCGCCGCCGAGGCTTGGTCGGGGCTGATCGCAGCCGGACTCGCCGCCTCGGACCTGCTGCTGGTCTGCGGCATGACGGCGATCGGGCTCGGCGTCTCACTGCGCGAGGTGCGCAAGCTCGGCTGGCGCGCATTTTTCGCCGCGACGGTCGTTGCGCTGGCCGTGGGTTCGGCGAGCGTCCTCGCCGTGCTGTGGCTGCAGGGCGCGCCGCAGCCCTGACCACGAGCGACGCGACTTTCACACCGCCTTGACCGCGGCGATCAGCTCCGACACGGCTTTCTGCCCGTCGCCGTACAGCATGCGGGTATTGTCGAGATAGAACAGCGCGTTCTCGATGCCGGAGAACCCGGCGCCCTGGCCGCGCTTGATCACGACCACGTTCTTCGCCTGGTCCGCGTTCAGGATCGGCATGCCGTAGATCGGGCTCGACTTGTCGGTGCGCGCGACGGGGTTCACGACATCGTTGGCGCCGATCACGAGCGCAACGTCTGCGGTCGCGAACTCGCCGTTGATTTCGTCGAGGTCGAAGATCATGTCATACGGCACGCCGGCCTCCGCGAGCAGCACATTCATGTGCCCCGGCATGCGGCCCGCGACCGGATGGATCGCGAACTTGACCTGAACCCCACGCTCCTGGAGGTGCTCCGTGAGCTCCCACACCTTGTGCTGGGCCTGCGCGACCGCCATGCCGTAGCCGGGGATGATGATCACTTTCTGCGCAAAGGCCATCATCACGCCGACGTCGGTCGCCTCGATCGGCTTCATCGAGCCCTTGACTTCCCCGCCAGCGGCGGCGGTCTCGCCGAAGCCGCTGAACAGCACGTTGCCGAGCGAGCGGTTCATCGCCCTGGCCATCAGCTGGGTGAGCAGCGTGCCGGCGGAGCCCACCACCGTCCCGGCGATGATCATCGCGGCGTTGCCCAGCACGAAGCCCTCGAAGGCGACCGCTAGCCCGGTGAGCGCGTTGTACAGCGAGATCACGACCGGCATGTCCGCGCCACCGATCGGCACGGTCATCGTCACGCCCAGCGTGAGCGCGAGCAGGAAGAACACGACTACCGCCGTCGGGCTCGAATTGCCGCTCAGCACCACCCAGGCGCCAAACACCAGCACCACGCCCAGAACCACCAGGTTCAGCACCTGCTGGCCGCCGAACCGCCAGGACTTCTTGATGAGCCCCTGCAGCTTGCCGAACGCGATCAACGAGCCCGCGAACGAGACCGCGCCGATGATGCCGCCGATCACGGCCAGCGCGAGCAGCACCGTGCCGTGAGCCTTTCCGCCGAAGAGCTCGACCGCGCCAATCGCCGCCGCGGCGCCGCCGCCCATGCCGTTGTAGAGCGCGATCATCTGCGGCATGTCCGTCATCGCGACGCGCTTGCCACTCCACCATGCGACCACCGAGCCGACGCCGATGCCGGCGAGGATCAGCGGGTAGTTGTGCATCCCCGGATACGCGAAGCTCACGACCGTGGCGATCAGCATTCCGGCGCCGGCCCAGACGATGCCGCGGCGCGCCGTGACCGGCGAGCTCATCTGCTTCAGACCGAAGATGAACAGGAAGGCGACGAGCAGATAGCTCGCGTCGATCAGCAGCCGCGCCCCGCTCATCAGTGCGATCCCTTCGGCGGTCTTCGCTGGCCGCTCGATTTGAACATCTCGAGCATGCGCTCGGTGACGACGTAGCCGCCGACAGCGTTGCCCGCGGCGAGGATCACGCCCAGGAAGCCGATCGTCTTGCCGAGCGTCGAGTCGGCGTGCCCGAGCGCGACCATCGCGCCCACCAGCACGATGCCGTGCACGAAGTTCGACCCCGACATGAGGGGCGTGTGCAGGATCACCGGCACGCGCGAGATGACCTCATAGCCGGTGAAGGCCGCGAGCATGAAGATGTAGAGAGCGATGATGCCTTCCATCCTTCGGTTCCTCAGATGAGCTTCGCGGTCGGCTCGTGGCGCACCTGGCCACTGTGCGTGAGCGCGGACTGCGCAAATACCTCGTCGTTCCAGTCGATCGCGAGCGTGCCGTCCTTGCCGATCGCGGGTGCGAGGAAGTTGTAGACGTTACGCGCGTACATCTCGCTCGCGTGATACGGCAGCTGCGCCGGCAGGTTGAGCGGCCCGAGGATTCGCACGCCGTTCACGACCACCATCTCGCCCGGGCGGGTGAGCTCGCAGTTGCCGCCGCTCTCCGCAGCGAGATCGACGAGCACGGCGCCGGGCTTCATGCGTGCAACGGCTTCCTTGCGCACGATCCGCGGCGCGGCGCGTCCGGGGACGGCGGCGGTGGTGATCACCGCGTCAGCCGCGGCGATGTGCTTCTCGAGCACCTCCTGCTGCTTCGCCTTCTCGTCGGCCGTCAGCTCACGCGCGTAGCCACCCTCACCCTCGGCGCTCACGCCGGTGTCGACGAACCGTCCGCCGAGCGACTTGATCTGCTCGCGGGTCGCCGAGCGCACGTCGTAGGCCTCGACGATCGCGCCGAGCCGGCGGGCGGTTGCGATCGCCTGCAGTCCGGCAACGCCTGCGCCGATCACCAGCACCTGAGCCGGGCGAATCGTGCCCGCGGCGGTGGTCAGCATCGGCAGGAAGCGATCCAGCGTGTCCGCGGCGATCAATACCGCCTTGTAGCCCGCGGCGGCGGCCTGGGAGGAAAGCGCATCCATCGACTGCGCGCGCGAGATGCGCGGCACGAGCTCCATCGCGAACGCGGTGACGCCGCGGTCGCGCAGGGCGCGCACGACTTCCGGTCGCTGATGCCCGTAGACGAAGCTCAACGTGACTGCGCCAGACTTGAGCTGGGAGATCTCCTGGACGATCGGCGGCTGAACCTTGACCAGCACGTCCGCCGCGGCAAGCACCTCGGCCGCCGTGGCGGCGAATTCGACGTCCTTCCACAAGCTGTCCGGAAACTGCGCCTCGACGCCGGCGCCGCGTTCGACGAGCACCCGGGCGCCCGCGGCCCGGAACTTGGCAGCGACCTCCGGAACGAGCGCAATGCGTGTCTCGCCCGGCGTGACCTCGCGCAGCACGCCTATCGTGATCGGCATCAGGACGGAACCTCCCGCAATCCCGGTCCGGGCGTCGTTCGCGCCCTCAGGTCGGGATTTCTGGTACTTCGTGAGCCCTAGTTGGGGCGCGGATTATTGCATATCCGTGATATGGGTCTTTTCCACGAGCGAACAACCCGATTTCGTGAGCCCCTGCCGCATTTGAACTACCGCCGGCGGGTAACGTATCGTGAGACACCCAGCCTGCCCCCGGCAGCCAACCGGCCGCAGGATGGATCTGATGAGGATGGTCGTGTACAGCCTGTCTCAGGAGGTTCTTCGCACCGACGTCTCGGGGATGCCACTGGAGTGGATCGACTACCGGGACGCCGTTCGGCTGCATTTCATGGGGCAGATCGCCTATGCCTGCGGTCAGCCGCTGTTCAGCCTGCGCGGCGGCGTGAATGCCCGAAGCGGGCGCCGCACGACGGTCGAGGTCAACTCGATCGTGGCAACCGTCGGCCACTCTCACAACCCCGGCAATCTGATGAGCGGCTACGTACCGCCGCTCAACAACGAGACGCTGTTCCGCCGCGACGGGCACCTGTGCATGTACTGCGGTCAGCGCTTCCCGTCGAGCCAGCTTTCGCGCGATCACGTGACGCCGCTTTCGCGTGGCGGCCGTGACGCGTGGAACAACGTAGTCGCCGCCTGCCGGCGCTGCAACAACATGAAAGCGTGGCGCACGCCGGAGCAGGCGCGCCTGCAGCTGATCGCGATCCCGTTCACGCCGAGCTACGCGGAGTACATCTATCTCAAGGGCCGGCGTGTGCTCGCCGACCAGATGGAGTACCTGCGGGCGCATTTCCCGCGCTCGAGCCC
>JBQGDL010000027.1:0-6349 GCA_052039045.1 Steroidobacteraceae bacterium
GCCCACGAATTCCGGTATCAGTCCGTTCTTTATCAGATCCTCGGGCTCGACGTCGTGGAACTGGTCGCTGCCGTGCTGCCGGGCGTTCGGGTCGGGGACGTCCGCGACGAAGCCGATACCGCTCTTCTGCGTGCGGTTCATGATGATCTTCTCGAGGCCGGCAAACGCCCCGCCGCACACGAACAGGATGTTCGCGGTGTCGACCTGCAGGAATTCCTGCTGCGGATGCTTGCGGCCGCCGTGCGGCGGCACCGAGGCGATCGTGCCCTCGATCAGCTTCAGGAGTGCCTGCTGCACACCCTCGCCCGAAACGTCGCGGGTGATCGAGGGGTTGTCGCTCTTGCGCGAGATCTTGTCGATCTCATCGATGTAGACGATACCGGTCTGCGCCTTCTCGACGTCGTAATCGCACTTCTGCAGCAGCTTCTGGATGATGTTCTCGACGTCCTCACCGACGTAGCCGGCCTCGGTGAGCGTCGTGGCGTCGGCGATCGTGAACGGTACGTTCAGCAGCCGCGCCAGCGTCTCGGCGAGCAGCGTCTTACCGCTGCCGGTCGGGCCGATCAGCAGGATGTTGCTCTTGGCGAGCTCGACTTCCTCGCGGGCGCGCTCGCCGGACTTCGTCTGCAGCCGCTTGTAGTGGTTGTAGACCGCGACCGAAAGCACCTTCTTCGCGCGGTTCTGGCCGATCACGTACTCGTCGAGGACCCGCTTGATCTCCTGCGGCTTCGGCAGCTTCTCGCGGGTCTTCTCCGCCTTGTCTTCGAGCTCCTCGCGGATGATGTCGTTGCAGAGCTCGACGCACTCGTCGCAGACGAACACCGACGGACCGGCAATCAGCTTGCGGACTTCGTGCTGACTCTTGCCGCAGAACGAGCAGTACAGAAGCTTGCCGTCGTCGTGCTTGCCGCGTGAATCTTCCGCCATCGCTGCCCTGCTCGCCAACCGCCCAAACGGGCCCCACCGGGCCGCTGCGCGCGACCCCTGAGCGCTTATACCACGCAGCCACCCAGCCGCGCAAAAACCTTCGGGCTAACAGTTACTTAACGAGACCTGCGTCCTACTGGCGCGCAGCGGCGGGCAGCTCGGCGCGGCTCGCGAGCACGCCGTCGACCAGACCGTAGGCGATAGCCTGCTCGCCCGTCATGAAGTTATCGCGGTCGGTGTCCTGGCGGATCTTCTCGATGGACTGGCCGGTGTGCAGCGACAGGATGCGGTTGAGGCGGTCGCGCGCGTCGAGGATCTCACGCGCATGGATCTCGATGTCGGTGGCCTGGCCCTGGAAGCCACCCAACGGCTGGTGGATCATCACGCGCGAATGCGGCAGGCAGAAGCGCTTGCCCTTGGACCCGCCCGCGAGCAACACGGCCCCCATGCTGGCCGCCTGCCCCACGCAGATCGTGCTGATGTCCGGGCGGATGAACTGCATCGTGTCGTAGATCGCGAGACCCGCGCTCACCGAGCCACCGGGCGAGTTGATGTACAGCGCGACGTCCTTCTCGGGGTTCTCGGACTCGAGGAACAGCAGCTGCGCGACGACCAGGTTCGCCATGTAGTCCTCGACGGGGCCGACGATGAAGATCAGTCGCTCCTTCAGCAGGCGCGAGTAAATGTCGTAGGCCCGCTCGCCGCGAGCGGTCTGCTCGACGACCATCGGGACCAGGTTCAACGCGCGGGGAGAGTTGCTCATCAATCTGCCGTGTTGCGGGACGATGTATTGTACCGCCGCGTATTGTACCGCCGCGTCAGGCTCCGAAGTTCATGATTTCACGGAATGAGGCCGGCTTGTCGGTGGTCTGCGCACCGTCGATCAGCAGATCGACGGCCTGATCCTCGAGCACGGCGTTCTCGATCTGGCGCAGCGCGTCGGCGTTCTGCCGGTACGCCTGCAGCACGGGCGCCGGATCCGGAAAGCCCGCCGCGAGGTCCGCCAGTCGCTCCTCGACGCGCGCGCGATCGAGCACGATGTCGCGTGTGCGGATGAGCTCGCCGACCAGCAGTCCGAGCGCGACGCGGCGCCGTGCCGGCTCCACGAACTGTTCGGCGGCCGGCAACTGCGATACTTCCTTCGCGCCGATCCTCCGTCCGGCCTCCAGCTGGAACTCGCGGACCTGCGCCTCGACGAGACCGCGCGGCACCTCGACCGGGTTCGCCTCGAGCAGCCGGTCCAGGAGCTGCTGCTTGACGCGCGCGCGGATGTTTTCCTTCAGCTCGCGTCGCATGTTGTCCGTCACTTCGCTGCGCAGCTGCGCAATGCCGCCCTCGAGCACGCCGTACTCGCGGCAGAACTCCTCGTCGAGCTCGGGCAGGTGCTTTTCCTCGACAAGCAGCACGTCGATGTCGAATCGTGCCACCCGGCCGGCCAGATCCCTGTTGTGGTAGTCGTCCGGATAGCGCACGTCGATGCTGCGCCGTTCGCCGCCGCGTGCGCCGGTCACGCCCGTCTCGAAGTCCTTGAGCATCCGGCCGCCGCCGAGCAGGACGCTCACGTTGTCCCCTTTGCTACCCTCGAATGGCTTGCCGTCGATGTGCCCGGTGAAGTTCATCGTGAGCCGGTCGCCGTCGCGGCTCTCGCGGTCGACCGTCACGAAACGCGGCCGCTGTGCCCGCAGGTTCTCCACCATCGCATCGACGTCCGCTTCCGAGACGTCCGCCACCGGCCGCGTCACGGCGAGGCCCTCGACCTGCTTGAGCGTCACCTCGGGCAGCACCTCGAAGACCGCGCGATAGCGCAGGTCCTGGTCCGGAGCGGTAACGAGGGGCTCGATGCGCGGACCGGCGGCCGGGCTCAGCTTCTGCTGGCTGACCGCCTCGGCAAAGCTCCGCTGCACGAGGTCGGTCAGCACCTCCTGGCGGACCTGCGCGCCGAACTGCTGCCGGATGACCTTGAGCGGGACCTTGCCCGGGCGGAACCCCTTGAGCTTTGCCGTGCGACTGACGCGCCGCAGGCGCTCGTCGATCGCCTGCTCGACGCGCTCGCGCGGCACACTGACTTCCATTCGGCGCTCGAGGGCGCCGGTCGATTCGATCGAAACCTGCATGCTCATCGATCCTGGTCGAGACGGACGTCGGGCGGGCTCAGGGCCCGGAAAAGCCTGCTATTTTGCCACGCGTCGCCCGGTCCGCCCATTGTCCGCGCCTGGTGCGAAAGGAGGGACTCGAACCCTCACGGGGGTTACCCACTGGATCCTAAATCCAGCGCGTCTACCAGTTCCGCCACTTTCGCGGCGGCGCGGGCACCGGCCGGTGCGCCCGGGATTATAGAGAATGGGCGTCAGGCCGCCCCGGGACCCCCCGGAGGGGCGAAGGCGTGGCGCGGTCGCCCAAGGCCCACGTCTCTGGCGGGCGCGCTTGAAGTAGCATCGCCAAGGAGTTCGATCGGGATCTTGAGGGACATTCCCTGGGCATGGCCTATCCGTCTTTCGAGGAGTACACGGACGCGCTCCGGCTGCCGCCCGGGGCGATATTCCAGGATCCGCTGCTCGCCGCAGGGTCGGTACGCCGGAGCGCCGCGGGCCTGCCCTTTGCGCGCAGCGGCAATTTCGCGCTGACGTACGAGATCACGGCAAACGGCGCACGTTACGCCGTGCGCTGCTTCCACAAGGAAGCCGATTCGCTCGAGCGCCGCTACCACGCGATCGCCCGCAAGCTGCGCGCGGTCGCCAGCCCCTACTTCGTCGACTTCGAGTTTCAGCCGACAGGCATCCGCACCGAGAGCGGCCAATACCCGATCGTGCGCATGGCGTGGGCCGAGGGCCGCTCGCTGGCTCAGTTCATCTCCGAGCATCGCGACGATCCGCAGACGCTGCTTACGCTGCGCGACACGCTGCGGGATCTCGGCCGCCATCTCGAGGCCAACGACATCGGCCACGGCGACATCCAGCCCGGTAACATCGTGGTGCGCAGCGCCACGGATCTCAAGCTCATCGACTACGACGGCATGTACGTGCCGGAGCTCGAGCCCTGGGGCAGCACCGAGCTCGGTCAGCGCAATTTCCAGCACCCCGGCCGCAGCTGGCTGCACTACGACGAGCGGCTGGACCGTTTTTCGTTTGCGCTGCTCGACGTGCTCCTTGAAGCGCTCGCGATGCAGCCCGCGCTGTGGGAGCTCACCGGCAGCGACGAGGCGGGAATCGTCCTGCGGGCGTCCGACTTCGCCGATCCGCCGGCGTCGACCGCCTTCGGCGTGCTCGCGGAGCTCGATGGCGTCGCTATCCGCGCCCGCCACCTCGCGGCACTCTGCCAGGCGCCGTTCGAGCGCGTGCCAGCACTCGACGATTTCCTCGCCGGCCGGCGCATCCCCGCAGTTCAGCCGCTGACGCTGTCGCGCCATGCGCCCCGGTCACCGCCCTATATCCCCGCCTACCCCGTGGTCGACGCGAGCAACTTTGCGCGCTGCTGCGCACACATCGGCGACCGTGTCGAGCTGATCGGTCGCGTGCGACGCGTCGCTCGCGAACCGGGCCCGCAGGCGGCCGGGGCGTGCCGCGTCGAGTTCGGTGACGCCCGCGAGGACATGATCCGTCTCGCGATCTGGCCCGATGTCGGTCGAATCGACCTCAGCGGTCTCGAAACCGGACAGTGGCTGAGCGCCATCGGACTCGTCGATCCGGTTCTCACCGAAACGAACGGCGGCGCACCGTACAAGAGTGTCTCGATCGCGATCACCGAGCCGTCGCAGCTGCGCTTGCTGACCGAGGTCGAGGCCGTCCGCAGGCTCGCCTTCGATGCCGTCCCCGACTTTGCGAGTCACGACGTAGCGGTGACGATCGGTACCGATCCCGCGATTCCCGGGTTCTCGCGGCCGGAGCCGTCGGCTGGAGCAGTGGCCGTGACGGCTGCGGACCCCGCGGCCGCGGCCGGAGCGGGTGCTCCCGCCGCGAACGAACCCGCACCGGCTGCGTCTGAGCCACGAGCGCCCGCCGCCATGCCGCAGCCGGCGCCAGCACCGCTGCCCCCGCTGACACAGGTTCGGGCAGCGCCGGCCCCGGCAGCGCCCGGTCCTGCACCCTGGCCGACGCCCGCCGCGACGAGACCCGCACCGGCTGCAGCGGCATCGCGACGTGTCAGGAGAAAGATCGACTGGCCGGCACGACTGCGCGAGGCACGGACCAGGTCGCGTGCAGCGCTGTCCGCCGCCGGCGCAACCCTGCGTCGCTCGCACGGGGATTCGGCCCGGCGGCATCAGCCATTGCCCGACCTGACCGCCACCAACCCGCTGCCACGCCTGCGCGTGGCCCTCTCGCGCCTTCCCGCGCCGGTCGCAGCGATGCGACGCCTGCGCGCAACCCTCCCGCAGCTGCCCTTGCCGACCGCCGCGATGCCGCGGCTGCGTGGAGTCCACCCCGCCTGGTGGCTGGCCACGGCGCTGCTGGTGGTCGTGCTGGTGCAGAGCTGGATCATTGCGCGTACGCCGGATGCCGCAACGAGCGTGGTCGAGAGCACGCCTCGCCCGCCGTCCGGATCCGCTTCGCGCCCGGACCTCACGGACACCTCGCGCTCGCCGGTCGCTCGACCGGATGCCTCGCAACCATCGCAAGCCCGGCCAGCAGCGCCCGCACCGAATGCACCGAGAAGCGCCTCCGTGGCCGCGGTCGCGGGCGGCAGGCCGATCTCCCGACTGCTCGCCTTCGAGGACCTGCGCTCGGCGCCGCTGCCCATATCGACGATCGCCGGACCGATCGATGTCGCGACCCGGGCCGGTCCGCCGCGCGTCAGCCTCGTGACGGTCAACGGAACGCCGCTCGACGCGAGCCGGGCGGAAATAAACGTGCTGGCCTACCGCTCGGTGTATTCCGATCGCGAAGTCATCGTCGGTTTCTCGGATTGCACCGGCAGCACGCGCGCATGCGAGCGCAAGGAACCGTTCTGGCTGCTGCTGCGCAAGGCGACGCCGCCGGTGCTGAAGCGCTCACCCGGCTTGCGGGCGAACCAGTCGGCGGGCGCGGTCACGGCCGTGTCAAGCGGCGTACACGTCGATCTCGGCCTGTGGGATGGCACACGCCACACGGCGACGCTCACCAGCCTGAACGACGTCTACGTGACTCGGGTGGCGGAGCGGCCGGCGCCGCTGTCGGACGCGGACTGCGGAGCCGTGGCCGCGGCGCTGGAGAGCTGCGCGGCAAGCCGGGCGTGCGGCAGTTATAAGGCCGTCGTCGGCTCGGTGCCGCCGGCGCGTCTGTCAGCGGTACGGAGGCTGTTTCACGAAACCACGGGGCTCAACGCTGCGATGTTCCGCTCGGTGTGCGTGCGCAGCTGCGAACTGGGGCTCACGCCGACGAATACGCTCGTGCGACGCGAGGTGTGCGGCGGCGCGACCCCCGGCCAATGGTCGACAGTTTCGCTCGGC
>JBQGDL010000028.1:0-18784 GCA_052039045.1 Steroidobacteraceae bacterium
CCCGTCGTGCTGATCGGTTACAGCGGGGGCGGAGCGCTTGCGCTGCTGGTCGCCGATCGCGTTGCCGGGGTGCGCGCGGTCGTCACGCTCGCGGCCAATCTCGACCTCGCGGCCTGGACGCAGTATCACGGCTACCAGCCGCTGACGGGCTCGCTGGATCCGCTTGCGGTGCGTGCGTTGCCGCCGGGCTGCGAAATTCACATCGGCGGTGCTCGCGACGCGATCGTGCCGCCGTCGCTGATCGAGGCCGGCGCCGCGCGCCGGCCTGGCGCGTCGTTCCGGATCGAACCCGGACAGGACCACGCCTGCTGCTGGCACGCGCGGTGGCCGGCGTTACTCGCGGATCTCAAGCGCGAGCTCGAATCCTCGGGGTGCCTGTCCCGGTGAGCGTCGCGAGTGATGCGCTGTAGCTCACTGGAGATCGTCGATGAGGTCCACGAGCGAGGCGTGCTGTGCGAGCGCAGGCTGCTGCTGCAGCAATCCCTCCAGACTCTCACGCGCCTGGCGCCGGACAGCCGGATCGGCACCCTCGAGACGCGCCGCGAATTGCTCGAGGCCGCGGGCGAGCGCCTGGCTGGCCTCGGGATTGCGCGGATGCAGGGTGCACGCCTCGGCGTACTGCGCGATCGCGTCATACAGCAACGCAAGCGCCTCGGACCCGGCGAGCGCCCCGGTGCCTGCCCGATAGGCGTAGTCGCCGAGCTCCATGGCGCGGCGAAACTGCGTCTGCACCTCCAGCGGCAGCGCGGCGAACGCCACGTCGGGCCGCGATTTCGAATAGCCGATCCAGGCCGAGTATCCCGCCGCGACCGCCAGTACCGCGGCGAGCGCGACCAGGGCGGGCACCCAGGGCGCGACGCCGTCGAAGGCATCGAGGAACGCCTGTGCATGCGGCCAGCGCCGGCCGCGGTCGAGCGCGAGCGCTCGATCGATGGCGTGCCAGCGGCGCCGCCCGATGTCCTTGAGCGGCGCCGCGCGCAGTCCATGGGCGTGCGCTTCCTGCGCCGAACGACCTCCGTACGGGTGACGGCCGGAGAGCAGCTCGTAGGCGACCAGTCCAAGGGCGTAGACGTCGTCCGCGGTGTGGGGCTCACCACCCACCAGCATCTCGACGGTCGCGTAGCGCGGCGTCAGCGCCGACAGGCGGCCGGCATCGAAGCTGTCCGCGGCGCGGTCCGCCTCGCGTGCCAGCCGCGCGATGCCGAAGTCGAGGATCTTCGCCGTGCCTTCCCGGGTCACAAACGCATTGCCAGGCTTGAAGTCGCAGTGCACGACGCCGCGGGTGTGCGCGTACGCGAGTCCGGCGGCGAGCCCGCGGATCATGGGCAGCGCGCGATCGCGCGGCACACCGTCGGGGTGCTCGCGGACGAGCTGGTCGAGGGGCATGCCGTCGAGGAGCTCCATGGCGATGAAGGCGAGCCCGCTCGCCGGATCGATGTCGAAGGTGAACACCGTGGCGATGTTCGGATGCGCAAGCGAGCGGGCCTTGCCCGCTTCGCGCTGCAGCGCGACCTGTGCGTCGCGACGCGCCTGCATGTTGCGACCGAGCAGCTTGAGCGCGACGTCGGGTTTCGGGTCGCGCGCCTCGACGAGCAGTAGATCCCTGGCGTGCCACACTTCGCCCATCGCGCCGCCGCCGAGCCGCAGCTCGAGGCGGTAGCGCTCGCGCATGATGCGGCCGGCCGCGATTGCAGGAGACGCAGCTGGCGTCACGCCGGTGTCGTGTGCCGCCGCCTGGTCGGCGGCCGGAGGCGCGGTCTCGGCGGAAGACGCCGCTATCGTCGCGTGCGGGTCCGGGTCGCTCCCGTTCACATCGCGTGTTCGTTCCATCCGTGGTGTACCCTTGCCCGATCGGCTCCCAGCAGTGGCCGTTCGCGAGCTTCCGGGCTGCAAGGAGGATACATGCGGCAGGCGTTATTGATTCTGTTCGTCGCCTGCGTGGCCAGCGCCAATGCGGAGGAACCGGCCGCGACGCGGATCGTGCCAATGACGCTGGTCGAGGCCCGCGGCACCGGCGCGCCGATCGGTGAAGTGGTGCTGACCGAGACGCGCTATGGCGTCGTTCTGACCCCGAGCCTGACGGGCCTCCCACCGGGGCTGCACGGTTTCCACATCCACGAGAATCCGAGCTGCGCACCTGCCGAAAAGGACGGTGCGATGGTGGCCGCGCTGGCCGCCGGCGCGCACTACGATCCGCAACATTCGGGCAAGCACGGCCCGCCCTGGGGCGACGGTCACCTGGGAGATCTGCCGGCGCTCTACGTCGGTGCCGACGGCAAGGCCGGTAATCCGGTGCTCGCACCGCGACTCAAGCTCGCTGAACTTGCCGGCCGCAGCCTGATGGTGCACGCCGGCGGCGACAACCACTCCGATCACCCGGCGCCGCTGGGTGGCGGCGGCGGCCGGATCGCCTGCGGCGTCATCCCTTGAGCCTCGGGCGCCGGCAGGGTGATCACGCCGCCACGAAGGTCCGGCCGTCGCGGTAGCGCAGCTCGCGCACGGGTATTCCATAGAGCTCGCCGATCGTCTGCTCGGTCAGGACGTCGGCCTGTGAGCCGTGTCGCCAGCGACCGTCCCCGAACAGCAGCAGCGCCTCGTCGGCGAAGCGCGCCGCCATCCCGACATCGTGCAGGCTCATGAGCACGCTGCGGCCCGCATCGGCCAGCGCACGAAACAGCTTCAGCACGGCGAGCTGGTGATGCGGGTCGAGCTGCTGGATCGGCTCGTCGAGCAGGTAGACGCACGGCTCCTGCGCGAGCACGGCCGCGACCGCGAGCCGGCGCCGCTCGCCGCCGGACAGGCTTGCGACGTCGCGCGCGTCGAGCCCGGCGAGATCGACCGCTGCCAGCGCACGACGCGCGATCGCCCGGTCCGCATCGCTTTCCCAATGCCAGAAGTCGATGTGCGGATGTCGTCCCACCAGCACCGAATCGAGCACCGTGCCGGGGAACGGATCCTCCGTGTGCTGGGCGAGCAGCCCCAGACGGCGCGCGAGCGCCCGCCGCGACCATAGCTCGCGCGCCCGCCCCGTGACGAGAACCCGCCCGCTCACGTGTGGATGCAGCCCGGCGAGCGCGTGCAACGTCGAGCTCTTGCCGGCGCCGTTGCGGCCGAGCACCGCGACGATGCGTCCGGGTGAAACCTGGATCGAGAGCTGTGAGACGAGCGTGCGGCCGGGCACGCGCACGCTGAGCGCCTCGCAGGCGAGCGCCACGGGCACATCGTTGCGGCTCAGTGCGTCCACCCGATTTCGCGCGCGGTGGCGGCGCCGACCGTCATCTGCTCGAGCCCCTGGGGAACCATCGCGCGCGTCGGCGCGACCGCGATGCGCCCCGCCATGATTTCGCCGCGGTGCTGCGGGAAACGCGGCTCCTGCAACGGATCGCCGAGGCCGTCGGGCACGCTCGGCCGGCCGCTCCGGCGGTCGTACTTGTCGGTTGCACCGAGCGTGTGCAACAGCTCGTGCACGAACACGACCTGGTTGCCGCCTTCGGCATCGCCTCCGGCGAAGAGCTGAGCAACCGCCATCAGACCCTTGCTGAGACCCATCGAGTCGGGCAGCGGCTGACCGTCGCGTGCCGGGTGGTACAGCGCGAAGACCTGGACGTCGGGTGGCGGCAGCGGATCGTTCGCCGCCACCCGCCACGCCCAGTACCGCATCCGCAGGCTCCACAGTGCGACCGTGAGCACTCCGGCATCCGCAGGCACGGCGGGTGGAAGTCCGGGCGCGGCATGCGAGACCCGGACTCGCATCGGCTCATCGAGCGTGACGCCGTAGTCGCGCGCCTGCTCGGCGAGGAAGCTCTCGGCGTCGGTGAATGCCGCGGCCTCGAGCGATGCAACGTAGCCGCGCACCTCCGCATCGCTCACCGCGGGCAGCGGATAAACCGTGACTCGCAGCGGCGCATCCCAGTCGGTGCTGCGTCTGCGGTCGAGCCATGAGCCCAGCGCGACGAACAGCAGCACGCAAAGGAGCAGCGCGAGCCGCAGGTTGCCGAGAAACGTGCGACGCGACACCTGCGGGCTCTAAGGGTAGAGCCGGGTGCCGTGCCAGGCACCCGCGCGAAAACCGCCGTCGCCTGGCGCCAGGCTGCGCTCCCAGCGCGCCCGGTCGTGCATACGGTGTTCGCCTTCGACCCAGAGCTCCACCGCCTCCGGCCACAACCGGTAGCCGCCCCAGTGCGGCGGCCGCGGAACGTCGACCGGAAAGCGTGCTTGAACTTCGGCTGCGCGCTCGAGCAGCGTCCGGCGCGAGTCGAGCGGCTGGCTCTGCAGGCTCGCCCAGGCGCCGATGCGACTATCGAGCCCGCGCGTCGCGAAGTAGGCGTCGCTCTCGGCAGCTGGCGAGGGCAGCACCGGTCCTTCGAGCCGCACCTGCCGCCCCAGGGTGTCCCAGTACAGCACCGCGGCGGCGTGCGGATTCGAGCTCAGCTCGCGTCCCTTGCGGCCCCGGTAGTTGGTGAAGAACACGACATAACCCGGGTCGGCGATCAGGTGTCTGAGCAGCACGACGCGCGCCGAAGGCCGTCCGTCCGGCGTGGCAGTCGCGACCACCATCGCATCGGGGTTGGGCTGCACGACCGCGTCGCACGCAGCCCTGAACCAGCTCGCCACCAGCGGCATCGGGTCCGCAGGCAGGACGGACGGCAGCGCCCCCGGGCTCTTCGTGTCGAGGTTTCCCATGACAGGCAGGCGATTATGCAGTGAAATCCCTGTCTGCTTCGCGTCCGGTTGGGGAGAATAGCCCGGTGTCGCTTCATACGCTGGCATGAAGACCCTCGAAGACCTGCGCGCCCGGCTCGACGTGCTCGACCGGCAGCTTCTGGAGCTCGTCGCGGACCGCCAGGCGCTCAGCGCCGAGATCGCCGCCGTGAAACGGGCCACCGGCCAGTCGACCCGCGACTTTGCGCGTGAGCGCGAGGTGCTGCTGAGCGCACGCGGCGACGCGGCTGCGCTCGGGATTGCGCCCGCGCTGGCAGAGGAGCTGTTGCGGTCGCTGATCCGCGGCTCGCTCACGACGCAGGAGCAGGCACGCGTCGCGGCGCAGGGCGCTGGCAGCGGACGCAGCGCCCTCGTCATCGGCGGCCGCGGCAAGATGGGCCGCTGGATGGCTGATTTTCTCGCCTCGCAGGGATTCAGCGTGACGATCGCCGATCCGGCCGGTGCGGTACCGGGCTACGAGTGGCTGGCGGACTGGACGGCATCCGCGCTCGATGAGGACCTGATCGTGGTCGCAACTCCGCTCGCGACCGCGAACGAAGTGCTGCTCGGCCTCGCCGGGCGGCGGCCGCGCGGCGTCGTTTTCGACCTGGGGTCGCTCAAGACGCCGCTGCGCACCGGACTCGCGGCGCTGCGTTCGGCCTCCTGCCGCGTGACCTCGGTGCACCCGATGTTCGGACCGGACACGGAGCTGCTCTCCGGGCGTCACGTGATCTTCATCGATCTCGGCGAGGCGGCGGCGCTCGAGCAGGCCAAGGATCTTTTCGCATCGACCATGGCGGAGCTCGTGGTGATGGAGCTCGAGGAGCACGACCGTCTCATCGCATTCGTGCTCGGCCTCTCGCACGCGCTCAACATCGCGTTCTTTACCGCGCTTGCCGAGAGCGGCGAGGCCGCGCCGCGGCTGGCGCGGATGTCGAGCACGACCTTCGACGCGCAGCTCGACGTCGCGAGCCGCGTCGCGTCGGAGAACCCGGATCTGTATTTCGAGATCCAGAGCCTGAATGCGTTCGGCGAGGAGCCGCTGCTCGCCCTGCGCGCCGCGGTCGAGCGGCTGTACCGAACCGTCCACGAGCGCGATGCGCCGGGCTTCGTCGCGATGATGCGGCGCGGCGAGGAATACCTGCAGGGGCGCCGTGCGGCGCTCGAGGCCGCGGAATGAACCCGGGCTCGGGTGGCACGGCAGGCGCGCGCGCCCCCGCCGGCGCCGAGCCGCTGCGCGCGGCGCTCGACTGGGAGCGGGCAATGCTCGGCGCGGCGACGCTGCCCGAGCTGCTGGCCGTCGTCGCCGATCACGGCGGCGGCGAGCCGTCGCGGGTGGTCACGCTGCTGCTCTGCGATCCGGCGCACGAGCTGCGCCACTTGCTGCTCGGCGGCGCCAGCACGCCGACACCCGAGGGTCTCAAGTTCACCGACAGCCTCATGGCCCAGATACCGCAGCTCGCGCTGCTGCGCGAGCCGTGGCGCGGCGACTTCTGCCTCGCCGATCACGGCCTGCTGTTTGCGGAGGGGTCGGGGATCGAGCGCGTGGTGTTGTTTCCGCTCTTCGCGCGCGAGGCGCAGATCGGTTGCCTGAGCGTGGGAATGAGGGGTCAGGCGCGCCTGCCGGGCGAAGGCGAGCCGTGGCTGCTGGCGCACGTCGGCGACGTGATGAGCGCGGCGCTCGAGCGCCTGCTCGGCGCGATGCGACTGCATCGCGCCGGGTTGACGCATCCGCTGACGGGCTGGCACACGCGTCGCTATCTTCAGGCGCGGCTCGCGGAAGCGATCGCTCGTTGCCAGAGGTACGGTGGCGACGTGAGCTGCGTGCTGATCGACGTCGACGGACTCCGCGCGGTGAACGACGCCTACGGACAGCTGGCCGGCGATCAGGCGCTGCACGAGATCGCGGCGCGGATCGAAGGGCAGTTGCGCGCGAGCGATGCGGCGGCACACGTCGACGCCGACGAGTTCGTCGTGTTGCTGCCGGATACGCGGGCGACATCGGCGCTGCCGCTCGCCGAGCGCATCCTGGATGCGATTCGCTCCGAGCCAGTTGCGGCGGCACCGGGATTGTCGCTGCCGATGAGCGTGTCGATCGGCGTGGCTGCCGTTGGCGCCGGCCCCGACGCGCTCAAGAAACCGCTGTCAGATCAGCTACTTGCGAAGGCGCAAGCGGCGCTCTACATGGCCAAGTCGAAGGGCGGCAACCGCTACGCGCTCGGCGACAGTTGAGCGCTCAGCTGCGCTGGCGTCGCATCAGGATCAGGAACAGCGGCACGCCGACCAGCGCGGTGAGCGCACCGACCGGCAGCTGTCGCGGCGCGAGTGCGACGCGCGACACGAGGTCGGCGATCATCAGCAACACGCCGCCCGCGAGCGCCGAGGCGGGCAGCACGATGCGGTGATCCGAGCCGAGTGCGAGCCGAACCAGATGCGGCGTGACGAGGCCCACGAAGCCGATGCTGCCTGCCGCGCTCACCGCGCAGCCGGTGAGCATCGCGGAGAGCACGAACAGCAGCATCTGGAAGCGGCGAACGGGAAGACCGACCGAGACCGCGAGCGTTTCACCGTGTGCCAGCACGTTCAGGTGGCGCCCGATCGCGACACCGGCAACCGCGACGAGGGCGAGCAACGCGAGCAGCCACTGCCAGCGCTCTGAACGAGTGAGGTCGCCGAGCAGCCAGAAAATCATGCCGCGCAGGCGCTGCTCGTCGCCAAGGGCGAGCAGCAGGCTGACGAGTGCGCCGGCACCCGCAGCGACCACAATGCCCGTCAGCAGCAGCCGCGTCGGCGTCCACGCACCGCCGCCCTGCGCGAGCGCGAATACGAGCAGGCTGGTCGCGAGCGCGCCGAGTGCTGCGGCTCCGTCGACACCGAGCGCCGGCAAGCCGAGCATGATTGCGATCAGCGCCGCGACCGAGGCTCCGCCCGAGACGCCGAGCACGTAGGGGTCGGCCAGGGGGTTGCGCAGCAGCGCCTGCAGCAGCGCACCGGTCACCGCCAGCAGTCCGCCGATCGCGAGCGCGGACATCGCCCGCGGCAGGCGCAGACCGAGCACCACATCGGCAGCAAGGGAGCCGTGCCCGCCGAGCACCGCGTCGAGCACTTCCCGCGGCGGAATGACGATGCTGCCGCTGGTGAGCGACAGCACGAGCACTGCTGCGGCCACGGTTGCGAGCACCGGCAATGCGACGGCAGCGGACGGGCGCGTCATGGACCACTCATGCAGGCGCAGCGTACTGCGTGGCCCGCCCCGGGGCCACGGCTTATTTTCGCTGCAGGTGGCCTCTACAATGGTCGGCGCACGGCCCGCCACGAGGGGCACCCCGCGCCTCCCCAATGAGCGACTTCATCGACGAACAGGGTTTTCGCGCCAATGTCGGCATCGTGCTGATGCGCGACGGCGCGCAAGTGTTCCTCGGCGGGCGCAGCGACGGGCGCGGCTGGCAGTTTCCTCAGGGTGGAATGCAGCGCGACGAGACCCCGGAGCAGGCGCTGTACCGCGAGCTGCGCGAGGAGGTGGGTCTGCAGCCGGATGACGTCACGGTGCTCGCCCGCACGCGTGACTGGCTGCGCTACCGGCTGCCGCCACATTACGTGCGGCGGCGCTCCCGCCCACTCTGTGTCGGGCAAAAACAGCTGTGGTTTCTGCTGCGCTTCCTGCGCGACGAGGACCGGCTGCGGTTCGATCTCACCGACGAGCCGGAATTCGATCGCTGGAAATGGGTGGACTACTGGTCGCCGGTCCGCGAAGTGATCCACTTCAAGCGCGGGGTGTACGCGCGGGCGCTCGAAGAGCTCGGCACCCTGGCATTTGCAGACGGACCCCCGGCGCGCCCGGTCTGGTGGACGAACGACTGATGCCGAGCCTGCCCGCACCGCATTTCTGGCAGAGGCGACCCTCCGCCGCATCGTCGATCGCGCTCGCGCTCGGGGCCGTGGTGCTGGCGACCGTCGCAGGGCTCGCCTGGCAGCAAGGGCGGCGCGCCGGAGGCTACGACAGCGCCATCGTCGAGAGCGAGCGCAGGGACGCGCGGGCGCAGATCGAGCTGCTCGAGCGAGAGAACTCGCGGCTCAATTCACGCGTTGCCGAGCTCGAAATGGCTCGCCAGCTCGATCGCGAAGCATACGGGCAGATCGAGCGCACGCTCACCGATCTGCAGGCGGAGCTTTCCTCGCAGGGTGGCGACCTGGCGTTCTATCGCAGCATCGTATCTCCGGCCGACGGTATCCAGGGTCTGCGGATCCATCGCTTCGAGGTCCTGCCCGCGGCGGGGCCTCGCGAGTTCAAGCTCGCGCTCACGCTGATCCAGGCGATGCGCCACGAGAGCCTGGCCTCGGGCCTGGTGCAGGTCGCGCTCGCCGGGCTGACCGCGAACCGACCCTCGCGCTACACGGTGGGCGAGCTGCTTGGACGACCGCGCGCGCGGCTGCCGTTCTCGTTCCGGTACTTTCAGACCATCGAACAGAATGTGACGCTGCCCGCGGATTTCGAGCCGCTCGAAGTCGAGATCGAGGTGCGTTCGGGCAAGCTCCGATCCCCTGTGCGGCAGAACTTTCCCTGGAATCCGGCCTCGTCGCCCCCACTTTGACGGGCACCGCGAGCGATCGCTAGACTGCCGGCAGCGAGCCATGGACACGCACTCACACGATTCGACCCCCGAGCCGGCGCAGGCGCCGTCGCTGCTGCTGTTCACCGACGCGGCCGCTCGCAAGGTGGGCGAGCTCATCCGCGAGGAAGGCAACGAGCGCCTGAAGCTCCGCGTGTTCGTCTCCGGCGGCGGCTGCTCGGGCTTCCAGTACGGATTCACCTTCGACGAGAACGAAGAAGAAGGCGATACCTGCATCGAGAACCAGGGCGTGAAACTGCTGGTCGATCCTACGAGCATCCAGTACCTCGCCGGGGCCGAGATCGACTACCGGGAGGATCTCGAGGGTGCGCAGTTCGTGATCCGCAACCCGAACGCGACGACGACCTGCGGCTGCGGCTCGTCCTTCTCCGCCTGACGGGCGGGCGTGGCCCGGCCGGCCGACAAGCTGCCCGACGTCCTCGCCGCCGTCGACCTCGGTTCCAACAGCTTCCACATGGTCGTTGCCCGTTATTCGCACGGGCCGCTCATCATTCTCGATCGCCTGCGCGAGATGGTCCGCCTCGCGGCGGGTCTCGATGATCACGGCCGGCTGAACCGCGATTCGGTGGCGCGCTCGCTCGCCTGCCTGGAGCGCTTCGGCCAGCGCCTGCGCGACATGCGCGCCGAGCGCGTGCGCGTGGTCGGCACCAACACGCTGCGCAAGGCGCGGCGCAAGGGTGCGTTTCTCGACCGGGCACGCGAGGCGCTCGGTCACCCGATCGAGATCATCTCCGGCGCCGAGGAAGCGCGGCTCATCTATCTCGGCGTCGCGCACACGACGCCGAGTGACGCCGGGCGGCGCCTGGTCGTCGACATCGGTGGCGGGAGCACCGAGCTCATCATCGGCGAAGGGCTCGCCACCAGGCGGCTCGAAAGCCTGTACATGGGCTGCGTCAGCCTGACCGTCGAGCACTTCTCCGACGGCACGGTGAGCGACAAGCGCATGAAGCGTGCCCGCACGGCGGCCCAGCTCGAGCTCGAGCCGGTCGCAGCCCGCTTCCGGAAATACGGCTGGGATGCGGCGTTCGGCTCCTCCGGCACGATGCGCGCGGTGGCGGAGATCATCGTCTCGCGGGGCGCATCGAGCGGCGTGATCGACCGGCCCGGGATCAAGTGGATCATCGACGAGTGCCTGCGCGCCGGCGATGTGTCGCGGCTGCGCCTTCCCGGGCTCGATGCCGAGCGCGCCGAGATCCTGCCCGCCGGTCTCGCGATCCTCGTCGAGACCTTCGACATGCTCGACATCGAGACCATGCGGGTCGCCGATGGGGCGCTGCGCGAGGGGCTGCTGTACGACCTGCTGGGCCGCCTCACCGACGAAGATGCCCGCGTGCGCAGCGTGCGCGCGATGGAGGCACGCTACCACATCGATGCAGCGCAGGCGGATCGCGTCGAAGCCACCGCGGTCGCCTTCCTGCAGCAGGTGCGCGAAGCCTGGGGTCTGCAGGAGCCGCTCGCGGAGCTGATCCTGCGCTGGGCCGCGCGGCTGCACGAGATCGGTCTCGACATCTCGCATTCGCACTATCACCGCCACGGCGCGTACCTGCTGCAGCACGCCGACATGCCCGGTTTCCCGCGCGAGGAGCAGCGGCTGCTCGCGGCGCTGGTCGGCGGGCACCGCCGCAAGCTCGACCTGTCGCAGACCGAGGAGCTGATGCCGCCGTGGCATCTCAAGGCGGAGTTCCTCATCGTGCTGCTGCGGCTCGCGGTGCTGCTGCATCGCGGCCGCGGGCCGCGCTCGCTCCCCGAGATCACGCTGCAGGTCAAGGGCACCTCGGTTGAGATCGCGTTTCCGAGAGGCTGGCTCGCCGAGCAGCCGCTCACCGAGGCGGATCTGGACCAGGAGATCCGTTATCTGCAGGCCGCGGGCTTCCGACTGCGGATCGCCTGACACGGTGCCGCTGGTCGCTCGCGCGGCTCCGCGCGCCGCGCCCGATCTTCTCCCCAGCGGCGATTGCGGTAACCTTCGGGCCCGAGAAAATCAGACGGAGACCGCTCAGTGCCAGCCATCGTGCGAATTCTCAGACCAGGCGCGCTCGCGCTCGGCTTTGCTGCGGCCGCCGTGGCGGTCGCGGGCGGCCTGGCCTATCCACCCACGCGAGTCGTCCCGCAGACCGACACGCAGTTCGGTGTCGACGTCAGGGACCCGTACCGCTGGCTCGAGAACGACGTTCGGCAGGACCCGCAGGTACGGGCCTGGGTCGAAGCGCAGAACACGGTCACCGAGGCTTATCTCGAGACCCTGCCGCGGCGCGCGGCCATCGCGGCACGTCTGCGCGAGCTGTGGGATTTCGAGAAGTTCGAGCTGCCCGGCAAGGAGGGCGGGCGCTACTTCTACGAACGCAACGACGGACTGCAGAACCAGTACGTGCTGTACGTGCAGGACGCCATCGATGGGGTGCCCCGTCTGCTGATCGACCCCAACACGTGGTCGAAGGACGGAGCCACCGCGCTCGCGGAGTGGAGCGCGAGCCCGGACGGAGGGCGCGTCGCCTACGCGGTCCAGGACGGCGGCTCGGACTGGCGGACACTGCGCGTGCTCGACGTCGACACCGGTGCCACGCTCGCCGACGAGGTGAAGTGGGCGAAGTTCACCGGCATCGAATGGGCGAAGGACGCCTCGGGCTTCTACTACTCGCGCTTCCCGGAGCCCGAGACGGGCGCCGAGTTCCAGTCGCTCAATCTCAATCACGCCGTGTATTTCCACCGCGTCGGGACGCCGCAGAGCGCGGACCGGCTGGTCTATGCGACGCCCGACCGCCCGACGCTGGGCCACTTCGCCCAGGTCACCGACGACGGCCGCTATCTCTTCATCCAGACGGCGGAAGGCACCGACGACCGTTACGAGATCACGATCGTCGATCTCGCAACGCCCGATGCGAAGCCGCGTACCCTGATACCGGGCCTCGAGCACAGCTACGATCTCGCCGGCGCGATCGGCGATGTGCTCTATCTGCAGACCAACCGCGATGCGCCGCGCTATCGGGTCGTGAAGGTCGACCTCAGGCGCCCGGGACCGCTGGAGCTGCAGGAGCTCGTGCCGAACGGCGCCCCGCTTCTGCAGCGCGCCACGCTGGTCGGCGACCGTCTCGTGCTGCAGTACCTGCAGGACGCGCGCAGCGTGGTGCGCATTCACGATCTCGACGGTCGGGAGCGGGGCAGCGTCGAGCTGCCGGGTCTGGGTTCGGTCGGCGGCTTCGACGGCAGGCACGGCGACCCGGAAACCTTCTACGTCTTTTCGAGCTTCAACGCGCCGCCGACGCTCTACCGCTACGACACGGCAACGGGCCGCTCGTCGATCTTCAAGCAGCCCGAGACGCCCTTCGATGCCTCGAGCTACGTCGTGCGCCAGGAGTTCTATACGTCGAAGGACGGCACGCGGGTGCCGATGTTCATTGCGCACCGCAAGGGGCTCGACCTGTCGCGCGGCGCGCCGACGCTGCTGTATGGCTACGGCGGCTTCAACATCTCTCTGACCCCGTCGTTCAGCATGACCCGGCTCGCCTGGATGGAAATGGGCGGCGTCTACGCCGTGGCCAACCTGCGCGGCGGCGGCGAATACGGCAAGGAGTGGCACGACGCCGGCCGGCTGCTCCACACGCAGAACGTGTTCGACGACTTCATCGCAGCGGGCGAACACCTGCTGAGGAACGGCGTGACGCGGCCGGGCGGGCTCGCAATCTTCGGCGGCTCGAACGGCGGGCTGCTGGTCGGCGCCGTCATGAACCAGCGTCCCGAGCTGTTCGCGGCTGCGCTGCCGGACGTGGGCGTCATGGACATGCTGCGATACAACCAGTTCACTGCCGGGCGCTACTGGGTGGACGACTACGGGTCACCGGCGGAGGAGAAGTACTTCCGGAACCTGTACGCTTACTCGCCCTATCACAACATCCGCAGCGGCAAGATCTACCCTGCGATCCTCGTGACCACCGCCGACACCGACGATCGCGTCGTTCCTGGGCACAGTTTCAAGTACGCGGCCGCGCTGCAGGCGGCGGACATCGGTCCGAGGCCGCACCTGATCCGGATCGAAACGCGCGCCGGCCACGGCTCCGGCAAGCCGACCGACAAGATCATCGAGCAGTTCGCCGACATGTGGGCGTTCATCGCCGAGCACACAGGCATGAATGCGCCGGCGGACAAGTCCGCCGGGGTCGCGCGCGGACCGGGAATACAGCAGTGACGCGCGCTGCTGCGATTGCGCTCGCGGCGCTGGCCACCACCGCCGCCCCCGCCGCGGAGGAAGCCTGGTTTCCGTCGCGCTGGGGCGCCGCCGACGAGATCGGCGCGCTGAACAACGTGACGCCGGCGCGAGTGCTGGAAGCGACATCGCTGGTCAGGACCGGTAAGGTGTACTCGCTCGCAATCGGGACCAGCTCGAAGACCCCCGGATTCCCGCCGCGCACGTTCCATCTGACCGTTGTGCAGCCCATGCAGGCGGGCGGGGGCACGCTCGGGCCGACGCAGTCGACCTACAACGACGATCTCGTCACCGGATGGAACGGCACGGGATCGCAGATGGACGGTCTCGGGCACGTGGGCATCAACTACGTTCACTACAACGGCCGCAAAGTGGCCGACTTCGTCGCCGCGGACGGCCTGAAGAAGTTCGGCATGGAGAGCTATCCGCCGATGGTCGCGCGCGGTGTGCTGCTCGACATGGCCGCGCTCTACGGCAAGGACGTGGTGCCCGAGGGCACGGCGTTCAACCGCAAGGAGATCGACGCGGCGCTCGAGCGGCAGGGGCTGGAGCTGCGCGAGGGGGACGTGGTGCTGTTTCACACCGGCTGGCTGTCACTGCTCGGCAGCGACGACCGGCGCTTCATGGCCGGTGCGCCCGGGCTGGGCCGCGAAGGCGCGTACTATCTCGCCGACCGCAACATCACGGCCGTGGGCGCGGACAACTTCGCCGTGGAAGTCGTGCCTTTCGAAGCGGGCAGCGGCCAGTTCGAGATCCACCAGATCATGCTCGCGAGGAAGGGGATCTTCCTGCTCGAATTCATGAACACGGGCCCACTGGCCGCCGACCACACCTACGAATTCCTGTTCGTGCTCGGCCAGCCGCGCATCGCGGGCGCGGTGCAGGCGATCGTCAACCCGGTGGCGATCCGCTGATCGCCCGCACGCACGCGGAGCTCCCACGATGGTGAATGCACCGACCGTGCAGCCGACGGCCGTCGAGCTGCCGACGACCGATGACCGTCCGATCTGGGATCTTTGGTTGTCGATGTACTGGTTGCCGGCGGTGACGGCCGCCATCGAGCTCGACGTGTTCGAGTCGCTTGCCGACGGCCCGGCCTCGCACGAGGAGCTGGCCCGCAAGCTCGGCCTGAGCGAACGCGGGACCGAGATCGTGCTGCCGCTCCTCGCGTCGCTCGGTCTGCTGCGGCGCCAGGACGGCCGCTATCAGCTCACCCATCAGGCCCGGTACTACCTGCTGCGCGCCAGCCCGTACTACTGGGGACACCTGTTGAACCGCATGGGGCCGTCGTCGCCGCATCATGCGTCCATAGAGAAGGCGCTGAAGGGCGAGCGTGCCTCCACGACCGGCGACCCCGATCAACGGCCGAGCGACGCGTGGGAAGCGGGTCACGTGGAGATCGAGCAGGCACGGATGATAGCGGCGTTCATGCACAGCCACTCGATCGCTGCGGCGCTCGGCATGGCACGCAACGTCGACTTCTCGGGAGTGCGGCATCTGCTCGACGTCGGGGGCGGCTCCGGGTGCTTCTGCATCGCGCTCGCGCAGCGTCACCCCCAGCTGCGCTGCACGGTGATGGAGCTGCCCGCAATGTGCCAGGTGGCCAGGGAGTACATCGCCGCGGCCGGCCTGGCCGATCGCATCGGGACCCGTGCGGTCGACATGTTCCGACAGGAATGGCCGCGCGGTCACGACGCGATGTTCTTCTCCAACGTTCTGCACGACTGGGATTTCGCCACCTGCGCGCGCCTGCTCGGCGCCGCGCGCGACGCGCTGGCGCCGGGCGGACGCATCTTCATACACGAGGCATTGCTCGACGACTCGGGCGTGGGCCCGGTCGCGACGAGCACTTTCAGCCTGGTCATGCTGCTCGGTACTCAAGGCCGTCAGTTCACCTACGCCGAGCTGGCAAAGCTCCTGGGCGATGCGGGCTTCGGCGAGGTGAGCGTGACGCCGAGCTACGGCTACTACTCCGTGGTGCGGGCCGTCCGACCATAAGCCGCCGCCGCCAGAGGCGGGGGGCGCGGGCGAGGGGACCGTCGGGCGGTTTTACATATTTGCGGTGCAGCGAATCGCAAGCTGTTGACGCTGCTGGCGATGTTCGCGCGGCGTGGTTCTTGCATCTGACTTAACACGAATAACGTAGGGGGCTTACGATGGCTTCGATGCCGTTCCGCGCGCTGCTTGCCGTCGCCGCCGTCATCGGCGCGCCGTCCGCGGCGCTTGCCGTCACCATCGACTTCAGCGCGGAGCTGGCCATCGTCACGGACCTGGGCGGTGGCGATTTCGCGTTCACGCAGGCCGGGTTCTCCGATGGCGCGCAGGTGAGTGGCTCGTTCTCGGGCACTGACCTCGACGGCAATGGCCAGCTGTCGTGGTTCGCCGGCGAAGTGACCGCATTCGAGATGTCGTTCAGCGGCAATGGCCTGGTTGACGCGTTCTCGCTGGACTTCGCCAATCTGTTCGGGTTGGTTTTCGATCTCGACGGCGACATCGGCGATGGCCTCGATCTGGACGTCGAAGGTATCGGTGCGTTCAGCGACACGCACTTTTATGCGGTCGGGCCCGGGCCGTTCGCCTTCTGCGACGGCGTCGGAGATTGCGGTGTCGTCCAGCAGGTGCCCGAACCGGCGTCGCTGGCACTGGTGGGCCTAGGATTGCTGTTAGTGGGTCTCGGCCGCCGTCGAGCGGCCTGACGTCCGCGGACCGATCTCCCGGTGCGCCGGGGGATTCGCTGCTGTCGCGGCTGCATTCCGAGCGGCGAGCCACTTATGTCGAAACGCAGCCAACGCGCGGCGCGCCGCGTGTAGAGTAGCTTCACAAAGCTGCAACCGAAAAACGCACAGCCGCCGTAAGGCGAGCTCGCAAAGCCACGGATCTGGCGACAACCCGCCGCAGACCGCCGGGCTCCCGAAGTGCAAGCAGACCGCTCAGAAGCGAGCGACGCCTCGCTCTCGAGCGGCGTGTATGTGGTCACGTCTCGATCAGGGGGCTCTCGAATATGAGATTCAAGCAATTGCGGCTGCGGGCGGCCGTCATCGGCACGGTCGTCTTCGGATTCGCGTACTCAAACTCCGCTCTGGCCCAAAAAGATATTCCGTGGCCGTCGGCCGCGAGCGCCACGGTGAGCAACGCAGCGGTCTCAGTCTCGAACAACTTCTTGGCCGGGGCGGACGGCTCGACGACGCTCGACGCGGCGGTCTTTTCGGGCCAGCAGGTGGACGTCAGCGTCACCTGGAGCATCCAGGACCGGAGCGCCGGTCCGGGCCAGGACACGATCTATGGCACCGGCCTCACGATCACCTTCTCGCCCTCGACGACGGATACGCCCGGGCCGTCCGTGTCGGTCGACGGCCTTGCGAATTGCACCGTCACCAGCACCGCGTCGACCTGTGTTCGGACGGTCAGCTTCGCGGCACCGGCGACGCCGGGGAATTATCAGGTCACGATCACGCTGGGCGGCACCGGCTTTACCGGTGCGACGGGCCTCGCCGAAGCCAAGCTGATGCGCATCAATTTCAGCGTCGCCGAGCCCGTCGTCGTGCTCGACACCAGGCTGACGGTGGCCAGGCAATGCGTGCTGCTGAACGCGGGCGACGTCGATCTGACGGCGACTCTCGAGGAGCTCGTCAGCACCGATCCGATCCCGGGCGCCACGATCGACTTCTTCGTCAATCCGGAGCTCGATCTGAACGGCGACCCGACGGTGCCCTCGGTAGGCGACGCCATCACCGATGGATCGGGCACCGCCACGCTGACCTACAACGTGAACGGCCTTGGGGTGGGAGATCACAATCTCTATGCGGAGTACGGCGGTTCGGACGACTACAACCCGTCCAACGACAGCGACATCCTGGGCGTCAGCTACCTGTTCGTCGGGTTCCAGCAGCCGATCAATCCGGAAGGGAACAGCGTTTTCGGCAACGGGCGCGTCATCCCGATCAAGATCAAGCTGGCCGACGCCAACGGCGAACCGGTCGCGGACGCGACGCCGACCGTCTGGGTCACGAGCTACTCGGACAGCACGGGTCTCGGTGAGGAGCTCGAAGCCGCGACCTCGGTTTCCGCCGCGGACACCGACAATGTCATGCGTTACGTCCCGGAGGACGAGCAATACATCTACAACTGGGACCTGAGCAGCCTCGGCAACGGCACCTATGGAGTCGTGGTAGACGTGGGCGATAGTGCCGCGTGCAGCAACGGCCCGTACTACGCCGTGATCACGGTGGCCAAGAAGGGCAAGAAGTAGACCCGGGCGGCTACCGATCTGTCCTCGGGAGGGGCGGCATGTCCGCCCCTCCCTTTTACTTCGCGTATGACGACCCGCTTAACCGGCGCGCTTGCTAGTGCGGACCAGTCAGCGTCTGCAGAAGCCGCGCCTGCGCGGCGATCGGCTCGCTGCTGCCCGGCTGCTCGCGCACCCAGCTGCCGTCCGACTGCAGCACCCAGGCCTGACAGTTGTCGGCGAGGTACAGCTCCAGATCCTCGAACAGCTGCCGGCGGTGATGGCGGCGCTGGATCGGGAATCCGACCTCGATGCGGCGGAAGAAGTTGCGCTCCATCCAGTCGGCGCTCGCGCAGTACACCTCGGGGTCGCCGTCGTTCTCGAAATAGAACACGCGCGAGTGCTCGAGAAAGCGTCCCACGATCGAGCGCACGGTGATGTTGTCGGACACGCCCGGCACGCCGGGGCGCAGCGAGCAGATGCCGCGTACGATCAGGTCCACCCGCACGCCGGCCATCGACGCTTCGTACAGCGCCTGGATGATCTGCGGCTCGATGAGCGCATTCATCTTCGCCACGATCCGGGCCCGCCGGCCGGCGCGGGCGTGGCGCATCTCGCGGCGCGTGCGCTCGAGCATCGCCTCGTGCAGCGTGAACGGCGACTGCAGCACCTTGCTCATCTGCGCCACGCGCGTCGGGCTGGTGAGCTGCAGGAACAACTCGTGCAGGTCTTCGCCGACCGCCTCGTCGCAGGTGAACAGACCGTAGTCCGTGTAGAACCGCGCAGTGTCGGGATGATAGTTGCCGGTACCGCAATGGCAGTAGCGGCGCAGCTTACCGCTCTCCCGCCGCACGACCATGATGAGCTTCGCATGCGTCTTGTAACCGACGACGCCGTACATGACGTGCGCTCCGGCCTCCTGCAATCTCGTCGCGAGATGAATGTTCGCCGCTTCATCGAAGCGCGCCATCAGCTCGATGATGACAGTCACCTCCTTGCCGCGCCTCGCGGCGTCGACGAGAGCAT
>JBQGDL010000029.1:0-44073 GCA_052039045.1 Steroidobacteraceae bacterium
TCGTGACCAACCGCCAGCTCTGGGGCAACACCTACAAGGGGAAGATGGACGACATCTTCGACATCCAGGAGCAGGTCGCGCAGCAGATCGTCGAAGCGCTCAAGCTCAAGCTGAGCTTTTCGGAGCAGGTCACGCTGACCAAGCGACCGACCGTCAACGCACAGGCCTACGACCTCTATCTGCGGGGCCAGGATCAGCTCTATCGCCTGACTAAACGCAGCGTCGAGTACGCGATCCAGCTCTTCGAGAAGGCCATCGAGCTCGACCCGCGCTACGCCGCGGCCTATGCCGGATGCTCCAGCGCCTACGGGCAGCGGTACCAGTTGATCTCACGCGAAGAGCGGTTTCGCGAACTGGCGCAGGAGTTCAGCTTCAAGGCCCTGATGTACGACAACAACCTGCCTGAGGCCTACCGGGCCATGGGCTTGTCTTTTTTCCTGTGGGGCATGTTCGACGAAGCGACCGCATCGTGCAAGAAGGCGATCGAGATCGATCCGGACGACTTCATCGCCCACTGGACGCTAGGACGGATCTGTTTCACCGAGGGCAAGCTCGAGCAGGCCTTGCCGCTGTTCGAGCGCGTAGCCGAGATCAAGCCGGGGTTCTATGCCGCGCACTTCGACGTGGCACAGACCTGTCTAGGACTGGGGCGGACCGCGGAGGCGGAGGCCGCGTACCGAACCTTGAACGAGTTGCTGCCCAGTTATCTGCTGCAGAACCCCGACGATGCGCGGGCGAGGCTCATCTATGCAACGCAGCTCGCCAGGGCGGGGCGCAGGGAGGAGGCCATCAGCGAGGCTGCCAAGGCGCTCGAGTCGAGTCCTGGCGATCCGGTGATGCTCTACAACGCGGCCTGTCTGTACGTGAGTTTCGACGAGGCGGATCGCGCCATTGCCACCTTGCAGCAGGCGGTGGCGGCGGGGTACAGCAACTTCGGCTGGATGAGGAACGATCCGGATCTCGCGCCGCTGCGCAACAATCCCAAGTTTCTCGAGCTGATGCAGGAACGCTGAGACCTCGCTCGCCGACCGTATCGACGCGTCGTGAGCCCGCAGGATCATTCGCCGGCCGCGATCCTCATGCCGCCATCCTGCGAACGAGGCGACCCAGCGTCCCGATCGCCGCGGCGACGTCGGCGGACCAACCGCAGCCGTAGTTGAGGCGGATGTAGTTGCGGAAGTCCGCCTTCGCCGAGAACACGATCCCGGGCATCACCCCGATCCGGCAGGCGAGCGCGGTGCGGAACAGCTCCATGCTGTCGATGCCGCCCGGCAACCGCACCCAGAGCACCATCCCGCCCGCGGGACGCGCGACACAGGTGCCGCTCGGAAACGCGGTGGCGATCGCATCGAGAAACCGCTCGGCGCTCGCCGCGAGGGAGCGCCGCAGCCCATTGAGGAAGCGGTCGTATCCGCCGCTCGCGAAATAACGCGCGAGCACGCGCTGCTGCAGCGTGGGCGCGGCGACGGAGGTGAAGAACTTGGCGCGCTGGATGTCGCGCGCCCAGGTCGGCGTGATCGCCCAGCCGACGCGATAACCGAGTGCGATCGTCTTCGACACCGACCCGCAGGAGATCACGAGCCCCTGCGTGTCGAAGCGGCGCAGCGAATCGGGATGTTCCGCTCCGAAGTGCAACTCCTTGTACAGGTCATCCTCGATGACCGGCACAGAGGCGGCAGCCAGCACTGCGACCAGCTCGCGCTTCGCCTCGACCGGCGTCAGGCTCCCGCAGGGGTTGTTGAAGTTCGGCATCAGCACGGCAGCCGCGAGTCGCTGCTCGCCGGCCGCGGCGCGCACGGCGTCGACGTCTATCCCGCGGCCAGGATGATTGGGCACCTCCACGACCTTGAGCCCGAGATACTCGACCGCCTGCAGCACGCCGAAGTACGTCGGCGATTCGACCAGGATCGTGTCGCCAGCCTTGCACAGCACGCCGAGCGCGAGCGTCACCGCGTCCATCGTGCCGCCGGTGATGACGACGTCGTCGGGGCTGGTGGCAGTACCGGCGAGCGACGCGCGGCGCGCGACCTGGCGGCGCAGCTCGAAGTCGCCCGGCGGCAGCACGATCTCACCGGCGTGGTTCGGCTGCGCGCGTAGCTCGTCGCGGATCAGCCGGTTCAGACGCCGGTTCGGCGCCGACTCCGGCGGCGCACAGGCCATGTTGAGCTGCACCAGATCGGTGCGCTGCATCGCCTCGCGGCAGGCATCGAGCACGTCGGTGGCGACGCTGTGCGGTCGCGTCGGGCGCAGCTGCCGCGCCGGCGGCTCGGGCAGGCGCTCGCGAATCCGCGCGCGCACGAAGTACCCCGACTGGGGACGCGCCTCGATCAGTCCGAGCGACTCGAGGTGCGCGTAGGCCTGCACCACGGTCGAGACGCTCACGCGCGCGGCGCGGCTCATCGAGCGCACCGACGGGATGCGCTCCGAGGCGCGCAGCGCCCCGGAGGAGATCTGACCGGCGACGAGGCCGGCGACGCGTTCGTAGAGCAGCGGCGGCGGAGTGGACATGGCGACGAACCGAACGATATCTGCGACGGGAGAACTGTACTGGCCGACATTCACTATAGCTGAATCTGTACTGATGCCAAGGTCCTGGGCACAGTGCCGGCCATGAGCAGCGCCAGCTTGCAGCTCCGCATCGCCCTCGCCTACGGATGCATCTATCTGGTGTGGGGTACGACCTACCTCGGCATCGCGCTCGCGATCCGCACGGTGCCGCCGTTCGTGAGCGGCGGCATCCGCTTCCTGCTCGCGGCGGCGCTGATGTTCTCCTGGCTCGCTCTGCGCGACCGCGCGCAGCTCAAGGGGCTGCCGTGGCGAGCGGCGTTGCTCTCGGGAGCGCTGCTGGGCGGCGCCGGCAACGGCTTCGTGGTGTGGGCGCAGCAGGGCGTGCCGTCCGGTATCGCGGCATTGCTGCTCGCCTCGATACCGGTGGTCGTGCTGCTGCTCAACTGGGCATTCTTCGAGCGGCGCGCGCCCGATCGGCGGGCGCTCACCGGCACAGGGCTCGCGCTCGCGGGCGTGATGACCATCGTCGCGACGCGGCACGGGATCGGCGGCGACGTCGCGCCGGTCTATCTGTTCGCCCTCATGCTTGCGGTCGTGTCGTGGAGCACCGGCACGCTGCTGCAGAGACGCGCGGCGCGTCCCGCTCAGCTGCTCGGGATCGCGGCTGTGCAGATGCTGGCCGCCGGACTGTTCCAGGGGACGATGGCGCTCGCGACCGGCGAATGGATCGGCTTCGACCCCGCGCAGGTCTCGCTCGGCTCCGCGCTCGCGGTGCTGTACCTGGCCGTTTTCGGCAGCATCATCGCGCTCACCACTTACGTGTGGCTGCTGACGCAGGAGCCGGCGCAGAAGGTCGCAACCTACGCGCTCGTGAACCCGGTCATCGCGATGCTGCTCGGCGCCATCGTGCTCGGCGAAACGATCACCGCGACGATCGTCGCCGGCGCGGCGCTGGTGATCGCGGGCGTGGCACTCGTGCTGTTTCAGGGATTGAAGCTCCCGCGGTTGCCACGGATGGCGGCCGCGGGGCGCGGCTCGCGCGCGGCGGGGACCCTCGAGCGCTCGTGACCCGAGGACGTCGGCCCCCGGCCGCGGCTGGCGAGCGCTTCGCCCGGCGTACGAGTCCGCCGACGCGGCCCTGCAGTCGCTCATAGTGGCTGCCCGGCCAGTAGATCCGCCGGCACCCCCTGCAGCGTACGAACCGTCGGAACCGGCGGCGGACCGCGTCCGGCACCTCCCCGGCCACGTCGCGCGGGGCGACGCGTGCCAGGCGGCCGTTGCAGCGCAGGCAGCGCGTAAAGGGCTTCGCGCTGCGCGCCAGGTCGAGCGCACGGACGAGCTCGGCGAGCTGACGCTCGGGCGCGGTGGCGCGCACGTAGTGCGCGTGCGTGAGCACGCTGTGCTTCAAGAGGCCGACATCGCGCGTCAGGAGAATGCGCCGCTCGGCGACGGAGCGCCGTACGAGCTCCGGGTCGTTCGCGGTCCGGTCGTAGAGCGTGTCGAAGCCAAGGAGCCGCAGGTTGCGGGCAAGCGTGCCGAGATGCACGTCGGCGACGAACCGCGGCGTTCTCAGCGGCTTCGGGCGCAGGCGCACGAGCGGCGTGATGTCGAGTCGCTCGAACACAGGATAGATCGCGACCCGCTCGCCGCCATGGAGCCTGTGGGAAAAGCGTACCGAGATGCCGTCCACGAGCACGAGGTCGACCTCGGTGTGCGGCACACCCAGTGCCTCGATTGCGTCTTTGACCGCCGGCGTTCCCTGGAAGCGATAGGCGAACGTGCGCTTGCGCTTCGCGGGCGGCAGGAAGTCGTTCAGCTCCTCGTAGAAGCGGAACTCACACTCAGGCATCTCGCGACCTTCGGCGCTGGCGCCTCTCGCTCAAGCGGTCGGCGCCATGCCCTTGTCGCGTAGCTCCTTGATGGCCGACTCGCTCTTCGTCAGGTGCGTGAGCCTCATGCCGCGCAGCACGTGCGCCGCCTTGGTGAACTGAATGTTCTCGTAACCGACGATCTCGATGCGGTTGCCCCAGGGATCGCGGAACTCGAGGAAGGGCCCCGGCAGCGGCTCGATGCCCGCCGCTGCGAGCGCGGCGCGCACCGCCTGCTTGTCATCGACGACCAGCCCGACGTGACGACCGTCGTCGGCCGGCTGGCGGCGACCCTTCTGCAGCGCGAGAAACTGATCGCCCAGATCGATGAATGCGTCGGTTTTCGACCTGCTCCGCAGCTCGAAGTCGAACAACCACCCGTAGAACGCCAGCGCCTCGTCGATGTCGCCGACTTCGAGCGCGACGTGATTAAAGCCTATCGCGCGGGCTTTCCTGGCTGCGGTCATGGGAACCTCCTGTATCCGGGTGACATCGAGCGTAGCGCGCGCCGGCGGCTCAGGAAACGCCGGCCGCCATTTGGAGCAGCGTCGTGACGGTGCGCCAGTTGCGGGCTGTGGCCTCGACGCCGAGAAGCCGCTCCGCGCGCCCGGGGAGGCGCGACGCGCCGAATCCGTCGGGCGTGTACAGGTAGAAGACCCGCCCTTCCAGCGCGAAGCGCTCGCTCTGCGCCTTGATCGACTCGAGTGACTCGAGATCCGGCTTCTCCGGTCTCGAAACGAGAAAGAGCAAGTGCAGGCTCCGGGGGTCGCCTACCGCCTCCGGGAACGGGTTTCCGGCCACGGCGCGTTCGACCTCGCGTCGCGTGAGCACGAGCACCGCCGGCTCGAACCCGTGACTCGCAGCCACGGCAGCCGCGAGCCGGGCGCCCAGGCGCGCTGCGTCGGAGACGGCGCTGCGCAGGACCACGTTGCCGCTCTGGATGTAGGTCCGCACGTCGACGCAGCCGTGCTGCTCGAGGACGGCCTTGAGCTCCTTCATAGGCAGCGCATGCCGGCCGCCGACATTGATCCCGCGGAGCAGCGCGACGTAGGTCTGCAGGCGGGCCGGCGAGTTCATGTATGAGCGGCCTCCCCGGTCGATGGTGCAGCGACATGATGCCCCGATTCGGGAGCAAGAACCGGATGGTTCGGCTCTGCCGCCCGCGCGACGATGCGCGGCATCGATACTCCCGAGGAGAACCGCCGTGACATTCCGTATCAGGGGTCTCGACCCCGGCCCCTTCCAGCATCTTTTCGGCCTGCCGGTCGACGAGCTCCGTCGTCAAGGGGTCGTGCGCTGCGTCGTCGACGGCAAGCCCGGCTATCCCGACCGCATCGAGATCCGCGACGCCGAGCCAGGCGACTCGGTGCTGCTCCTCAACTACACGCACCAGCCCGCCGAAAACCCGTACCGCGCGAGCCACGCAATCTTCGTGCGGGAAGGCGCGCGCTCGGCCTACGACCGCGTCGGCGAGGTCCCGGAGGCAATGCGCATCCGGCCGCTGTCGCTGCGCGCCTTCGACCGCGATGACCTCATGGTCGACGCCGACCTGGTCGACGGCCGGGAGATCGAGGGCGTCATCGGGCGATTGTTCGGTGATCCTCGCGTCGCCTATCTGCACGCACACTACGCGAAGCGCGGCTGCTACGCGGCGCGCATCGACCGCGTGTGAGGGGCGGACCAACGTCGCGATCGAAGCCCGCGCGCGTGCGGACGGTCGCCCCGCGTCGCGCTCAGTCGCTCCGCGTTCAGCGAAGACCAAGCGCGTCGAGCAGCTGGCGGGCGAACTCAGGGCCCTTGCCCGCTTCCTCGTGCTTAAAGTACACGAACACCTCGCTGCAGCCGGCGGTGCGTTCACGGATGGTCTGCGCCCAGCGCCCGATGTCGTCGGGCGTGTAGCCCTCGTCGCGCAGGCGGAAATAGGCGTAGTCGGCAGTGATCTCCACCGGAGTCGCCATCGTCTCGCTGTCGGCGACACAGAGCGCGAGGTTGCGCTCCTCGAGCCGCCGATACACCTCGTCGTTGAGCCAGGAGCCGTGCCGGAACTCGAAGGCCGCGACCACGTCCGGCGGAAACACGTCGAGGAATGCATCGAACACCGCGAGGTCCTGCCTGAAGTTCGGTGGCAGCTGGAAGAGCAGTGCGCCGAGCTTCGGTCCGAGCGTCGCCGCGGTGTCGACGAAGTACCGGAGGCGATCGGCGCAGTCGCGTAGCCGCGCGTCGTGCGTGATGCGCTTCGGCGCCTTCAGCGTCAGCTTGAAACGCTCGGGCGTCGCCTCGTTCCAGCCGGCGAGGATCCTGGCGTTGGGCGTACGGTAGTAGGTGTAGTTGATCTCGACGGTCGAGAGCCGCTCGGCGTAATAAGGCAGCATCTTCGCTGCGGGCAGCTTTTCCGGGTAGAAGCTGCCCTTCCACTCCGGGTAATTGTAACCGGACGTTCCGACCCAGATCGCCATGCGCTCCGCCCGGCGAACCTCAGGAAGGGGCCGTGCGCGCCGCGCGCTGCACCGCGTATTCGCGCTGCAGGTCGACGTAGTGTCGCGCCACCACCGGGAAGCGATCGATCTCGGCGGCGGTGAGCTCGCGCACGCGCCGCGCCGGATTGCCGAGGTACAGACCGCGTGAGCGGAGCTCCTTGCCGGGCGTGACGATGCTGCCTGCGCCGATCATCACCTCGTCCTCGACCACGGCGCCGTCGAGCACAATCGAGCCGATGCCGATCAGGCAGCGATCGCCGATCGTGCAGCCGTGGATCACGACCCGGTGGCCGATCGTCACCTCCTCGCCGACCGTGAGCGGCCAGCCGGCGTCCTGCCCGGGGAAGGGGCGCGAGACGTGCAGGACGCTGCCGTCCTGTACGTTGCTCCGCGCACCGATACGGATCCGATTGACGTCGCCCCGGATCACGGTCATCGGCCACACTGATACGTCCTCGCCGAGTGTGACGTCGCCGATCACCAGCGCCGTCGGATCGACGTACACGCCCGGTCCGGGCGACGGCGTCCTGTCCAGATAGGCCCGAAGGGTCATGCGGGGTTCCGAGGTTCGAGCGGACCGGTAGTCTAGACGCTGGCCACCCGGAACCGGCAATCTTGCGCCCGGCCGGGTCCGCCGGCCCATCGGGGGACTGCCAATGGTGGTGGTGTCGCTGCTTCTGCTCGCGCTGCTCGCCGTCGCCGCGGGGTACGGTGTGCGGATCTACAACGGCCTCGTCGCCCTGCGCGAGAACGTGCGCAAGGCCTGGGCCAACATCGACGTGCTGCTCACGCAGCGGCACGAGGAGCTCCCCAAGCTGGTGGAGACCTGTAAGCGCTACATGGCGTACGAACAGGAGACCCTCGAGCGCGTGATGCAGGCGCGCAGTGCGGTGTTTCGCGCGCAGGGCGCGGGCGACGTCACGGCGCTCGGCGCAGCCGAGGAGCAGCTGCGCGCCGGGCTCGGCCGGCTGTTCGCGGTCGCGGAGAACTATCCGGAGCTCAAGGCGGACGCGAGCTTCCGCCACCTGCAGGCCCGCATCACCGAGCTCGAGGAGGCGATCGCCGACCGGCGCGAGCTCTACAACGAGAGCGTCAACCTGAACAACATCCGGCTGCAGACCTTCCCCGACCTGATCGTCGCCCGCCAGTTCGACTTCAAGCAGGCCTCGCTGCTCGAGTTCGCCGAGGAGCAGCGTCGTGACGTGGATCTGGGCCGGCTCTTTGGCTGATCCGTCCGATCTCTGGTTCTGGGCGCTCAATCTCGGAGCGGCGGTCGCCGCAGGCCTCTGGTTCGCTTTCCGCTGGCTGCACGCCGCGCGCCTCGTCGAGGACACGCCGACCTCGCGGCTGCGCTCGGCGGCACAGGGCTATGTCGAGATCGAGGGCCGGGCGCGGCCGCTTGCCGCGCAGCACGCGTTCGCGCCGCTCACGCGGCGCGACTGCGTCTGGTGGCGCTACCGCATCCAGCACCGCGCGGAGTCGGGATCCGCGAGGCGGCGCGAGCACTGGCGCACGGTCGCGAGCGGCCGCTCGGAGACGCCGTTCGTGATCGACGACGGTACCGGCGAGTGCATCGTGCAGCCCTCGGGTGCGCTCGTGCTGGCGTCGGAATCGACCACCTGGTACGGAGCGACGCCGTGGCCGACGGCGGTGCCAGGGCAGGTCGCCGTGCTCGAAGGACGCGACTACCGCTACTTCGAGGAGCGCATCCACCTGCACGAGCTGGTCTACGCGCTGGGCGGCTTCCGCTCGTTGAGCGCGACCGACGTCGGCGGGACCGACGACGCCGTGCGGGTGCTGCTCGGGGAGTGGAAGCAGGACCAGACGGAGCTCAGGCGCCGCTTCGATCACGACGCGGACGGCACCATCAGCCTCGAGGAGTGGGAACGCGCGCGGGCGGCCGCGCGCGCGAGCGTCGCACAGTCGCGCGCGGAACGCCCGGCGGAGACTGCCCGGCACCTGCTCGCACGCCCGGACGACGGGCAGCTGTTCCTGCTGGCGACTCTCCGTGGCGCGGACCTCGCACGCCGCTTCCGCCGCCGCGCCTGGCTCGCCTTCGCCGGCTTCGGCGCGGCAGTGTACGCGCTCGGCTGGCTGCTGCAGGGATGGATCCGGAATGCCTAGAATACGCCGGATCGATGGAGCGAACGCGGAACCGAAGTTGAACCCGCTGCTGACGGATTACCAGCTGCCACCGTTCGGAGAAGTCCGGCCCCGGCACGCGGAGCCCGCGGTGCGCACGCTGCTGGATGCCAACCGCCGCCAGCTCAAGGCGCTGCTCGACGGGGGCGCGGAAGGCTGGGACGGCCTGATCGCACCGATCGAGCGGATGCACCACGCGCTGTCGCGCGCCTGGTCGCCGATCAGCCACCTGAACAACGTGATGAACGGCGAGGAGCTGCGCGCCGCCTACAACGCCTGTCTGCCGCTGCTCACCAGCTATCACACCGAGCTCGCGCAGAACGCGGAGCTCTGCGCCGCATACCAGCGCATCCTCGACCAGGAAGGCCAGCAACTCGCCCCCGAGCAGCGCAAGCTCCTCGAAAACGCGCTGCGCGACTTCCGGCTCGCGGGCGTGTCGCTGCCCGCGGATCGCAAGCAGCGCTACCGGGAGGTGATGGAGCAGCTCGCGCGCGTGCAGGCGAAGTTCGACGAAAACGTGCTCGATGCGACCAACGCCTGGTCGCGCGTGGTCGGCGACATCGCCGAGCTCGCCGGGCTGCCGCCCATGATCATCGAGCGGGCGCGCGCCGCGGCGCAGGCGGCGGGCCTGCCCGGCTGGCTGCTGCCGCTCGACGCGCCGAACTACCAGGCGGTGCTCACTCACTGCCACAACGAGAGACTGCGGCGCGAGTTCTACGAGGCCTGGGTGACGCGCGCCTCCGATCAGGGGCCGCATGCGCTGCGCTGGGACAACACCCCGCTCATGGCGGAGATCCTCGCGCTGCGGCACGAGGCCGCGAATCTTGCCGGCTACGCAAATTATGCCGAGTACTCGCTCGCCACCAAGATGGCGCGCGAGCCTGAGGAGGTGCTCGAGTTCCTGCGCCGGCTGGCGCGGCTCAGCCGTCCGGCCGCCGAGCGCGAGTACCGGGAGCTCGAGGAGTTCGCCGGTCGCACGCTCGAGGCCTGGGACGTCGCCTTCTACTCAGAGGCGCTGAAGAACGCGCGGCTCGACGTGTCGGAGGAAGCGCTGCGGCCGTATTTCCCACTGCCGCGCGTGCTCGCCGGCCTGTTCGCGGTCGCCTCGCGACTCTACCGGATCCGCATCGTGGCACGCGACGGAGTGGCCACCTACCACCCGGACGTGCGCTACTTCGATATCCTCGATCGCGACGGCGCGCCGCGCGGCGGGTTCTTCCTCGATCTGTACGCGCGCGCGAGCAAGCGCAGCGGCGCCTGGATGGACGAATGCATCGGACGGATGCAGGTCGGCCAGGCCAGCGCACTGCCGATCGCCTACCTGGTGTGCAACTTCGCGCCCCCGGTCGGCAAGCGGCCCTCGCTCCTCACGCATCACGACGTGCTGACCATCTTCCACGAATTCGGCCATGGGCTGCATCACATGCTGACCCGTGTCAACTACCCGAGCCTCGCGGGAATCAACGGCGTGCCGTGGGACGCGGTGGAGCTGCCTAGCCAGTTCATGGAGAACTTCGCCTGGCGCAGCGAAGTGCTGCCGCTCATCTCCGCGCACGTCGACACGGGCGAGCCGCTGCCGGCCGATACGCTCACACGGCTGCAGGCGTCGCGCAGCTTCCAGGCGGGGATGCAGACCGCGCGGCAGCTCGAGTTCGGTCTGTTCGACTTCCGGCTGCATGCCGAGTACTCGCCCGAGCGCGGCCCGCGCATCGCCGAGACGCTGGCCGAGGTGCGCGCAGAGGTCTCGGTGGTGCCCGCACCGGCGTTCAACCGCTTTCCCCACAGCTTCCAGCACGTCTTCTCAGGCGGCTACGCCGCGGGTTACTACAGCTACAAGTGGGCGGAGGTCCTGTCTGCCGACGCTTTCGGCGCGTTCGAGGAGGAGGGCATCTACGACGCGCGGACCGCGCGGCGGTTCCTGCACGCGATTCTCGAGCGGGGCGGCAGCCGCGACGCGATGGAAGCCTTCGTGGAATTTCGCGGGCGGCGTCCCGAGATCGAGCCGCTGTTGCGCCAGCTCGGGCTGGCGGCCTGACCCGTGCACCGACGGACCGGGAATGTGTGGCGCGTCACACCGGCGACACGCCGCGCCGCCCGGACCGGCAACGGGGTTAGACTCCGGTGCCGGCGACGTTTGACATATGGGTGCGGCGGCATCGATGTCGGGAAATTTGACTCTGGCGTTCCAGCGGCGATTGGCTAGACTCAGCGGCACTGCAATGACCGGACCGGTCGCATAACAACAAGATCCATGCAGTACCGACGCAGCGACTACGACGTCACCAATACCGTACAGGTGAGCTCGGTGCCCGCGGTCAAACGCGCGGTCGAGGAGCTCTATTCGCAGACCTGGCCGAACGGCAGGGTGGAGCGCCTCGAGACCGCGTTCGCAGATTTCGAGCGCCTGTTCAACGGCCAGTTCCCGGGCTATCTCGGCTGCGACACCGTCTATCACGACCTGCAGCACAGCCTCGACGACACGCTCGCGATGGTGCGGCTGCTCGCCGGCTACGACCGCACGCACAGCACTGATCAGCGGCTCGGCGCCGAGCGCGCGATGATGGGTATCGTCGTCGCCCTGTTCCACGACGCGGGCTACATCCGCCAGACCGACGACACGATGCACCGCAACGGCGCGGAATTCACCCGCACGCACGTCGGCCGCAGCGCGCAGTTCCTCGCGCGCTACCTGCCGACGCTCGGCCTGGGCGACTGGGTGCCGGTCGCCACGCAGATCGTGCACTTCACCGGCTACGAAGTGCCGTTCGACCAGATCCGCCTCGACGACCCGCGCGATCGCAAGGTGGGGCACCTGGTCGGCACCGCGGACATGATGGCGCAGATGGCGGACCGCTGCTATCTCGAGAAGTGCCGCGACCGGCTGTACCCGGAGTTCGTGCTCGGCGGGGTGGCCGTGTCGCGCGGCACCGCGGGCGAGCTCAAGGTGATGTACGGCTCCGGTCTCGACGTGCTGCGCAACACGCCCGAGTTCGTAGCCGACACGATGCGCACGCGGCTCGACGGCGAGTTCGCGGGCGCCTACCGCTACGTCGAGGCGCTGTACGGCGGCCGCAACCCGTACATGGAAGCGATCGACGCGAGCCTCGCCTACCTCAAGCAGATTCTGCAGACGCAGCGCTGGTCGATGCTGCGGCGGTCGCCGCCGTGTTTCACCTGGGAGAAGAACCCGCTGCAGAACATGCGCTCGCTGGTGATCGACCACCTGAAGGACGTCGTCGCGTCGAGCTGAATTTCCGACAACACGAGGGGGGCAGATGAAGAAGCGGATCACGCACATCGCGCCGTGGCAGGCTGCGAAGATGTCTGCAATCCTGTACTTCGTCATGGGGCTGATCGTAGCCGTGCCGGTCGGCCTGATCAGCCTGTTCGTCCCGTCGCAGCCTGGCCATGAGCCGCCGAGCATCGGCTTCGTGCTCAGCCTGCCGATCCTGTATGCGCTGATCGGCCTGATCTTCGTTCCGCTGGGCTGCTGGCTGTACAACACGGTGGCGAAGTTCGTCGGGGGATTCGAGATCACGACGGGCGACTGACACCCCGCAGTCCTGTACAGTCGGGCCCGTGAACGAGTCGCGGGTCCAGGTCATCCTGAAGCGCTTCGAGTCGCCTGACGAGACGCGGCTCATGGAGAAGGGCCGCTTCGAGCTCGTGCGTATCGGCGGCGTCACTGTCGGCCGGGCGACCTACGAGCCGGGCTGGCGATGGTCACTGCACGTCGGCCCATCGGCCGGCGCGACGCGCTGCTCGGTTGAGCACGTCGGGCTGGTGCTCTCCGGCACGGCCACCGCCGCTTTCGACGACGGACGGGTGTACGAGCTGCGCGCCGGGCAACTGTTCTACATACCGCCCGTCCCGCACGACAGCTGGGTGGTCGGCGACCAGCCATATGTGTCGCTGCATCTGCTCGGCTCGGAGCACTACGCGCGCTGATCGGGGATGAACCGGCGCGCGGGCCGCGCGCCAGGGAGCGACGCAGCCGCACCCGTGTCCTCAGGATCCGCGCAGCGCGCGGAGGAAGGCGGCCGGATCCTCGCCGCGCTCCAGCGCCTCCACCAGCGCTGAGCCGACGATGACGCCGTCGACGTGCGACGCGAGCCGCGCCACCTGCGCGCGGGAGCGGATGCCGAAGCCCGCGCACACCGGAACGGGCGCCACCGCGCGGACGCGGTCGAGGTAGGCGAACACCTCGTCGGGCATCTCGACGTTGCGACCCGTGGTGCCGGTCATGGTCACGGCGTAGACGAACCCGCGCGCCCCCGTGCAGAGCATTCTCAGCCTCTCGGGCGGGGTCACCGGCGTCACCATCTGCACCAGCGCAAGACCGCTGCGCCCGAGCGCGGTGCGCATCTCGCCGCTCTCCTCGTAGGGCAGGTCGGGGACGATCAAGCCGGTCACGCCCGCGGCGACGGCCGCCCGCGGAAGCAGGTCCAGCCCGAAGGTAAGCAGCGGGTTGAGATAGCTCATGAGCAGCAGCGGCGCGCGCGGCGCGCTGTGCAGCGCCTCGAGCTCCGCCAGAAGCCAGGGCAGCGTGAACCCGGCGGCGAGCGCTGCCTGGCTCGCACGCTGGATCGTCACGCCGTCTGCCATCGGGTCGGTGAACGGCACGCCGATCTCGACCACGTCGGCGGCGTCCGCGACCGAGGCGAGCTGGTCGCGAAATCGTTCACGATCGGGGAAGCCTGCGGTCATGAAGGCGATCAGCGCCGGGCCGCCGGCGGCGTTGCGGATCGCCGCACCGATACGGTCGTGAGCCGGCGCGGATTCGCGCGGATGCGTCGTGTGCTCGATGCTCATGTACGGCCTGCCAGCAGCGTGCGCTGCAGCGTCGGCATGTCCTTGTCGCCGCGCCCGGACAGCCCGAGCAGCATGCGCGCGCCCGGGTGCGAGTGCGCCCAGCGGCGCGCACCGGCGAGCGCATGCGCCGATTCGATCGCGGGGAGGATGCCCTCCGCCTCGCAGCACTCGGCAAGCGCATCGAGCGCATCGTCGTCGTCGATCGCCTCGTAACGGACGCGGCCGATCGACTTGAGCAGCGCGTGCTCGGGTCCGACGCCCGGATAGTCCAGTCCGGCCGATACCGAGTGCGTCTCCTGGATCTGGCCGTGCGCGTCCTGCAGCAGCAACGAGTAGCTGCCCTGCAGCACGCCGGGCGTGCCGTAGACGAGCGATGCGGCGTTCTGGCCGAGACCACTCCCGCGGCCGCCCGCCTCCAGCCCGAGCAGCGCGACGCCCGAGTCGCCGACGAACGGATGGAAGAGTCCGATCGCGTTCGAGCCGCCGCCGACGCAGGCCACCGCCACGTCCGGCAGGCTGCCCGTCGCATCACACATCTGCGCGCGGGCCTCGACGCCGATCACCGACTGGAACTCGCGCACGAGATACGGGTACGGATGCGGCCCGACCGCCGAGCCAAGCAGGTAGTACGTGCCGTCGGGATCCGACACCCAGTCGCGCAGAGCCTCGTCGATCGCGGCGCGCAGGGTGCGGTCGCCCGTCGTTACGGGCACCACCTGTGCGCCGAGCAGCTGCATGCGCCCGACATTCGGCGCCTGACGCTCCATGTCGACCTCGCCCATGTACACGACGCACGGCATGCCGAGCCGTGCGCAGGCCGCTGCGGACGCCACGCCGTGCTGGCCGGCGCCGGTTTCCGCCACGATACGGCGTGCGCCGAGCCGCTTCGCGAGCAGCGCCTGCCCCACCGCGTTATTGATCTTGTGCGCGCCGGTGTGCGCGAGGTCCTCGCGCTTGAGCCAAAGCTGCGCACCCCAGCGGCGCGAGAGCTCGCGCGCGTGCGTGAGCGGGGTCGGCCGTCCCGCCCAGTTCCTCAGCTCCGAGTCGAGCTCAGCCCGAAAGTTGCGATCGGCCAGGACCTGCTGCACGCCCGCCTCGAGGCGGTCGAGCGCGGGAATCAGGGTCTCCGGCACGTAGCGCCCGCCGAACGGGCCGTAGCGTCCGCGCGCGTCGGGGAACTCTCCGCGCAGCGTCGCGGCGAGCAGCCGCTCGCGATCGATCCCGGTCGTCTCCACGCTCACCGTCCTGCCTCCTCCGCCAGACCCCGCTGCGCGGCCCGCGCCGCACGAATGAACTCCCGGATGCGCACGGGATCCTTGACGCCGTGCGTGCGCTCCACGCCCGAGCTCACGTCCACACCGAACGGACCCACGGCGCGGATGGCTTCGCCCACATTGCCCGGGTCGAGCCCGCCCGCGAGCACGAGCTCGCAGCGCGCCGCGAGCGCACGCGCCTGCGCCCAGTCCGCGCGCTCGCCGCGCCCGCTCGTCGCTCCCTCGAGCAGCACCCTGGAAAATGGCTGGGGCAAAACGATTTTCCGCAGCACGGGGAGGACGCGCAGTCCGGGCGGCAGGGCCAGGCGCTCGAGATCCGCGAGATCGGCCTGCAGCCAATCGGGACGGAGCGCCTCGACGGCTGCGTCGAGCTGCGCCTGCGACGGATGCAGAAACACGGCGACGCGCGCCACGCCGGGCGGGACGGCCGCCCGCAGCTCACGCGCATCGGCCGCGGACAGGTGCCGCGGCGAAGGCTCGTGGAAAACGAAGCCGAGCGCATCCGCGCCGGCCACCACTGCCGCCCCGATGTCGGCGACGGTGCGCATCCCGCAGATCTTGATCCAGAGCCCGCGCATATCCGCTGCCTCACGCCACCGCCCGGCGGCCGGCCTCGATCAGCGCCGCGGTCGCGCGTGCGGCGTCGTTGTGCTTCATCAGGCCAGCGCCGACCAGTGCCAACCGGTAGCCGAGCGCGGCCACCGCCGCCGCATCGCGCGGCGACTCGATGCCGCTCTCGGCGACCGCCGGCCAGTCACCGGGCAACTGCTGACGCAGCGCGCCGAAGCGGCGCGGGTCGATCGCGAGCGTCTCGAGGTTACGGCAGTTGAGGCCCATCAGCACTTGCTCCTCGCGGGCGCGACGCTCGGCGGCCAGCTCGGCCGCTACAGCGAGATCCTCGGCGTCGAAGGCCTCGAGCAGCACGAACAGTCCGAGTTCGGCGGCGCAGTCCAGCATCGACGTCAGCACGGCGCGATCGACGAGCTTCAGGATCAGGAGCGCTCCGGAGGCGCCGCATGCGCGCGCCTCGAGCAGCTGATACGGGTCGACCAGGAAGTCCTTGCGCATCACCGGCACGCCGAGCGGCGCGAGCGTCTGCGCCGCGAGCTGCAGGTGATCGAGGCTGCCATCGAAGCGCATCGGCTCGGTCAGCACCGAGACTGCCGCCGCGCCGCCGCGCGCATAGCTCGCGAGCCGCGCCGCCGGATCGAACGCCGGACGCGCCAGCGTCCCCAGCGATGGGGAACGCAGCTTCAGCTCGGCAATCACGTCGAAGCCACCGTCGCCCAGCGTAAGTCGGGGCGGCGCCGACGACTGCGCGATCTGCGTCGCAAGCTCCGCCGCGGGCACGCGCGCACTGGCCGCGGCGACGCGCTCGCGGCTCGCCTTCTGCATGTCGGAGAGCAGGCCCACGGCGCGCTCAGCGACCCGCGGCCGCACCGAAGGCAGCCAGCTTGCCGAGCAGCCGCGTCGCAGCGCCGCCGTCGAGCGCGCCTGCTGCCGCCTCGAGCCCTGCCGCCGTGTCGGGCACGGCGCCGCAGACCTCGAGCGCCAGCGCCGCGTTGAGCAACACCGCATCGCGGTGCGCCCCGCGATCGCGACCGTCGAACACCGCGCGCAGTCCCGCCGCGTTGTGCGCGGCATCGCCCCCGGCCAGTTCCGCCGCAGCGCAGCGCGCGAGCCCGAGCGCGCGCGGCTCGCGCTGCGTGTGGGCAACGCGCCCGGGACGCACGTCGTAGAGCTCGAACGGCCCGACCGGCGTAGCCTCGTCCCAACCCGGCTCGCCGTGGATCACGAACGCGCGCTCGATCGGCATGCCGGCGAGCGTGTCGGCCATGAGGCGCGCAGCCTCGGCGCTGTAGGCGCCGATCAGCGCGAAGGGCGGTGCGGCTGGATTGGTGAGTGGGCCGAGCAGGTTGAACACCGTGCGCACCGCGAGCGCACGCCGCACCGGCGCCACTTCCCTCATCGCCGGGTGGTAGTGCGGCGCGAAAAGAAAGGTGAAGCCGGTCTGTGCGAGGCACTCCCCGGCCGCGCGCTCGTCGAGCGGCAGCGGAAGTCCGAGCGACTCGAGCAGGTCCGCGCTCCCCGAGCGGCTCGACACCGAGCGGTTGCCGTGCTTGACGACGCGCACGCCGGCCGCGGCGACGAGCAGTGCTGCGCCGGTCGAGAGGTTGAAGCTTCCCGAGGCGTCGCCGCCGGTGCCGACCACGTCGAGCGCAGGCGTTCCCTCGGGCAGTGCCGGCTTGCGCGCGAGCGCGCGCATGGCGCAGGCGAAACCGCGCACTTCCGCGGGCGTCACTCCCTTGGCGCGCAGCGCGGCGAGCAGCGCGCCCGCCATCGCCGGGGCTACCGCGGGATCGGTGAGCGCACGCATCAGATCGGCCGCCTCGGCCTCAGGCAGGTCGCGCCCGTCGAGGAGCCGCTCGAGCACGTCGCGCAGCTCGCTCATCGTCCGCCCCGGGAGCTGCGTTGCGCCAGGAAATTGCCGAGCAGCACCGGACCGTCGGGGGTGAGAATGCTCTCCGGATGGAACTGCACGCCCTCGGCGGCGAGCTCGCGGTGACGCACGCCCATGATCTCGCCTTCAGGGGTGCGCGCGGTGACATCGAGCACCGCGGGGATGGTCTCCGGCCGCGCGATCAGCGAGTGGTACCGGCCTGCCGCAAAGGGCTGCGGCAGCCCGGCAAAGATGCCACGTCCATCGTGCTCGACCAGCGACACTTTGCCGTGCATCAGGCGGCCCGCCCGGACGACCTCACCGCCCCACACCTCGACCATCGACTGGTGTCCGAGACACACGCCCAGCACCGGCACGCGCCCGGCGAACGCGGCGATCATGCGCATCGACACGCCGGCCTCGCGCGGCGTGCCCGGCCCCGGCGAGATGCACAGGTGCGTCGGCTCGAGTGCCCCGGCCTCCTCGACGGTGATCGCATCGTTGCGATGTACCAGCACCTCGGCACCCAGCACCAGGAACGCCTGCACCAGGTTGTAGGTGAAGCTGTCGTAGTTGTCGATCAGGAGCAGCCGTGGCGTGGCCATCTAAGGTTCCCTACAGTCCGTCGCGCGCCAGCTCGAGGGCGCGCCCGAGCACCGCGCTCTTGGCGAGCACCTCGTCGTACTCCGCGGCGGGGAGGCTGTCGGCGACGATCCCCGCACCTGCCTGGTAGCTGTAGGTGTCGCCGTGAAAGACCAGCGTGCGGATCGTGATCGCCTGGTCCATGTCGCCGCCGTGCCCGAAGTAGCCGACCGTGCCGCCGTAGAACCCGCGCCGCACGGGCTCGAGCTCGTCGATGAGCTGCATCGCGCGGACCTTCGGCGCGCCCACCAGCGTGCCGGCGGGAAAGGCGGCGGCGAACAGATCGAACGCGTCCCGGCCGGCGGCGAGCCGGCCGCTGACGCCGCTCACCAGATGCATCACGTGGCTGTAACGCTCGATCGAGCGCAGCGGCCGCACCTCGACCGAGCCCGCGGCGGCAACGCGGCCGAGATCGTTGCGCGCCAGATCGACCAGCATCACGTGCTCGGCATTCTCCTTCGGGTCGGCGAGCAGCTCCGCCTCGAGCTCGGCATCGCGCGCGGAATCGGCGCCGCGCGGTCGGGTTCCGGCGATCGGCCGCAGCTGCGCCTGGCCGGCGGAGAGCTTGACCAGCGCCTCGGGCGAGGAGCCCACGACCACCCGCTCGCCGAGCTCGCAGTAGTACATGTAGGGCGAAGGATTGAGCAGCCGCAGCGCGCGGTAGGTCTCGAACGGATCGAGATCGCAGCGGCCAGCGAAGCGCGCGGCGAGCACGAGCTGGTAGACGTCGCCCGCGGCGATCGACTGCTGCGCGCGGCGCACGCCATCGAGATACTGAGCCTGCGAGAAGCTCGCCTCGGGCACGCTGAAGCTCGCCTGCCAGGCAGGTCCCGGCAGTCCGCCGCGCAGCGCACGGATCACCTCGCGGCGCAGGCTCTGGCGCTCCGACTCGGAACCGGCGTGCAGCAGCGCCGCGCGGCGCGTCAGATGGTCGAAGACGAGCAGGGAGCGGGGCGCGAGGTAGTGCGCATCCGGAGAGTCGTCGACCACCGCCGCGCGGCTCGGCAGGCGCTCGAAGTAGCGCACGAGATCGTAGCTCGCGACCCCGACGAGACCGCCGTGCAGCGGGAAGCCGTTGCCGCCCGCCTCCGGGCGCGGCGCGCGCGTGAGCGCGGCGCGCAGGGCCGCGAGCAGGGCCGTGCGATCCGCGGGCCGCGGTCCGTGCTCGCCGCCGATCTGCAGCCCGTCCGCATCGAGGCGAAACTCGAGGCAGTCGCCGAAACCGACAAAGGAGTAGCGCGCCAGGCGCTCGCCGCCCTCGACGCTTTCCAGCAGAAAGCGTGGCCGGAACGCCTTCAGCTTGAGAAAGGCCGACACCGGGGTGTCGAGGTCGGCGGCGATGTCGAACACGGAAGCTGCGGTCACGCACCTGTCCTCTGTCGCGAGGACCGGGGACCCAGACACGAAAAACCCACCCCCGGTAACTCGCGGAGATGGGTCCTGGGAATCAGCGAAACGAAACTACGCGCCGGGCGCCCACTCCTTTACGGGTGGCGCCACCAACCACGACGGCCGAGGCCGGAATGCTGCGACGCGTTCATCACGCGCCGCAGTATCCACAAACGATGCGCGGCATGTCAAAGCCGGACGTTCCGGACCCGGGGGCGGCGGCTTGTGTCCCCGGCTCAGGGCGCCGGAAAATGCTTCATGTTCAATGCGTTCATCCTGATCCACGGCGCATGCTGATCCGCAACGCCACGGTGTTCGACGGCACGGGTGCGCTGCCGCGCATCGAAGACGTGTCGGTAGCGGACGGCCGGATCGCCGCGCGCGGCGTGGGGCTCGCCGCGCCCGACGATGGGCGCATCATCGATGCGGGGCAGCAGTGGCTCATGCCGGGGCTGCTCGACATCCACACCCACCTCGACCTCGAGGTGGAGCTGGCGCCGGGGCTCCCTGAATCGGTCCGCCACGGCACGACCACCGTCGTGGTCGGCAACTGCAGCCTCGGCACCGCCTTCGGCGCGCAGCGCGCGAACGGCGAAGATCCGGTGCTCGACTGCTTTGCGCGCGTCGAGAACGTGCCGAAGTCGGTGCTCGCGCGGGTCGTCGAGCGGATGGACTGGGACACGACCGCAGGCTATCTGGCGCATCTCGATCGACTGCCGCTCGGGCCCAACGTCGTGCCGCTGCTGCCGCATTCGATGCTGCGCATCGCGGTGATGGGCACCACCGCCGCGGTGACGCGCGAGCCGACGCCCGCCGAACTCGAGCGCATGAAGCAGCTCCTCGAGGATGCGATGCGGCAGGGCTATGCGGGGTTCTCGACCGACGCGATACCTTTCCACTATCTCGCGAACGCGCCGCACACGGACAAGCGCATCCCGGCGCAGCACGCCGTCGGCTCGGAGCTGCGCGCGCTGCTCAAGATCGTGCGCCGGCACGACCGCGTCTGGCAGTGCACGCCGGACGCCTCGCGGCGGGTGGCGACGTTCCTGAGGTTCTTCCTGACCAGTGGCCGACTGTTCGGGCGGCCGCTCCGGACCTCGGCGCTGACCGCGATCGACCTGACTCACGAGCGCAATACCTGGCGTCTGTTTCCGCTGCTCGCGAGCCTGCTCAATTCGCGATTCTTCGATGGGCGCTTCCACTTTCAGGTGCTGGCGGCGCCGTTCCGCATGTACGCCGAGGGCGCCATCTGCCCGATTTTCGAGGAGTTCGCCTCGACGCGGCGGCTGATGGCCTGCGAGATCGGGGACGCGACCGGTCGACGCGCGATCCTCGATGACCCCGCGTTCGGCGAGTTGTTCGTCCGCGAATGGCACGATCGCGGCGCCGTGTCGACCTTCAACCGCGACCTCGACGCGATGCACGTCGAGCGCTGCCCGGTGCCGGAGTGGCAGGGCGAGACCCTCGGCGCGATCCGGCGCCAGCTCGCCGCATTCCAGTCGGGCGCACACGCCGTGGCCCGCAGCCCGGCGGAAGGCGAGGCGCTCGGCTCCTTCCCGGCGCCCATCGAGTGCGACGGCGAGTTCCTGTTGCACCTGCTGCGCCGTTACGACCGCGAGCTCCGCTGGTGGTTCGTGGTCGGTAACGACCGGCCGGAGATCCTGCGGCGGCTGCTCTTCCACCCGCACATGCTGCCCGGGTTCAACGACAGCGGCGCGCACCTGATCAACCTCGCATTCTTCGATGGCAACCTGCTCACGCTGAAGATAGCGGCGCAGGAATCTCTCGCGCAGGTCGCCGAGGCGGTGCGCCGCCTGACCCGCGCGCCCGCCGAGTTCTTCGGCGTGGATGCTGGCCGCATGGACGTCGGAGCGCAGGCCGACCTCACGCTCATCGACCCCAGGGCGCTGGCGCGCTACGACACGGACGCGAGCCGGCGCATGGTGTACCGCGAAATCTTCGAGCACGAGCAGCTCGTCAACCGCTCCGACGGGGTGGTCAGCGCCGTGTTCATCGCGGGCGAGCAGGTCTGGGACGGGCGAACCGTCACGCCCGCGCTCGGCACGCGCAAGCTCGGTCGGGCGCTGCGCCCCGCGGCGTAGCGACGGCGAGACCGACGGGCCGGCGGTGCGCCCGCCAGCGCGACGAGCTCAGGTCCCGCCTTCCAGCTCGCGCAGGCGCTGCTCGAGTTCATCGAGCTTGTCGCGCGTGCGGCGCAGGACGGCGGTCTGGACGTCGAATTCCTCGCGGGTCACCAGATCGAACCGGGCGAGACCGGCCTGCAGCACGCTCTTGAAGTTCTGCTCCAGATCGCGGCGCAGCGCCTGCATGCCTTCCGGGACGGCGCCGGCCAGCCGGCGCGCGAGATCGTCGATCAGACGGGGGTCGAATGCCATGGCGGCAGAGCCTAGACACCGCGCGCGCCCGCGACAAGCCGGGCACCCTCGCCCGCCCCCTGGATGTGCGCGCCGCACGGCGCGCGCTCCATGATGGTGCACAAAAAATGGCTCGGAGCCGATTTCGGGGAGGGAAATTGGCTCCGAGCCATTTTTTGCGCTGGCACGGATCGTGCATTTTGGGATTTCCGAGTTGCCCTCCGGCAGGAGCCGCCGATGAAGCTGATCGCCGCGATCATCAAGCCATTCAAGCTGGATGACCTGCGGCAGACCGTGGCGCACATCGGCGTACAGGGCCTGACGGTGACCGAGGTGCTGGGATTGGGCCGCCAGCCGCCGCAATCCGAACAACGAGCGTAGGAGAACGAAAGTGATTCGTCCCGGAACCCGAGGTATGACCATCCTGCGCGGTGCGCTGGCGCTGCTGTCCCTGCTCGCCCCGCTGCTCGCGCCTGCGCAGGATGCGGGGCCGGTCCTCGATACCGGCAACACCGCATGGATGCTGACTTCCACGGTGCTGGTGCTGTTCATGACCATTCCGGGGCTCGCGCTCTTCTACGCGGGCATGGTCCGCTCGAAGAACGTGCTGTCGGTGCTGATGCAGTGCTTTGCGGTCACCGCGCTGGTGACCGTGCTATGGCTGCTGTACGGCTACAGCCTCGCGTTCGACACCACCGGCATGGTCGACGGCGAGGTGAACCTGCACTCGTTCTACGGCGGCTTCGCCAAGGCGTTCATGTCCGGGATCGGTGTCGAGTCGCTCACCGGCACGATCCCGGAGACGGTGTTCACGACCTTCCAGCTCACCTTCGCGATCATCACGCCGGCGCTGATCGTGGGTGCCTTCGCCGAGCGCATGCGCTTCTCCGCGATGCTGCTGTTCCTCGGCCTGTGGTTCACGTTCATCTACACGGCGATGACGCACATGGTGTGGAGCGGCGACGGCGCCCTGATGTGGGACTGGGGGGTGCTGGACTTCGCCGGCGGCACCGTGGTGCATATCAACGCGGGCATCGCCGGTCTCGTTGCGGCGCTGGTGCTCGGCAAGCGCAAGGGCTATCCGACCACACCCATGCCGCCGCACAACCTCGGGTTCACCGTCGTCGGCGCTTCGATGCTGTGGGTCGGGTGGTTCGGCTTCAACGCCGGCAGCGCCGTGAGCGCGGGAGGCTCGGCGGGCATGGCGATGCTGGTCACGCAGATCGCCACCGCGGCCGCGGCGCTCGCCTGGATGTGCTCGGAATGGCTCTCGCACGGCAAACCAAGCGTGCTCGGCATCGCCTCGGGGGCGGTCGCGGGTCTGGTCGCGATCACTCCGGCCTCGGGCACCGTCGGCCCGATGGGCGCGCTGGCGATCGGCGTCGCGGCCGGCGTGCTGTGCTTCCTCGCCTCGACCAGGCTCAAGCGCAAGCTCGGCTACGACGACTCGCTCGACGTCTTCGGGGTACACGCGATCGGCGGCATCGTGGGCGCGGTGCTGACCGGCGTGTTCGCCTTCCCGGCGCTGGGCGGCGTCTGGGATCCGGGCGAGACGACCATGGGCGCCCAGGTCTGGACGCAGATCAAGAGCGTCCTGTTCACGATCGTCTTCACGGGTGCAGGCAGCCTCGTGCTTCTCAAGATCGTCGACATGCTGGTGGGTTTGCGCGTCTCGCCGGAGGACGAGACGCTCGGGCTCGACCTCGCACTGCACGACGAGCGCGGCTACAACCTCTAGTCCCCCGCGGGGGTGGCCGACCCACGGGTCGGCTGCCCCCGTTTCCCCCCGGCGCCATCGCACCGCAGCGCCTGCGGAGTCAGAGCTGCGTCGCAGTTTTCCGACGTGTCATAACGCGCCGCGAGGCATCGGGGGGCGCGCCTGCTAGACTCGCGGGCGTGCGAACGGAGGCCCCCACGATGAAGCGCACACTGATCCTGCTGGCGGCGCTGACCACCGTCGGCGCACAGGCCGACGTCTTCAAGAGCACGGATTCCAAGGGTCAGCCGGTGTACACCGACCGCCCCGCGACGCTGCCCGCGCAGAAGGTCGACGTGCGCACTCAGGAAACCGACGAGGTCGCCGTCCAGCAGCGCTACGACGAACAGATGAACGCCTACGCGGAGGCCGACAAGGCCCGCAGCGAGCAGGCGGCCGCCAACGCCGACAAGGCCGCTGCCTCCGAGCTCTCCGCCACGGCGAAGGCAAAGCGCTGCGAGGACGCGCGCGCGCGCTACGAGGCGTACATGAACTCGCGACGCCTCTACGAGCCGGTCGAAGGCAGCGAGGAGCGCCGCTATCTCACGGACGCGGAGATGGACGCAGCGCGCGAGCGGGCGCTGCAGGTGATGAACACCTACTGCAACGAGGAGTGAGCGTGCCGCCGGCGGTGGGCTTCGCCGGCCTGGGCGCCATGGGCCGCGGCATGGCGCGCAACCTGCTCAAGGCGCAGCTGCTCGCTGCCGTCTGGAACCGCACCGAAAGCCGCGCGACCGAACTCGCCGCCGAGCTCGGCGTCCCCGCCGCGACTTCTCCCGCCGATCTCGCCCGCCGCTGCGACCTGCTGGTGCTGTGCGTCTCGGCCGACGCCGACGTGCTGGCGGTGATCGACGCGATGCTGCCGGGACTGCGCGCCGGCACAATCGTGATCGACTGCTCGACGGTCGCCGCCGCCACGGCGCGCGAAGCCGCACGCCGCGTCGCCGGCCGCGAGGCGTCGTTTCTCGACGCGCCGGTGAGCGGCGGCGTCGAGGGGGCGCGCGACGGCACGCTCGCGATCATGGTGGGCGGCCCCGAGTCCGCGTTCGAGCGTGCCCGCCCGGTATTCAAGGCATTGGGACGCACGGCGACCCGCTTCGGCGACAACGGCGCCGGCCAGGCGGCCAAGGCCACCAACCAGATCATGTGCGCCGGGATCATCCAGGCGGTCGCCGAGGCGATGGCGTTCGCCAAGGCCGAGGGTCTGCCGCTCGCGCCGCTCATCGAGACCTTGGGCCAGGGCGCGGGCTCGAGTTGGTACTTCGTGCACCGCGCGCCGAACATCGTGCGCGGCAGCTACCCGGCCGGCTTCCGCGTCCGGCTGCACGAGAAGGATCTGCGCATCTGCCACGAGATGGCGGCGCGCCACGGTGTGGCGCTGCCGGTGGTCGAGGCGACGCTCGCCGACTACCACGAGCTCATCGCGCAGGGCCACGGCGACGAGGACATCTCGACGCTGTTCCGTCTCAAGGATGCGCTTTTCACGCCGGAGTCGGCCGCGCCCGACTCGTCGTGACAGGCACGGGCCGGTCGGCGGACAATGCCGTCCCTGCCATGATCCAGAGCGACGCCAGCCGCACGTCCGAACCGCTGCGTGCGATCATCGTCGACGACGAGCCGCCCGCACGGGCGCGGCTGCGACGCCTGCTCGAGGAGCTCGGCGAGGTGGAAATCGTGGGCGAAGCGGCCAACGGTTCGGAGGCGCTCAGACTCTGCGCCGAGATCGATCCCGACGTCGTGCTGCTCGACATCCGCATGCCCGGGATGGACGGTGTCGAGGCCGCGCGCCACCTGTCCTCGCTCGACAACCCGCCGGCGGTGATCTTCACCACGGCGTACGACGAGCACGCCATGGAGGCCTTCGAGGCGCAGGCGGTCGGCTACCTCCTGAAGCCGGTGCGCCGCGAGAAGCTCGCGCAGGCGATGCGCCGTGCGGCGCGGATCGCCGCGCCGCAGCTCAAGCGCGTCGCAGAGCGAGCACAGCTCGGTCGCTGCCGCACGCAGATCTGCGCCCGGCTCGGCGAACAGCTGAGGCTGATTCCGGTCGCGGACATCTACTATTTCGCCGCCGATCAGAAGTACGTGACGGTGCGCCACCGCGACGGCAGCGATCTGATCGACGAGTCGCTGCGCGCGCTCGCCGACGAGTTCGGGGCGGAGTTCGTGCGCGTGCATCGCAATTCGCTGGTGGCGCTCAAGCACGTGCGCGCCGTCGAGCGCGCCCCCGACGGACAGTACGCCGTGCGCGTCGCGGGCTGTGACGAACTGCTGCCGATGAGCCGCCGCCACGCCGCCGCGGCGTTGCGCCTGATCCGGGGCCGGGGGACGTCATGAGCCAGCCGATGAGCGATCGCGATGAGCGATCGCCGCCCGGTGGCGCGCCGGTGCAGGTGCTCGCGGATCGGCGCTTCTGGGTGCGCACCGCCGCCGTGGCGCTCGTCGCGGCGCTGATCTGGCTCGTCTGGCAGATCGTGGCGCCGATCTGGCGACCGCTCGTCTGGGCGGTACTGATCGGCGCCGTGCTCGCGCCGTGGAACGCTCGTCTCGGCCGCCGCCTCGGCGGCCGGCCGGTACTCGCCTCCTCGATCACCACCGGGCTCACGGTGCTGCTGTTCGTGCTGCCGCTGGCGGCGATCGCGGGCGCGGTGGCCTCGCAGGCCGCGCAGCTCGCAGAACGCCTCGAACGATACGTGCCTCGCGCCGGCGCACCGCCGATCGAGCTGTCGCGGCTGCCGATGTTCGAGCGGCCGCTGGTGTGGATCGGCGAGCACACAGGGCTCACTCTGCCGCAGATCGAGGAATGGCTCGTGGCCGGCGCGAGAAACGTGCTGCAGTCGCTGGTGAGCTCGAGCGGCGCGGTGGTGCTGGGCGCGGTCGGCACGGTCGTCACCTTTCTGCTGATGCTGTTCGTGCTGTTCTTCGTGCTGCGCGACGGCCCGGCGCTCGCCGGTCAGGTCGTCCGCATGCTGCCGATCGAGCCCCGGCGGCGCACGCGCCTCTGGCAGCATCTCCAGGACGTCACGCGCGCCGTGTTCATGGGCATCGGGCTCACGGCGCTTGCGCAGGGCGTGCTGGTCGGCATCGGCTTCTGGATCGCCCGCCTGCCTTCGCCGCTGGTGTTCGGCGTGATCGCGGCGCTGTTTGCGCTGATCCCGGTGGTCGGCACCTCGGTGGTGTGGGGCCTCGGCGCGATCTACCTGCTCACGCAGGCGCACTACGGCCACGCGATCTTTCTCGTTCTCTGGGGGGCGCTCGTAGTTGGCACCGCGGACAACGTCCTGCGGCCGCTGCTGATCTCCGGCCGCGCCGACGTGCCGACGCTCGCGGTGTTCATCGGAGTGATGGGCGGGCTGTCGGCGTTCGGGTTCATCGGACTGTTCCTCGGTCCGATCGTGCTCGGGCTGCTGATCGCGCTGTTCCGCTTCGAGGCCGAGGAGCTGGCGGCGCGCGACGCCGGGCCCGGCGCAACCTGAACGGCATGAGCAGCCGGTTACGCATCGCGACGCGCAACAGCCGGCTCGCGCTGTGGCAGGCCGACCATGTCGCGAAGCGGCTGCGTGCGGCGCACGCCGGGCTGGTTGTGGAGCTCGTGCCGATGACGACGCAGGGCGATCGCGTGCGGGACCGGCCGCTCGCCGAGGTCGGCGGGAAGGGGCTCTTCGTCAAGGAACTCGAGCGCGCGATCGCCGAGGGACGCGCGGACATCGCCGTGCACTCGATGAAGGACGTGCCGAGCGTGCTGCCGTCGCAGATGAGCATCGCGGCCGTGCTCCCGCGCGCAAATCCCCTCGATGCGTTCGTGTCGCGGGCATACGGCCGGCTCGCGGAGTTGCCGGCCGGCGCCCGCGTCGGCACATCGAGCCCGCGGCGTCAGGCTCAGCTGCGGCACGCCCGGCCCGACCTCGTCGCCGAGCCGCTGCGCGGCAACGTCGACACGCGGCTCAGGCGTCTGGATGCCGGCGAGCTCGACGCCATCCTGCTTGCCTGCGCGGGTCTCGAGCGGCTCGGTTTCGGCGCCCGCATCGGCGAGGTGCTCGATGCGGAGCGGTTCGTGCCGGCCGTCGGTCAGGGCGTCATCGGCGTCGAATGCCGCGCGGACGACGCGCAGAGCGGGATGCTGCTCGCCGCGCTGCACGATGCGCCGACCGCGCTGCGGCTCGACGCGGAGCGCGCGTATGCCGCGCGTCTCGAGGGCAGCTGCCATTCGCCGATCGCCGCACACGCCTCGCTCGACGGCGCGACGCTGCGGCTGCGCGCGTTTGTCGGCGCGCCCGACGGCCGCGAAACCTATTACGACGCCCTCGCCGGACCGGCGAGACAGGCGGCGGAGCTCGGCCGCGCGCTCGCCGAGCGCATGCTCGAGGCCGGGGCCGCCCAGCTCCTCGCGCGACTCAGGCCACAGGAGGCGAGCGCATCGTGAGCGACGACCTCGCCGGACGGACCGTGATCGTCACCCGCCCCGCGCATCAGTCGGCGCGCTTGAGTGCGCTGCTGCGCGCGCACCGGGCGCGTGTGGTGGAGTTCCCGACCCTCCGTATCGAGCCGGTCACCGGCGACGGCGCGCACAGCGCGGTGCCGGACGAATTCGACTGGGTCATCTACACGAGCGCGAACGCGGTGTCGCACGCCCTCGATTGCCTGCCGAAGCCCGCGCGGGCGCGCGTCGCAGCCGTGGGGCCCGCGACCGCGCGCGCGCTCGCCGAGGCCGGAGTGGCGCTCGCTGCGCTGCCGGATGCAAGCGCCGATTCGGAAGGACTGCTGGCGCTGCCGGCATTTGCAGCGCCACGCGGACTGCGCATCCTGATCGTATGCGGCGCGGACGGGCGCGGGCTGCTCGCGCGCGAGCTCACGCGCCGCGGCGCGACCGTCGAGATTGCGGAGCTCTACCGGCGCGTGCCGGTGATCCCCTCCGCCGCCGCGCTCGAGCAGCTCACGCAGGCGCTCGCCGTGCCGCAGGAGCCGTTCGTCCTGGTCACGAGCGTCGGGGTACTGGCGGCGCTCGTGTCGCTCGCGCCGCAGGCGGCGCGCGAGCGACTCACCGCCGCGCCGCTGCTCGTGCCCGGCGCGCGCGTCGCCGCGGCGGCGCGCGAGCTCGGCTGGCGCGGACCCGTGCGCGCCGCGGCGAGCGCCGAGGATGGCGCACTGGTGGCGGCGCTCGCGGACTGGATTTGCGACGCGGGCCCGCCGAAACCCGCGTGATAGGATCCCGGCTGGCAACTGCCGGCCGCGCCGATGTCCGCAGAAATCGAATCGCTGACCGTCGAGAGCGCCGCGCGACGCAGCGGCGGAGGGGGCAGTCCGGTGCCCGCCGTGCTCGCCGCGATCGCACTGGTGCTCGCCGTCGCCGCGCACTGGCGTTTCAACCGCTTCGATGATCGCATCGACGCCGTGCGCGACCAGGTCGCGCGGCTCGACGAGCTGCAGCAGCGCTCCTCCGCCCGGCTCGAGGCCGTTACGACGCAGCTCGAGACCTCGAGCGCGGCGCTGCGCGACGAGCTCGCGGGTTTGCGAGTGCTGCCGGCGCAGATCGCCGAGCTCGGCAGCGCCGTCGAAGAGCTGAACGCACGCACCGCAGGGCCGCAGCGGGCGTGGGCGCGCGCGGAAGCGCTCTACCTGCTAGAGCTCGCGCAACGGCGCATCGAGCTGGAGCGCGATACGCGTACGGCGATCGCCGCAATGGAATCGGCGGATGCGCGCCTGGCGACGGTCGGCGATCCCGCGGTACGCGACGTGCGTCGCTTGCTCGCACTCGAGCTTGGCGCGCTGCGCGCCGTTCCCGCGCCGGACGTCCCCGCAGTGCTCACGCGGCTGCTGGCCGTCGAGAAGACCGTCGCGACGCTCCCCGTTCAGGGCCTGCCGGTCGCGCCCGGCGCACGCGCTCCGTCCGCAGCGCGCGAAGCGGAAAGCGGCTTCGCACGCTTCTGGCGCCGACTGTCGCAGGCCGCGAGCGACCTCGTCTCGCTGCGACGCATCGATCCGGATACAGCGACGCTGGTGACGCTCGAGGCGGAGTCGCTGCGCCGCCAGCACCTGCAGCTGCTGCTGCTCAGCGCACGCACGGCCGCGGCGCAGCAGGACGGCGCGGCTTACACCCAGGCGCTGCAGGCGGCGCAGGCCTCGCTCGCAAGCTACTTCGATCTCTCGGCGCCAGGCGCGGCGAGAGTCCGCGACGAGTTGGAGGCGCTCGCGGAGATCGACATCGATCCGCCGCGGCCCTCCGTCGGTGGAGCCGCGCGCGCGCTGCGCGGTCTCATCCAGGTGGAAACCGCCACACCATGAAGCGGACCGCGATCGCCGCGGCCGCGCTGATCGCCGGCGGACTCCTGGCCCACCTGCTGCTCGCCGACCCCGGGTACGTCGGCGTCCGGGCGGGCAGCCGCCTGTTCGAGACCACGATTCCGATCTTCCTGCTGATGCTGCTTGGCCTCTATGTGCTGCTGCGCAGCCTCGCGGCAGCCCTCACCTCGCGCCGGCGGCTCGCAGCGCTGCGCGCTGAGCGCCGCCGCCGCCGTGCGCGCAGCGACACGCAGCGCGGCCTGCTCGATCTCGCGGCCGGCAACTGGCGGCGCTCGGAGGAGCTGATGACGCGCTCGGCCGGTGATGCCGAGTCGGCCGTGGTCAACTATCTGGTCGCGGCGCGCGCTGCGGATCTGCAGGACGCGGTGGCGCGGCGCGAGGAGTGGCTCGCTCGTGCGCAGGAGGCGGCACCGGAGGAGCGCGCAGCGACGCTGATCACCCGCGCCGAGATGCAGATGCGCCGCGGACAGCACGAAGCCGCGCTCGCGACCCTCGAGCAGCTCGACGCTTCAGGCGACCTCAACTCACGGGGCCTCGAGCTGATGGCGCGCCTCGCGCAGAAGCTCGGGCGTGGCGAGCTCTTGCTCCGCCTCGGCCCGCGGCTGCGCAGCGCCAAGGAGCTGCCCGAGGCGCAGGTGAGCGAGCTGCTGGCTCACGCCGACCTCGAGGAGCTGCGCGCGCTCGGCGCGCGCGGCGACGCGGCGGCGGTAGAGGCGGCATGGAACGCGATGCCGCGGCAGGCGCGCCGCCTGCCTCAGGCGATCGTGCTGCACGCGCGCGCGCGGATGGATACCGGGGCGCACGCGGAGGCGGAACGCGAATTGCGCGAGCTGATCGAGGCGACCGGCGACCCGGCGGCGTTGCGGCTCTACGGCGAGCTTGCGCTGCCCGATCCTCTCACGCCGCTGGAGCGCGCCGAGACGTGGCTGCGCAGCCGCCCCGAGGACACGGAGCTGCTCGCGACCTGCGCGCGGCTCTGTCTGCGTGCGGACCTCTACGGCAAGGCCCGCAGCTACCTCGAAGCGAGCGTGGCGCAGCGTCCGAGCGCGGAGTTGAGCCTTCTGCTCGCCGACCTGCACGATCAGCGCGGCGACCACGCGCAGGCGGCACAGGTGCTGCGCGAAGCGCTGGCGCGCAGCGCCGGGCGCCGTCCGGGTCCGCCACGCGCGCGGCTGCGGCGGCGCTAGAGCCCGCCATCGCTCAGCCGGTGTCGGTTGCAGCTCGCCGTCGCTCGGGCGAGCTAGCCGCGCGAGGCCTGAATCTTCGCCAGCGTGTCGGGCGCGTAGTCGAAGGAATCGAAGAACAGCTGCGCACGTGGCAGCCCGTGCGCGGGAAAGCTCGCGCGAATCGCCTCGATCATCGCCGGCGGGCCGCTCGCGTAGACATCGTAGGAGCCGAGCTGCGGGTGGTCGGCGAGCACCGCCTCGTGCACGAGCCCGGTCCGCCCGGTCCAGCCGGCCCCGGCCACACCGGGTGCCGACAACACCGGCCGGTACGCGAATCCCGGTCGCTCGCGCGCGAGCGCGCTGAGCCAGTCGTGTTCGTAGAGATCGGCCGAGGTGCGCGCGCCCCAGTACAGGGTGAGCGGTCGCCGGTCGCCCTCGGCGATGAGCTGACGCAGCATCGCGCGCAGCGGCGCGTAGCCCGTGCCGCCGCCGATCATGATCGGCGGGCGCGGCGACTCGCCGCGCAGCCAGAACTGCCCGAGCGGTCCCTCGATCCGCAGCAGTGTGCCCGCCGCCATCTCGTCGAACAGCTGCCCGGTGAATCCGGCGGTCGACGCGCGTCTCACATGCAGCTCGACCGCGCGGCCGTCGGACGGCGCGCTTGCGATCGAGAAGCTGCGCCGGCGCCCGCCGCCCAGCATGACGTCGAGATACTGACCGGGCCGGAAGTGAAACTCCTCGACCGCCGGCAGTCGCAGCTCCACCGCCAGCACGTCGGCGGCGAGCGGGATCAGCCGCTCGATGCGGCAAGGCAGGCTCTTCACCTCGACGTCGGGCGCCGGGCGGACCTCGCGCGTCTCGACGTCGAGATCCGTCAGCGCATGGACCTCGCAGAGCAGCGCGTAACCCTGCGCCACTTCCTCCGCGGTGATGCCGGCGGAACGGCCGCGGGGATAGACGAATTGCCCGGAGAGCACGCGCGCACGACAGGAGCCGCAGTGGCCGCCCTTGCAGCTGTGCGGCAGATTGAGGCCTGCGCGCAGCGCGCCGTCGAGCACGGTTTCCTCGGCTTCGGCGGCGAAGACCTGACGCGTCGGCACCAGCGTAATCAGCGGCATGCGGCGAGCATGCCAGATCCGCGATGGCAGGGCGGCAACCCTCGGAGCCTGGCGTATGCTCCCGACATGCGTCACCTCAATCCGGACGCCACGGCAATCGCGGCACTGCTCAGGAGTACGCGCACCATCGCCATCGTGGGGCTGTCAGGCGATCCCGGCCGGCCGAGTCACGGCGTAGCCCGAGCGATGCAGGCGTACGGTTGCCGTATCGTACCGGTCAACCCGAAGCTCGACGGCTGGCGCGGCGAGAGAGCCTTCCCGACGCTGACCGCCGCCGTGGCGGCTCGGCCGCCGGGCGCTCCCATCGACATCGTCGACGTCTTCCGCCGGCCCGAGCATGTCGCAGCGCTGGTCGAGGAGTGTCTGCAGCTGGGTCTGCCCGTGCTCTGGCTGCAGCTCGGCGTAATCGACGAAGCGGCGGCCGCGCGCGCGCAGGCGGCGGGCATGACGGTGGTGATGGACCGCTGCATCCTCGTGGAGCGACGCGCGCTCGGCTGAGCCCGGCGCAGGAGAGCTGACCGATGAAGTGCACATCGGCGATTGCGCGACTTCTCGTGCTGACTGTGCTCGCCGGCTGCGACGGCGGTGGTGGCGACGGCTCGACTGGGCCGAATCCACCGCCACCGGACCCCGATCCGCCCGCGCTTCAGCTCACGCGCGTCTTCCCGGCGCTCGCCTTCACGCAGCCGGTGCTCGCGGCGCAGGCGCCGGGGGACGATGCGCGCTGGTTCGTGGTGGAGCAGGCCGGACGGGTGCTCGTGTTCGAGAACCTCACCGGGGTCGATGCGACGAGCGTATTCATCGACATCACCACTCGTGTCCAGGGCGGCGACGCGGAGGGCGACGAGCGCGGCCTGCTGGGCATGGCGTTCGACCCGCGGTTCTCGAGCAACGGCCGCGTGTTCCTGCACTACACGGTCGACGACGCTGGCCAGCTCCAGTCGGTGCTCGCCGCGTACACGAGCCTGGACGGCGGCGCCACACTTGATCCGGCGAGCGAGGTGATCCTGCTCACGGTCGATCAGCCGTTCAACAACCACAACGGCGGGCATCTCGCCTTCGGCCCCGACGGGATGCTGTACATGGCGCTCGGCGACGGCGGCTCGGGCGGCGACCCGGACAACAATGCACAGAACACCCACACCCTGCTCGGCAAGATTCTCAGGATCGACGTCTCGAGCGGCACCGACTACGCCATCCCCACCGGCAATCGCTTCTTCGGCAATGACCGCTGCGCCACCGGCTCCGGCGACGCGCCTTGCCCCGAGATCCACGCCTATGGCCTGCGCAACCCCTGGCGATTCAGCTTCGACGACGCGACGGACGATCTTTGGGTCGGCGACGTCGGCCAGGGCGACTGGGAGGAGATCGACCGCATCGTCGCCGGCGGGAACTACGGCTGGCGGATCCGCGAAGGAACGCATTGTTTCAACCCGCCGAGCGGCTGCCCGACCGAGAACGGCGGCGATCCGCTCATCGATCCCGACGTCGAGTACGGCCACGACATCGGCGCCTCGGTGACCGGCGGCTACGTCTACCACGGCGCGGGCGTGAGCGCGCTCGCCGGGCGTTATGTCTTCGGCGATTTCGGCTCGGGACGGATCTTCGCGCACACGCCGGACTCCGGCGTCCGCACGCCGGACGAACTGCTCGACACCTCACTCTCGATCAGCTCCTTCGCCGAAGGAGCAGACAGCGAGATCTACATCGTGGATTACTTCGGCGGCGGCCTGTACCGGCTCGACGCCGGATAAGACAGAAGGCGGCGAGCCGCCAGCGGTGAGCGATCGGCGGGCTGTCGAGCGGCGCGCCACTCCGTCATACTGCGCGCCCATGCGGCTCAAGTTCACGAAGATGCATGGGCTCGGCAACGACTTTATCGTCTTCGACGCGCCCCGGCCCCACGAAGTCCCCTCGCCCGCGCAGCTCAAACGGCTCGCCGACCGCCGCACCGGCATCGGCTTCGACCAGGCGCTGGTGCTCTCCGCGCCGCGCAGCCCGGGCACCGACGTGTACTACCGGATCTTCAACGCCGACGGCACCGAGGTCGAGCAGTGCGGCAATGGCGCGCGCTGCATCGCCACGCTGGTGGCGCGCCGCCGACGACGCCACGATCGGCCGATGCGGCTGGGCAGCCCCGGCGGCGGGGTCGAGGCGGTGCTGCGCGACGACGGGCTCGTGTCCGTGGCCTTCGGCGTGCCGGACTTCGATCCGCGCTCGCTGCCGTTCGACGCACCCGCCGAGGCGCCGAGCTACCGCATCGAACTGCCGAGCGGGCCGGTCGAGTTCGGCGCCGTCTCGGTCGGCAATCCGCACGCGGTGATCCGGGTGCCCTCCGTCACCGAGGCGCCGGTGGACACTGTCGGGCCGGCCATGGAGAATCACGCGCGATTTCCGCGGCGCGTCAACGTGGGATTCGTCGAAATCGTTTCTCCGGAACATGTCCGACTGCGGGTCTACGAGCGTGGCACCGGCGAGACGCTCGCTTGCGGCACGGGTGCCTGCGCGGCGGTGGCCATTGGCCGGCGGTACGGCCCGCTCGCCGAGGAAGTGCGCGTCGACGCGCGCGGCGGGCGGCTCATCGTCGGCTGGCGCGGCCCGGGGGCGCCGATCTGGCTCACCGGCCCCGCCGAGACCTCGTTCGAAGGCCAGGTCGAACTGCATGAACACCTGATGGAGGAATCGGCATGACCAAGCAGACGGCGCGCGGCATCGACGCGACCGCGATCGATGATGAACGGGTCGCGGAACATCTGGTGGCGCACCCCGATTTCTTCGAGCGACACTCGGCCGTGCTCGCCCGGCTGCGACTGCCCCATCAACGCGGCAGCGCCGCCGTCTCGCTGGTCGAGCGGCAGGTGCTCGTGCTGCGCGAGAAGCACACGAGCCTCGAGCAGCGACTGCACGAGCTGATCGAAAACGGCCGCACGAACGACCTGACGACGGAGCGGATGCACCGGCTGACGCGGCGCCTGATCCGCTCGCGCGATCTGCCGGGTGTTATCGGCGCGCTGGAAACCTCGCTCCGCGAGGACTTCGGCGCCTCGCGCTGGTTGGCCGTGATCACCGACAGCTCGCTGCAAGGCATCGCGGGTCTCGCCAACCAGCATCTGCGCGTCGTGCCGCGCGGCAGCGCGGAGCTCAGGATCTTCGAGACCTTCTTCGAGAACGCGCGGCCGCGCAGCGGCCAGATGCGTGACACGCAGCGTGAATATCTGTTCGGCGGCGACGGTACCCCCGTCGGCTCGGGCGCGCTGATCCCGCTCGGCGAGCGCGCCTCGCTCGGATTGCTCGCGATCGGCAGCCACGACACGGAACGCTTCCTGCCGACGATGAGCACCGATTTCCTGATGCGTATCGGCGAGCTCGTGAGTGAGGCGATGCTCGCACGCAGCACTGCATGAGCGAGTCGCTCGCGGACGGCGTCAACCGCTTCCTCGCGAGCCTGCGCAACGAACGGCAGCTCTCCGCGAACACCGGCAGCGGCTACGCGCGCGACCTCGCGGCCCTGGTCGAGTACTGCACCGCGCAGGGCATCACCGCCTGGCGCTCACTCGACACTCAGCACGTGCGCGAGTTCGCGGCGCGCTGTCACCGCCGCGGGCTCTCGCCTTCCTCGATCCAGCGGCGCCTGTCGGCCGTGCGCAGCTTCTGTCGCTTCCTGCTGCGCGAGGGTGTGATCCGCCACAACCCCGCCGCGGGCGTGCAGGCGCCGAAGGCGCGCAAGCGGCTGCCCGCCACGCTCGACGCCGATGCGATGGGACGCCTGCTCGACCTCGAGAGCGACGACCGCCTCGGCATACGCGACAAGGCGATCATGGAGCTCTTTTACTCGTCGGGGCTGCGGCTCGCGGAGCTGCTCGGTCTCGATCTCGGCGACATCGACCTGCGCGACCGCACCGTGCGCGTCACGGGCAAGGGCCGCAAGACGCGGATCGTGCCGGTAGGACGGCACGCGGCTACGGCGCTCGGCCGCTGGCTCGCCGAGCGTGGCAGCGTCGCCGCCGTCGGCGAGCGCGCCGTGTTCACCGGCCGAGGCGGCCACCGGCTCGGGCCCCGCGTCGTGCAGCGCAGGATCGCGCGCTGGGCGCGGCTGCGCGGGCTGCCCGGACACGTGCATCCGCACATGTTCCGGCATTCCTTCGCCTCGCATCTGCTTGAATCGAGCGGCGATCTGCGCGCGGTACAGGAGCTGCTCGGCCACGCCAATATCTCGACGACGCAGGTGTACACCCACCTCGATTTCCAGCATCTCGCCCGCGTATACGACACCGCGCATCCGCGTGCGCGGCGCAAGCGATAAGATCCCGTTCCGACCTCCAGCCGCGAGATCCCATGGCCTCCGCCCACGGCACCACCATCCTCTGCGTGCGTCGCAACGGCCTGGTCGCCATGGGCGGCGACGGCCAGGTGACGCTCGGCAACACCGTGATGAAGGGCAACGCGCGCAAGGTGCGCCGGCTGCACGAGGGCAAGGTGATCGCCGGCTTCGCCGGCGGCACGGCGGACGCCTTCACGCTCTTCGAGCGCTTCGAGACCAAGCTCACCCAGTTCGGCAACCTGACGCGCGCCGCGATCGAGCTCGCCAAGGACTGGCGCACGGACCGCAGCCTGAGGCGACTCGAGGCGCTGCTCTGCGTGGCGGATCTGACGCATTCGTTTCTGGTGTCGGGCAACGGCGACGTGATCGAGCCCGAGCACGACCTGGTCGCGGTCGGATCGGGCGGCGCCTTCGCGCAGGCCGCGGCCCTCGCGCTGCTCGCCAACACCGACCTCGACGCCCGAACCATCGTGGAGAAGGCGCTCGGCATCGCCGCCGATATCTGCATCTATACCAACCGCAGCCTGACGATCGAGACGCTGGGGCCATAGCATGTCGATGACCCCGCGCGAGATCGTGCAGGAGCTCGACAAGCACATCGTCGGGCAGGGCGCCGCGAAACGCGCGGTGGCGATTGCGCTGCGCAACCGCTGGCGGCGCATGCAGGTCGGCGCGCACCTGCGCGGCGAGATCACGCCGAAGAACATCCTGATGATCGGCCCCACCGGCGTCGGCAAGACCGAGATCGCCCGTCGGCTCGCGCGTCTCGCAAACGCACCCTTCATCAAGGTCGAGGCAACCAAGTTCACCGAGGTCGGTTACGTCGGGCGCGAGGTGGATTCGATCGTCAAGGAGCTGGTCGACATCGCGGTCAAGATGACCCGCGAGCAGGCGATGGAGCAGGTCCGTCACCGCGCGATGGACGCGGCCGAGGAGCGGATCCTCGACGTGCTGCTGCCGCGACCGCGCACTCCCGGCGAGACTCCCGACGCGCGCGAGAGCGACACGCGCCAGCGCTTCCGCAAGATGCTGCGCGAGGGACAGCTCGACGAGCGGGAGATCGACGTCGAAGTGCGCGCGGTGCCCGTGGGCGTCGAGATCATGGCCCCGCCCGGGATGGAGGAGCTCTCGCAACAGCTGCAGGGCATGTTCTCGAGCCTCGCCGGCAACCGCACGCGCACGCGGCGGCTGCCGGTGCGCGAGGCCTTCAGGCTGCTGACCGAGGAAGAGGCGGCGCGGCTGGTCAACGAGGAGGAGCTCAAGGTCAACGCGCTGTCCAACGCCGAGCAGAACGGCATCGTATTCATCGACGAGATCGACAAGATCGCGCGCCGGCAGGAGACCGCCGGCGTCGACGTGTCGCGCGAGGGCGTGCAGCGCGACCTGCTGCCGCTGGTCGAAGGCTGCACGGTGAGCACCAAGCACGGCATGGTGAAGACGGACCACATGCTGTTCATCGCCTCGGGCGCATTCCACATGGCGAAGCCCTCGGACCTGATCCCGGAGCTGCAGGGACGCCTGCCGATCCGCGTCGAGCTCGACGCGCTCGGCGTCGAGGACTTCGTCCGCATCCTGACCGAGCCCGACGCATCGCTCTGCACGCAGTACGCGGCGCTGCTCGCGACCGAGGGTGTAACGCTCGAATTCGCGCCCGACGGCGTGCGTCGCATCGCCGAGGTCGCCTTCGAGGTCAACGAGCGCACGGAGAACATCGGGGCGCGGCGGCTGCACACCGTGATAGAACGGCTGCTCGAGGCGGTATCGTTCGACGCCTCCGACCGCGCCGGGACAAAGGTCGCAATCGATGCCGCGTACGTCGACGCGAGCCTCGGCGAGCTGGTGCGGGATCAGGATCTGACGCGATACATCCTGTGAGGGCCGCGGTCCGATGATCGTGGCTGATCTCGGTGACTGACTAAGCCCTGGCGCGACCGCAGTGCGGTAGTCAGCCTCTCCGGAGTGCCTGATGGTCTACCAAGAGACTTTCGTGCCGCGGAATCACCATCGGATCTACGTCCGAGAGTATCCGGGAGAGGAACCGCCGATCATTCTGATGCATGGCTTCCCGGACAACCTGCATCTCTACGACCGTCTGACTCCTCATCTCTCGCCGCCGCGTCGTGTCATTCTTTTTGATTTTCTCGGATGGGGGGCTTCGGACAAGCCTCCCGGCTATCCGTACACGGCGTCCAATCAGACCGGCGACCTCGATGCCGTGATCAGCCGGCTGCAGCTTCAGCAAGTCATCCTGGCCGCGCACGATGCCTCGGGTCCACCGGCCATTGACTGGGCCCTCGAGCACTCCGCGCGCGTAGCGGGACTGGTCTTGTTGAACACCTACTACTGCACCATGTCAATGCTCCGATCACCGGAGGCAATCTGGCTGTTCTCGATGCCGGTCGTCCGGAACATCGCACGGCCGGTGTCGCAGATGTTTGGTCATTGGATCTTCCGGCGCATGTATCGCTGGCAGGTTGGGAGATTCTTCAGAGACGCGGAGGTCAGAAGTACGTTCGTGCCACTGCTGTATCAACAGTTCGATGCCACGCCGAGCGCTCGACCTGCCTTCTTTCGGCTGAACGAAGACTTGTTGCCAACCATAAGATCACGCACGCAAAGACTGCCTGAGCTTCGAGAGTTCCGACGGCCGGTCCGAATCATCTTCGGCGATGCAGATCCGTACCTGAACAAGGGCGTCGCCCAGCGCTTCCATGAGCTCATTCCCGCCTCTGAGCTATTCCTGGTGCGCGGTGCTCGACATTTCGTCCAGATGGATGAGCCCACGCAGGTGGCACAGCTGATTCTTGCGATGCCAAGCACTGGCAGCGGGTAGGCCTGGTACTCGGGGCTCGATGTCACCATCATGTGCATGCCGATGGGCGCCTGCTCAACACGGTGACCCAGAGTCTCTATGACGCACGGATGGCGCCGCACGATCTTCTGGACACCCGTCTGGAACAAGCACCGGGAGGGCGTCGGGCTGGAGCATCTGCTCCTCGCCGAGAGCGTGGCCGACAGCGTCGTCCTTGCGTTCGACGAGGAGCGCGGTCCGTTCCGGCTCGCCTATCGCCTGACGTGGGACGAATCGTGGCGGCTCCGCGAAGCGGAACTGGTCTCCACGACAGAGCACTCCACCCGATCGCTGAACCTGCGTGTCGACGGCCGGGGTCGATGGCGACACGTCGACGGCTGTGTCATCGCCAAGCTCGATGGCTGCATCGACATCGATATCTGGCCAACTCCGTTCACCAACAGCTTTCCGATTCGCCGCGAGCCGATGGCGGTTGGTGAACGGCGGCAGTTCCGCATGGCCTGGATCTTCGCACCGGACCTGACCATTCACGCGCAACCGCAGGCGTATACGCGGCTCGCGGACCGGCTCTATCTCTTCGAGAACCTCGACGGCAGCGGCTTCAAGGCGCGGCTGCCCGTGGACGAAGACGGCATAGTGCTGGACTACCCCGACCTGTTTCGGCGCGTGGAGAGAACATGATGCCCACCAGGAAGTCACTGCAACCTCCGGAAGGACTGCCCCGCTACCGCATACTCACCGGAAAAGATGACGCTGCGTTTTGTGATCGAGTCAGCGAGGCGCTGAGCCTCGGCTATCGGCTCTACGGCTCGCCTGCAGCGACTTTCAATGGCCGGGACGTGATCGTCGCTCAGGCGTTAATCTGGCCTCCCGTGAAGCCCGCACAGGAGCCTGAGTGAAGAGAGCTGGGTCGCGGCGGCCAGACCTCTCTTGCCCAGATGTCGCAGTACCATCCCAGCGTTTCTGACCAGGACGTCGAGCGGATCGTCCGGCGGGACTATGCGGCCGAGCTTCACAGCGCGATTCAGCAGCTCATTCAGGCCGTCGAGGTGCGAGAAAAGCCGCGTGTGGTCCTGGCGTGCCTGAAAGTCGCCAACGGCAGTTTCCCGATGCTCAGGGCTCAGCTGGCTGACGCCGCCGGTTGGTGGCGCGAGATCATCAGCGAGGCCGAATACCCGAACTACACGAAGAAGATGTTCCGGATCGAGCGCCTGTCGGCAGAAGAGCAGGAGCGCATAATCGAGCGGGACAAGAACCAGTATCTGCAGTGGCTCCATCGAACCGGTGCCGGATGAGGCGTGCACGATGCGCATGCTCTTGATCACGATCTGCGCGAGCCTGACCGCGCTCGGCGGAGCGGCGCCCGTCCAAGGCTCGGACGCGCTGCCTCCCGGTTACACCACTACACGGACCGGCGACGTGCACGACTTCGATTACTTCGCGGGCGGGTGGACGACGACGCAGCGCCGTCTCAAGACGCGCGGCGTCGGCCGCACGGAGTGGGAGGAGTTTCCCGCCACGCTCTGCATGTCGCTCTACCTCGGCGGCATGGTCACGGTCGACGAGTTGTACTTTCCGACCAAGGGCTGGGCCGGATTCACCGTTCGCACTTTCGACCTCGAAAAGCGGCAGTGGTCGATCTACTGGGTGAGCAGCACGACCGGACGGATGGACGCACCGGTCGTCGGCGGCTTCGACGGCGACCGCGGCGAGTTCTACGGCGAGGATCGCGACAACGGTCGTCCGGTGAAGGTCCGCTATACCTGGTCCAAGCTCGATCGGGATCACGCCCGATGGGAACAGGCGTTCGCGTATGACGACCGGACGTGGGAGACCAACTGGACGGCGGACTTCGTGCGCGCCGATCCCGCGACAACCTGCGAAGCGGGGCAGCCGAAGCGCAGCTAGGCGCCTTATCTGGGGGGACTATGGGCGGGTTATGGTCCGAGCTGAAGCGCCGCAATGTTGTCAAGGTCGCCATCGCCTACTGCGCGGCCGGGTGGATCGTCGTTCAGGTCGCGGCCCTGCTCTTCCCGCTGTTCGGCGCACCGGCCTGGATCCTCAAGGTAGTCACGACGCTGGTGTTCCTGGGGCTGCCGCTCGCACTCGTCTTCGCCTGGGCATTCGAACTCACACCAGAGGGCATCAAGCGGACCGAGGACGTCCCCTCCGGGCTCCCGACGCCGCGACGCGACGCACGAGCGCTCAACTTCCTGATCATCGGCGTGCTCGCTGTCGCGGTGGGCCTCTTCGCACTCGACCGGTTCGTGTGGGAAAAGGCGCCGCCCGCGTCCGCATCCCGCGCCGCCGAAGAAGCCGTGAGCGCCTCGCCCCGCCCGGCCGGAGCAACGCACAGCTCGATCGCAGTGTTGCCCTTCGTCAACATGAGCAACGATCCGGACCAGGAGTACTTCTCCGACGGCATCGCCGAGGACCTCATGAGCGCGCTGGCGCGCTTCAAGGCCCTCAAGGTTGCGGCACGCACTTCGGCGTTCTCCTTCAAGGGCAAGCAGGTCGACCTGCATGAAGTCGGCCGCGCCCTCAACGTTGGCACCGTGCTCGAAGGCAGCGTGCGCAGGTCCGGCGAACATCTGCGCATCACCGCACAGCTCAGCGACGTCGCGACGGGTTACCAGCTCTGGTCGGAAACCTACGACCGCGAGCTGACGGACATCTTCGCGATCCAGGACGACATCACCTCACAGATCGTGAGCGCGCTACAGGTCCACCTCGACGAGGAGCCATCGCAGGCGACGTCGGCGCCGGTCGACGCGGAGGTCTACCAGAGCGTGTTGCGCGGCCGTTTCTTCTGGAACCAGCGCACGCCAGAGGGCTTCGCCAAGGCCGCTGAGCAGTTGCAGGAGGTGACCCGGCGCGCGCCGGAATACGCGCCGGCGTATTCAGCGCTTGCCGACGTCTACCTGAGCCAGTACGACTACGGACTGATGGCCTGGGAGGAGTCGACGGTGAAAGCCCGCGCGGCGGCCACAAAGGCCCTCGAGCTGGAGGAGAACTCCGCGGCCGCGCAGACGTCCCTGGCGCACATCCTGCTTCACGAGTGGCAATGGCAGGCAGCCGAGCAACACTTCCTGCGCGCTCTCGAGCTCGATCCGAACTACACCCTCGCCCTGCACTGGTATGCGCTGTGTCTGACCGCGCTGGGCCGCACCGACGAGGCGGTCGAGGTCATGCAACGCGCGCGTCAGCTCGACCCGCTCTCGGTACGCATCAATGCAGATCTCGGCATGGCATTGCTCGCAGCGGGCAAGTACGAGGAGGCGGTCGCACAGGAGGGTCGCGCGCTGGAGCTCTCGGCCGAAGCGGCGGTCCCGCGCTGGATCCGCGGCATGGCGCTCGAGCAACTGAGGCGGTTCGATGCGGCGGAGCGCGACATGAAAGCCGCGTTGGACGCCATGTCGGGCTACGAAGCCGTCAAGGGTTCGCTCGGCCATCTGTACGCGATCTCAGGAAGACAGGCCGAGGCGCGCAACCTCCTGGGTGAGCTCACGAGCCAGGCCGACACCACCGACGTCGCATTCTTCGCCGCACTCGTCTGCGCAGGGCTCGACGACGACGACGACGCGTTGACGTGGCTCGAGCGCGCGGTCGAGAAGCGCTCGGGTTCGGTGCGCTATCTGAAGGTCGATCCGCGCCTGGCCGGTTTGCGCGACGAGCCCAGATACCAGCGGCTGATGGAACGCGTCGGCCTGCCTCGGTAAAAGAGCGGGCCGGGGTACATGGTCCCGGGCATGGGAGGAAGCCGTGAACATCTCGACGGAAGGCGGTTGTCTCTGCGGCAGGGTTCGCTATCGGGCGACCGGCGAGTCCGTCGCTACGAGCCTGTGCCACTGCAGGAGCTGCCGGCGTGCTAGCGGCGCGCCGTCGGTGGCGTGGGTGGTATTCCGTTCGGCGGATTTCGCCTTCCTAGGCGATGCGCCGGCGCGATTCGCCTCCTCGGCGGGTGTCGAGCGCACGTTCTGTCGCGACTGCGGCACACCCCTCACGTACCAGCGCACCGACGAGCTGGAGACCATCGACGTCACGACCGTGACGCTCGACGCGCCGGAGGACTTTCCGCCGACGCGGGAGATCTGGCTCGAGGACAGGCTCCCTTGGGAGAGCCTGAACGGGGCGCTGCCGCATTACGCGCGGACCAGCCGCGGCGCGACGCCCATCGACGACTGACGATCTGCCGTCACGGAGCCAGTCGATGACCGGTCAGGCGCGTGTCACGGATCTCCGCCTGCGCAGGAAATCGCGGGTGCTCGAGGTCGTATTCGACGATGGCGCTCAGTACTCGCTGTCTTTCGAGTACCTGCGCGTGTACTCGCCGTCGGCCGAGGTCCGCGGCCACGGGCCCGGGCAGGAGACACTGCAGCTCGGCAAACACGAGGTCGGCATCACCGGCGTCGAGCCGGTCGGCCACTACGCGGTGCGGCTCAAGTTCGACGACGGCCACGACACGGGGCTCTATACCTGGGCGTATCTGCGCGAACTCGGCGAGACTCACGACGCGAAGTGGCAGCTGTACCTGGATCGGCTGGCGAAGCTCGGCATTCCCTACCCGACGCCGATTCCGACACGCCGCTGACGCCTGCTGCCAGCAACATGCTCTCGAAGGAGGCTCAGATGAAACGAGTCACGGGTATCGGCGGAATCTTCTTCAAGGCCAGGGA
>JBQGDL010000030.1:0-13787 GCA_052039045.1 Steroidobacteraceae bacterium
GCCGGCACGGCCTTCAATCTCGACTCGCCCCGCCAGCTTCAGGACGTGCTGTTCGGCAAGCTCGCGCTCCCCGTGAAGCGCCGCACCGCGACCGGTCAGCCGTCGACGGCGGAGGATGTCCTCGAGGAGCTTGCGCTCGAATTCGAGCTGCCGCGCATCATCCTCGAGTACCGCGCGCTCGCGAAGCTCAAGTCGACCTACACGGACAAGCTGCCGGCGCAGCGCAATCCGCGCACCGGGCGTGTCCACACCTGCTATCACCAGGCTGTGGCAGCCACGGGGCGGCTGTCCTCCACCGATCCCAATCTGCAGAACATCCCGATCCGCCGGAGCGAGGGCCGGCGCATCCGCCAGGCCTTCATTGCGCAACCCGGCCACGTGATCGTGGCCGCCGACTACTCGCAGATCGAGCTGCGGATCATGGCGCACCTGTCGGGCGACGAGGGGCTGCTGGGCGCATTCGCCGAGGAGCGTGACATCCACCAGGCCACGGCGGCCGAGGTCTTTGGAGTCGAGCTGGCCGCGGTCAGCGCGGACCAGCGGCGCGCAGCGAAGGTGATCAACTTCGGCCTGATGTACGGCATGTCGGCGTTCGGGCTGGCGCGTCAGCTCGGCATCGAACGCGGCGCCGCCCAGCAGTATGTAGAGCTCTATTTCCAGCGCTACCCCGGCGTGCGGCGTTACATGGAAGGCACGCGCGCCGCCGCCCGCGCGCAAGGCTACGTCGAGACGGTCGCCGGACGCAGGCTGTACCTGGCGGACATCCGCGCCGCGAATCCGCAGCTGCGCCAGGCCGCCGAGCGCGCCGCGATCAACGCGCCGATGCAGGGCACCGCCGCCGACATCATCAAACGCGCGATGATCGCCGTGCACGGCTGGCTCACGCGTGACAGGATTCCGGCGCGGCTCATCATGCAGGTGCACGACGAGCTCGTGCTCGAGGTGCAGGAAGGGTCGCTCGATGCGGTCGAGGCGGGACTGCGCGAGCGCATGGCGACCGCGGCGGCGCTGCGAGTGCCGCTGAAAGTGGATGTGGGTCACGGACACAACTGGGACGAGGCGCACTGAAACGCCGCTCGGCTAGAATCCGGCGGGCCCCAAGGCGCCACAGGAGGACACCGACATGCGCAGACACCTCATTGCAGCGGCGGCGCTCGCCGCGAGCCTCGGTTCGACGAGCGCCCTCGCCGTCGATAACGGCATCTACGTCGGCGCGAGCGTCGGTGACACCAACGTCGACTTCGACAACGTCGGCGGCTTCGACATCGACGACGACGCGACCAGCTTCAAGCTGAATGCGGGGTGGCGGATTCTCGACTGGGTCGGCATCGAGGCGAACTACGTCGATCTCGGCGAGGTCGATGGCGACTTCACGGCCGAACCCTTCGAGGGCGAACGCCTGGAGTACGAGGCGGACGGGTTCAATATCTCCGGGCTGCTGTTTCTGCCGGTGGGGCCGGTCGATCTGTTCGCGCGCGGCGGATTCATCACCTGGGATGCGAAGGCCCGGCTGCCCGACATCGAGGGTGCCAGCGACAGCGACGACGGGACGGATTTCTCCTATGGGGTGGGCGCTCAGTTCCGCGTCTGGAGCCTGTCGCTGCGCGCCGAGTACGAGGTTTTCGACGTCGCCCCCGAGGAGGTCGACATGATCTCGCTCGGAATCATGTGGACCTTCCTGTAAGCCCCTGAATCTATCAGCATTTTTTGACAATCGGCCCGCCGCAGGCCGATTTTTCGGCAGTTCCTGAAGTCGCGCGGGGCTTCCCTGCAACGGCGGATTGAACTTTCCGCGCCTGCGGCGGCTCCAATGTCAACGAGCGTCCCTCGGACGCTCGCGCCGTACCTACCTCCCTGGGTGCGGCGTGACCCGGTCATCCCCCAATACCGGGTTGGTCTTCCCCGGTTGGCTCCGCTGGGTCAACCGGGGTTTCTTTTTTGCGGACCGAAAACAGCCCGGCCAGACGCGAGCGCGCCTCGGCCAGCCCGTCTCCGGTCAACGACGAAAACAGCTGAACGGTCGCTCCGGAGCCCGTCGCGCGCCGCACCGCGAGCAGGGCCGACCGGGCGGCGCCCCGGCCAAGCTTGTCCGACTTCGTGAGCAGCAGATGCACTGGGAGCGCACGCGACGCAGCCAGCTCGAGCATGGTCCGATCGTGCGGCGTCAACGGATGCCGCGCATCCATCACGATCACGACGCCCCTGAGGCTGCGTCGGGCGCCGAAGTAGGCCTCGACGAGCGCACCCCAGCGGCGACGCATTTCGTCCGGCACGGCGGCGTACCCATAGCCGGGCAAATCGACCAGTCGCAGCCCCGGGGCCAGCTCGAAGACGTTGATCAGCCGGGTAGCCCCAGGCGTGCGGCTCGTCCGGGCAAGTGCCTTGCGGCCGACCAGCGAGTTGAGCGCACTCGACTTACCCGCGTTCGAGCGCCCCGCGATCGCGACCTCCGCCCCCAGATCGGCCGGGAACTGACGCGGGGCGTCGGCGCTCAACAGGAATTTTGCGTTTGGATACGCAGACATAGCACCGCCAGAAGGACGCCTCGCCGCATCCCGTAGTGTACAATTCGCGCCCCAACCGACCGGCGAAGATCGGTCGCCGGGAAAAAACCTCAAGCTCGCTCGCCGACGTCGGAGTGGCTTCATGATCGCCAGGCTCGCCGCGACCCTGATCTGCGCCGCCGCACTCTTGGCGGAGAGCAACGCGCTGGCCGCCGGCTCGAAGGAGGCTGGCCAGGCCAGGTCGGTGCCGTGCGTCGCGTGCCACGGCATCGACGGCAACAGTGCCAACCCCGAGTGGCCCACCATCGCCGGCCAGCACGAGGCGTACCTGGTCCGAAGCCTCAAGGCCTTCCGCGACGGCGGGCGACAGAACGCGCTCATGACACCGATGGCCGCCGGCCTCAGCGACGAGGACATCGCCGACCTCGCCGCCTGGTTTTCGAGCCAGACCGCGCGCGGCGGCGAAACCGAGCCGTCGAAGCTCAAGCTCGGCCAGAAGGTTTACCGCGCCGGCAACATGAGGGAAGAGATCATGGCCTGCGCGGGCTGCCATGGACCCGCGGGTCGCGGCAATCCGCTCGCGAGTTATCCGGCGATCCAGGGCCAGCACGCGACGTACGTGGCCGCGCAGCTGCGAGCCTATCGCTCAGGGGCGCGCACCAGCGACGCGAACCAGATGATGCGCAGCATCGCGGCACGGCTATCGGACGCGGAAATCGATGCCGTCGCATCTTATGTTCAAGGGCTGCGCTGAACCGGATCGTCTCGAACAGGTCTTAGCTGCCATGCACCACGCACTACCGTTGCCTCTGCGCGTCCTCGCGCTTTCCGCTCTGCTGCTTGCGGGCGGTGTCGCCTGTTCGGCCGAATTCAAGGAAGGCGAGCACTACAAGACGCTGACGCCCGCGCAACCCACCAGCGTTGCACGCGGCAAGGTCGAGGTGGTCGAGGTGTTCTGGTACGCCTGCGGGCACTGTTACGCGCTGGAGCCGAAGCTCGAGAGCTGGGAGACCAACGACAAACCCGCCAACGTCGAGCTGGTCCGCGTGCCGGCCATGTGGAACGATCTGCTCAAGACGCACGCCCGCGTGTTCTACACCGCGGAGCTGCTCGGCAGGCTGCCGGCGCTCAACACCGAGATCTACCGCGAGATCAACGTACGCGGCAACCGGCTCGACACGCAGGCCAAGATCGAGGCTTTCTTCACCTCGAAGGGAGTCTCGAAACAGGACTTCCAGAAGACCTTCTCCTCGTTCGCAGTCGAGACCAAGCTTGCCCGGGCGGCGGATCTCAACAAGCGCTATCGCATCACCAGCACGCCGACCTTCGTCGTCAACGGCCGCTATGTCACCGACGTCTCAATGGCCGGGTCCGAGACGGCGTTGTTCGACCTCATGAACGACCTGGCGTCACGCGCGACCCCCGCGAGCTGAGCGTCCGACCGCGGCGGTGTGCTAAAAGTGCGCCCATGCTGACACGGCGCCCCGCATGCTGCGTCTGCTGATTCCCACCGGCAGTGGCTATACCTGGGTCGAGCACGTCCCGCCGGCGCCTTTCCCCGACGAATTCCTCTGGGCGGACCTCTTCGAGCCGACGCCGCAGGAGGAAAAGGCGGTCGAATCGCTGCTCACCGTCGACGTGCCAACGCGCGACGAGATGAAGGAGATCGAGACCTCGAGCCGCCTCTACGAGGAGAACGGGGCCGTCTACATGACGGCCACGGTCGGCACCAAGCTCGACGGCCCGGCGCCGGAGTCGAGCGCGGTCACGTTCATCCTGGCCAACGACCGGCTGATCACCAACCGCTACGCGGATCCGACGCCGATCCGGCGCTTCATGAGCCTCGTCGAGCGCTCGCCCGCGGCGTGCACCTCCTCGGCGACGCTGCTCGCGGGGCTGCTCGAGGCGTTCACGGAGCGCACTGCGGACCTGCTCGAGCGCGTGCAGCTCGATCTCGACTCCGTGTCGCAGCTGATCTTTCCGCGCGCCGACGCCGCCGCCCCCACGAGCCGCGATCTGCACGGCATGATCCAGCGCATCGGGATCGACGGCGACCTGATCTCGAAGGCGCGCGAGAGCCTGATCAGCTTCCAGCGGCTGCTGATGTACGTGCAGCAGACGACGACCGTCACGCTGTCGCAGGATCAGCGCGGGCGCTTCAAGTCGACGCTGCGCGACGTGCAGTCGCTGTCCGACCACGCGAGCTTCCTGTCGACCAAGGTATCGTTCCTGCTCGACGCGACGCTCGGCCTCATCAACCTCGAGCAGAACAACATCATCAAGATCTTCTCGGTTGCGGCGGTGATGTTCCTGCCGCCGACGCTGGTGGCGAGCGTCTACGGCATGAACTTCGAGTTCATGCCCGAGCTGCACAAGCACTGGGGCTACCCGCTGGCGCTGCTCGCGATGGTCGTCTCCGCAGTCGTCCCGTACGTGTACTTCCGGCGCAAAGGGTGGCTATAGCAATGGCGAAGCCCGCGATCACCAACATGGCCGTGTTCTGCGACTTCGAAAACGTCGCGCTCGGTGTGCGCGACGCCCGCTTCGCGCGTTTCGACATCGACAAGGTGCTCGAGCGGCTGCTGCTCAAGGGCAGCATCGTGGTCAAGAAGGCTTACTGTGACTGGGAGCGCTACAAGGAATTCAAGGCCGCGATGCACGAGGCCTCGTTCGAGCTGATCGAGATCCCACACGTGCGCATGTCCGGCAAGAATTCCGCCGACATCCGCATGGTGGTCGATGCGCTCGACCTCTGCTACACCAAGGCGCACGTCGACACCTTCGTCATCGTGAGCGGCGATTCGGATTTCTCGCCGCTGGTGAGCAAGCTGCGCGAGAACAACAAGATCGTGATCGGTGTGGGGGTGAAGAGCTCGACCTCGGACCTGCTGATCGCAAACTGCGACGAGTTCATCTATTACGACGACCTGGTGCGCAAGGAGGAACAGCGGCGCGGGCGGCGCAAGAGCGCCGCGAAGCCAGCGGGGGCAAAGCCCGCACCGGCTGCAGCAGCGGCAGCAGAGGTCGCGCCGGGGTCCGTCGGCGCGACGGCAGCGGCACCCGGCAGCACGGAGGCAGAGCGGCGCCAGGAGGCCTTCGACCTCGTGCTGAAGACGATCGAGGCGCTGTCCGAGGAGCGCGACGAGGACGAGAAGATCTGGGGCTCGATGATCAAGCAGGCGATCAAGCGCCAGCGCCCCGGATTCAACGAGATCTACCACGGCTTTCGCGGCTTCAGCGAGCTGCTCGAGGAAGCGCAGGCGCAGAAGCTGATCGAGCTCGAGAAGGACGAAAAGTCCGGCGGCTACATAGTCCGCACCGCCGCGGGGACGTAAACCACAACACAGAGCGATCGCGGGGTCGACGGCGATATCGAGGCGCGGTCAGAACTCCCTCTCCTGCCCCGCGCGACGGCGCAGCGTATCGACCTGGTAGAACTTGGCCCAGGCGTTGGCCAGCGAGAACAGCAGCGGCTTGCCAATCACCCTGGCCAGGCCGCTCGGCAGAGTGAAGCGACGCTGGTTGGAGAAGTAGTTGAAGTATTTGTCGTAGTCTTCGTCGGCCTCTGCGAGAACATTCCTCGCGGCAAAGCTGCCGCAGAACACTGCCCAGGGAATTCCGACACAGCCGAGGATGAAGCGTATGTGCGGCTGTCCGGGTGGCCTCGCGATCACCGGGAGGAGATCGCGACTCATGTCGATCTGGCCGGGCCAGAACTGGATAAAGGAGAGATCCCGAAGCTCGGCGAAGTGGCTTCTGAAATCCTCGATGACGCGCCTGATGACGCGTGGATTGTTGAAGGCGTCCTTGAGATACGTGGTTATCGGAGTGCCTCCGCCGAGCAGCAACCGATTGTCGGCCGTCAGCCTGAAATACGAATACACCAGCTTGGAATCCCAGCACTGCATCTGCTCGCCGGACGGGAACAAGATGCGCAGCTCACGATCGGTCAGGGGCTCCGTGACGCCGAGGAAAGTCTGTGCGTGAAAGGCTTCATCGGCCAGCGGACTGACCGAGTTGCTGAGCTTGTCGACGGCGACGATGATCTGATCCGCGGTCACGCTTCCGGCATGCGTGTAGGCGGTATGATCGTCCAGCCTCTCCATGGCGGTACTTTCGTAAACGTCCATGCCGCCTTCGATCAGCAGGTCCTTGAATGCCTGCAGACACATCAGCGGGTTGACGCCGTAGGTACCGCCGTAACGAATGCCGGCGGTGTAGCCCTGCGCACCGAGGATCGCCCGCAGGTGATCGACGTCGTAGGTCCGTTGATCGGTGAACCCAACGCTTTGCCGGCATTCGAGCTCCGACGCCACTGCCTCCTCGCCACCTTTTCCGAGGCCTAGGAACAGCGAATCCTGCCGCAGCAATCCACACCGGATGTCGTGCTTCTTGATGTTGCCGACCAGGCGTTCGATTCCCAGGCAGGGAGCGTCCCAGATTTCGGCGGCGGCCTTCGCGCCGTAGCGCCGCACCAGCTGATGCAGCTCCAGTTCACTGTCCGGGGTCAAGAACCCCGCGCTGCGGCCCGAAGAACTGCCGCCGACGATGTTCCTCTCGATGAGCACGACCTTCAGTCCCTTGCGCAGGAACTCGGCCGCCGCGCTGACGCCGCTGAATCCACCGCCGACGATCAGCACGTCGCACTTGATGTCTTGCGTCAGGGGTGGGCAGTACCGGTGCTCCTTGATCATCAAGGTGGTGATCCACCAGTTCTGGTTGACGAGGCGCTCTTCCACGCTCAAGGGTCGCCTTCTTTTTCTATAGTTCGGGAGGCAAGGACAACGGGAAACCTGGCGCGCCCGGCGGGATTCGAACCCACGACCTTCGGCTTCGGAGGCCGACACTCTATCCAACTGAGCTACGGGCGCACGTCGGATCCCGCGGGGGGCGCAAATCTTAGCCGCGGGGCCGCCGAGCGTCCAATTTCGGCTGCCTGAGAGATCGGGACCGCGCTCGCGGCGAGCCGCGGGGTTCCCCGGCCGTGACGGTATAATCCGCGACCCTGTCCGCAGCCCTGCCTGGAGCCGCAGTGAGCGAAAAGCACGATCGCACGTTCTTCGACACCTTCATGCTGGTGCTCGGCATCCTGTTCGCGGTAACCCTCGTGCTGCTCGGTCTGGCGCGCGTGATCTCGGGTCGCTCCGTCGAGGCGCAGCTGCAGGACGACCCCGTCTACCAGCGCGAGCTGCTCGAGCGGATCGAGCCCGTGGCGCGTGTCGCAGTCGCGGGCCAGGACAATTCCGCTCTCGAGCCGCAGACGCCGGCGCCCGCGGCCGCCGCCGCCGATCTCGTTGGCGAAGAGGTGTACAACCAGGCCTGCGTCGCCTGTCACGGCGCCGGGGTTGCCGGCGCGCCGAAGTTCGCCGACAAGGCGGCCTGGGCGGAGCGGATCGCGCAGGGGGCCGACACGCTGCACCAGCACGCGCTCGCCGGGTACCAGGGCAAGGCGGGCTTCATGCCGCCGAAGGGGGGGCGCACCGATCTTTCCGACCAGTCGGTGATCAATGCCGTCGACTACATGGTGGCGGCCGCAAAATAACCGTTGACCGCCACCGCGTGAGGAGGCCTGCCATGCGAAGTCCGATCCGTGCCTGCCTGATCGCCGTCGCGCTGCTCGCGGGCTGCGCCACACCGCCGCCACAGCCCCAGTCGATGCGCGACCCGGCGGCGAACTTCGCGGAGTACAGGACATTCGGATGGGCGCCGACGCCTGCTCCGGCGGGCAGCGATGCGCCGCTGCAGCTGCTCGACAAGAACATCCGCGCCGCGATCGCCGCGGAGATGAAGCGCAAGGGGTACGCCGAATCGCAGGACGATCCGGATCTGCGCATCGCCTACGAGACCGCCAAGGCCGACAAGGTCGAGAGCAGCCCGGTGCGCATCGGCGTAGGCGTCGGCAGCTGGGGCGGCAACGTCGGCGGCTCGGTCGGCGTGAGCAGTTCGAGCGTGCGCAACTTCACCGAAGGCAAGCTCGTGATCCATGCGATCGACGCCGCGAAGAATGCCGAGGTCTGGCAGGGCAGCATCGAGGGCCGCCTGACCAAGGGCAGCGTCGAGCCGGCTGCGATCCAGCACGCGGTATCGACCGCGCTGCGCGACTTCCCGGCCCGGGCGGCGGCCCAATGAATTCGGCTCGGAGCCAGATCGAAAAGGGGACACTCTCCATTTCCAACAGGAAATGAAGCAGCACTCCCCGTTTCCGACCGTGGCGGAAATGGAGAATGCCCCTTTTCGGTCAGTCCTCGGACTGGCGAAAATCGACGCCGAGCGAACGCAGCTTGCGGTACAGGTGCGTGCGCTCCATGCCGACGCGCTTCGCGAGCTGGCCGACCTTGCCGTTGCAGAGCTGCAGCTGCTGCGTCAGATACGCGCGCTCAAAGTGCTCGCGCGCCTCGCGCAGCGGCAGCGCGAGCAGGTCCTGCTTCACCAGCGGCTCGTCGACCACGGCGCGTGCGGCGATCTGTCGCTCGATCTCGTCGAGTTGTATCTCCTCGCTGCCGCCCTGGATCAGCAGCCGATGCACGAGGTTGCGCAGCTCGCGAACGTTGCCGGGCCAGGGGTAGTTGCGCAACCGGTTCTGCGCCGCGACGCTGAAACGGCGGAACGGCAGCCGCTCCTCGTCCACCAGCCGGTCGACGTAATAGCGCAGCAGCTCCGGGACGTCTTCCGCGTACTCGCGCAGCGGCGGCACGGTGAGCATCAGCACGTTGAGCTGCGAGAGCAGATCGATCCGGAATGGCTCCGCGCCGCGCGTCTCGAAGCCCGGCTGCGCCGAGGAGATGAGTCGTGCGTCGAACCGCTGCGGCGCGCTGCCCGACTTGCGCAGGTAGCTGCCGCTGTCGAGCGCGGCGAGCAGCAGGCGCTGCCCCGCCGCCGACAGGTCCTCGAGCCCGCTCAAGTAAAGCGTGCCGCCTTCGGCCTGCTCGAGCACGCCCTTGCGCGTCTCGCCGCCGTTGCCGACACCGTACAGGTTCGCCTCGACATCGCCCTCGGCGAGCGCCCCCGCGATTGCCGCCACGAACGGACCGCTGGCGCGCGCGGAGAGCGAGTGGATGTAGCGCGCAAAGGCTTCGCGACCCGTACCCGGTTCGCCCACGATCAGGATCGGCGCATCGTGCGGCGCGAGCTGGCGCACCTTCTCGCGCAATTCGCGCATCAGCGGGCTGCGCCCGACCGGAGCGAGCAACGGCGGCACCAGGGTGCGGGCCGTCTGTCTGCGCCGGCGGCCGTCGTCGAGCGCCTTCTGCACGGTGCGCAGCAGCTTCGCGAGCGAGAGCGGCTTCTCGACGTAATCGACCGCGCCGAGCCGCGTCGCCTCGACCGCGGTCTCGACCGTGCCATGCCCGGACATCATCACGACCGGCGCGGAGAAGGACTGCGAGAGCTGCCACTCGCGCAGCAGGCTGATGCCGTCGGAGTCCGGCATCCAGATGTCGAGGAGCACCAGGTCGGGCACGTGCCTCGCGCACGCAGCCCGCGCCTCCGCCGCGTTCGCGGCCGTCTCGACCGTGTAGCCTTCCTCGCTCAGGATCTCCTGAACCAGGTCCCGGATGTCCGATTCGTCGTCGACCACCAGTATTCGCGCGGTGCTCATGCACGCTCCCTCCTGGACTCCGCCTTGCGCTCGGTGCGCGGCGCGGCGGCAGGCCTGCCCAGCTCACTCAACGGCAGATCGATGCGGACGCGCGCGCCGCCCTCGGCGCGGTTTTCCGCCTCGATATGTCCCCCATGTTCTTCGACGATCTTGCGCACGATGGCGAGTCCGAGGCCCGTACCCTTCGCCTTGGTCGTCACGTACGGATCGAACACCTGGCCGATCAGGTCGCGCTGGAAGCCCGGCCCGTCGTCCTCGACGATGATCTCGGCGCAGTCCCTGGTGTCGCGGCTCGCGAGCCGCGTGCGCACCAGGACCTCGCCGCCGCGACGGCCCTCGAGCGCCTCGGTCGCGTTGGTGAGCAGGTTGTGCAGCAGCTGCCGCAGCCGGCCCTGATCTGCGATCACGGTCCCGATGCCCGGATCGAGCTCGACCGTCAGGTGCACTCGCCGGCGCGTGTCCTGCGCGCGGTACAGGTCCGTCACTTCGGTCACCAGCTTGTTGAGATCGATGCTCGCCATCTCGAAACGCGGCGCACGCGCGTACTCGCTGAAGGCGTTCACCATCTCCTTCATCGCCTCGACCTGCTGCACGATGGTCTCCGTGCCGCGGTCGAGGATCTGCGCCTCCTTCTCCGCCATCGCCGGCAGCAGCTTGTGGCGCATGCGCTCGGCGGAGAGGCGGATCGGCGTCAGCGGGTTCTTGATCTCGTGCGCAAGTCGGCGCGCCACTTCGCCCCAGGCCGACTCGCGCTGCGCCTGCAGCATGGCGGTGATGTCGTCGAACACCAGCACATAGCCGCCGGGCGTGTCGCCCTCGCCCGGCAGCGGCGTGCAGGCGCACATCAGCACGCGCCGCCCGGTGCCCGCGGCGAGCGTGAGCTGCTCGCGCCATTCGTCGTCGCCCGCAACGAGGCGCGCGCGCGCCGATTCGCGGAACTGGCCGAGCAGACTCTCGGGCGACCCGAGCGACTCGAACGACTCGCCGACGCGCGCCTCGAGGTCGTCGCCGAGGATCATGCTCGCGGCGCGGTTCGCGGTACGCACGCGCAGGTCCGGCTCGAGCGATACCACGCCGGTCGAGAGCCGCGCGAGAATGATCGCGAGGTTGGCGCGCTCCGTCTCGGCGGCCTGCTGCGCGAGCTGCTGGTCCTCGCGAGCCCGGCGCAGACGCTTGGTCATGTCGTTGAACGAATGCACCAGGAAGCCCATTTCGTCGTGCGAGGTCATCGGCAGACGCGTATCCAGATCGCCGTGCGCGACGGCGCGCGTGCCCTTGACCAGATCCTGAATGGGTTGCACCAGGCGCTGCGCCGTGAAGATCGCGCCGTACCACGCCGCGAGCAGCGATAGCAGCAGCACCACGGTAAGCGTGAGGATGAAGCTCGCCTTGAGCGGCCGCCGCAGGTAGTCCTTCTCGCCGTATTGCTGGTAGGCGGCCTGCACCGTGTCGGCGAGCGCACCCAGCCGCTCGGCCACCGGATAGACCGCCTGCACGGCAAGCCGCTCGCGGCCGGGGATCGTCGGACCGAGCTGCACCGCGGTACGCACCAGATACCCGCCGCTCGCCTGCGGCTCGAGACTCACGAAGGGGCGCCCCTGACGGATCTGCAGCAGCAGCTCCTCGGGCAGCTCCTCCGGCACCAGATCCGGCGACAGCCCTTTCGAGAGCGCGATCAGCGAGCCGCTATCGGTAGCGATGGTGAGCTCGAGCGCGCCGACCTGCTGGCGCAGCGCCTCGAGCAACCCGGGATAGGCGCCACCGCTCGCCGCCAGCTCGTCCGCGACGAGCTGGGTGTCCGCGAGATGCTCGCGCATGCGCACTTCGAGAGCCGAGCGCGACAGGACCAGCGCGTCGTCGAGGCTGCGGCGGATTTCGACGTTGAACCAGCTGTCGATGCCGCGGCTGAGGAACTGCACGGCGAAGAAGTACACGAGCAGGATCGGCAGCGTCGCCAGCACGCCGAAGATCCACACCATGCGAGCCTTGATCCGCGAGCCGATGACGTGGCCGCGCCAGTCGCGCACGAGTTGCACGAGCTTCGCGCCGAGCAGCACCAGCAGCAGCAGCAGACCCGCCGCGTTGACCATCAGGATCCAGGGATGCAGTCGGCCGAACTGCTCGGAGTTCTGCGCGGTCTGTGCCATGAACAGGATCGCCGCGAGCCACAGCAGCCCGCCCACGCCCATCAGGGCCGCGGAACCGGCCCGCTTCAGGGACGAAGCGTCCATGTGTACCACCGGCTGGTCGCGCTCCAGTCCTCGGTCCAGAACAGCAGCCATTTGAGCGCGGCGGGCGTGCCTCCCAGGTCGAGCACTGCGCGCACCCGGACGCTGTATGCCGGTCCCGACGGGAGCAGATTCGCGTCGATCACCGGCAGGCTGCGGATCTGCGACAGCCGCTCGAGCGCCGTCTGCAGCGACCCGTAGTCGAACTGCTCGCGCGTGTTGAGGTTGCGCAGCAGGTAGCGCTGGCTCAAGGCGTGGTAGGTGAGCTCGTAGCTCTGCACCAGCGCGGCGATGCCGTCGTCCGGCAGGTAGCTGCGGATGCGGCCGATGCCGATCTCGTAGTCGAGCCGCATCGTGAGCCCGCCCTCGATTGCGCTGCGCGCCGCGTCGTCGAGCTCGATGAGCAGATTCGTGTCGAGCTCGTAGACGTTTTCGCCGAGGCGCAGGTCGGCGTCGCGGATGACGAGCGTCGTGTCCGCATGGGCAACCGGCGTTGCGAGAAAGCACAGCAACGCCCAGCCGCCGAGCGCGGCAAAAGGCGGACTCCGGCGGGGAGTCAGGCTACGGCTGTGGCTGAATTCCAACGCTAGCCCCGTTTCTCGAGGCAAGCATAATAGAAGCCGTCCATGTCGGCCTCACCGGTCAGCCAGGCATGGCCTGGCCCCCCGCCGTCCGCCCCGGCCGGCCAGCCGGCTGCCGCCGCGGCCGTGACATCCACCGCCGCGGGGGTGTCGGCCAGGAAAGCGGCAACCACCCCCGCGTTCTCGGCCTTGAGCACCGAGCAGCTCGTGTACAGCAGCCGCCCGCCGGGACCGACGAGCGGCCACAGCGCCCCGAGCATGGCGCGCTGCCGTCGCGCGAGCGGCTCGATGTCTCCCGGACGGCGCAGCAGTTTGATGTCGGGGTGACGGCGGATCACGCCAGTGCCGGAGCATGGCACGTCGAGCAGGACGCGCGCGTACGGGCGGCCGTCCCACCACGCCTCCGGCCGCAGCGCATCGCCCGCCACCAGCGTCGCCGCCAACCCCAGCCGATCGAGGTTGGCCTGCACGCGCGTGAGCCGCGCGGCGGAGGCGTCGACCGCGGTCACCTGCGCTCGGCCTTCGGTGCGCTCGAGCATGTGCGCCGTCTTACCGCCGGGTGCGGCACAGGCGTCGAGGATGCGCTCGCCGGCGCACGGCGCGAGGAGCTCGATGGCAAGCTGCGCGGCCGCGTCCTGCACCGAAACCCGGCCCTCGACGAAGCCGGGCAGCGAGCGCACGTCCGCCGCCGGCTCGACACGCAGCGCATCCGGTGCCAGCGACGCGCGGTGACAGTGGAAGCCGGCGGCCTCCAGTGCGCGTTGCTCGGCATCGACGTCGCTTCGCATCGTATTGACGCGCAGCCAGAACGGCGGATGGGCATTGTTCGCCTCGAGGATCGCCACGTACCGGTCGGACCAGTCGCGCTGCAGCGCCG
>JBQGDL010000031.1:0-54062 GCA_052039045.1 Steroidobacteraceae bacterium
TCGACGATGTCGTCGCGGTGATGGCCGAGCGCGATGCGGTTGAAGCCGTTCTCGCGCGCATAGCGGTACAGCGCGCCGCGCCGCAACCGCGAGCAGAGCCCGCACATCGTGCGCCCCTCGGGAATCACCCGCTTGACCACGCGATAGGTGTCCTGCTCGATGATGTGAAACGGCACGCCGAGCGAGCTCAGATACCGCGGCAGCATCTCGGCCGGAAACCCCGGTTGTTTCTGGTCGAGGTTCACGCCCATGAGCTCGAAGCGCACCGGCGCGCTGCGCTGCAGGGACAGGAGCATGTCCAGCAGTGTGTACGAGTCCTTACCTCCGGAGAGGCACACCATGACGCGGTCGCCTTCAGCGATCATCGAGTAGTCGGCGATCGCCTTACCCACAAGCCCACGGAGCCGCGCCCCGAGCCGGCGCGTGTTGTTGGAAACAGGAACGTTCTCCGTTTCGGCAGTAATGGGGACATTCTCCATTTCGGGAATCAGAGTCCCAGCAGGTCCGCCGGCAGACGAAATGGAGAATATCCCCATTACTGCTCCAGGTACTTGGACTCTGCGTAGCGCAGCCACGGCGCCGCGGACAGCGGCTTGCCGGTGGCGTTGCGAATCAGCTCCTGCGAGCTCACACGCGCGCCGACGCCGTGGACGTTCTCGCGCAGCCAGCCGAACAGCCCGCCGAACTGCCCCGCCGCGATCTGCTCGTCGAGCGTCGGCAACTCGCCGCGCAGGCTCTCGTAGAGCTGCGCCGCGATGAAGCCGCCCAGCGCGTACGCCGGATAGTACCCGAACGATCCGACGGCCCAGTGTACGTCCTGCAGGCAACCCTCGGCGTCGTTCGCCGGTCTGATGCCGAGACGCTGCTCGAGACCCTCGTTCCACGCCGCCGGCAGGTCGCGCACCGCGAGCGCACCGTCGAGAATGCGTTTCTCGAGTTCGTAACGCAGCATGATGTGCACCGGATAGGTGAGCTCGTCGGCATCCATCCGCACGGCGCTGCGACGCACGAGCGTCAGCGTCCGGTACAGGTTGTCCGCCTCCCATTCGGGACCGCTCACGCCGTAATGCTTTGTGACCAGCGGCTGCAGCCAGGTGAGGAAGGGACGGCCGCGGCCGATCACCATCTCGAGCAGCAGCGACTGGCTTTCCTCGAGCGCCATGCCGCGATCACGCCCGACGGGTTGGTCGCGCCAGGCCTCCGGCAGACCGAGGTCGTACATCGCCTGCCCGGTTTCGTGCAGCACACCGAACAGCCCGACGAAAGGATCGGCGGCGTCGAAACGCGTGGTGATCCGCACGTCGCCCCACCCGCCTTCCGTGAACGGATGCGAGCTCTCGTCGAGCCGGCCGCGGTTGAAGGGAAAGCCGAGCGCCTTCATGACTTCGAGCGCAAGCGCGCGCTGCTTCGCCGGCCCGACCCGGGCAGCCAGGGGCAGCGGCGCATGTGCCGCCTGCAGCTCGATGGCGTCGCGGATCAGCCCCGGGAGGCGACGCCCGACGGCGCGGAACAGCTGATCGATCTCGGCACTCAGGAAACCGGGGCTGAACTCGTCAATGAGCGCGTCGTAGGGCGCGAGCCCGAGCGCCTTTGACAGAACCTGCGCGCGGTCGCGAGTGAGCGCCACCACCTCCTCGAGGTTCGGGGCGAACAGCGCAAAATCCGCCTGCTCCTTGGCTTCGAGCCAGCGGACCTCGGCTTGCGCGGTCGCCTTGGCGAGCCGCGACACCAGCGACAACGGCGTGGCGATCGCGTGGTCGCGCTCGCGGCGCATCTCGCGGAGGTTGGCGAGCTGCCAGTCTTCGAGTTGCGACTGGTTGGCGTGGGCGCGTTCGATGAGCCGGGAGACGCGGGGCGAGGTGAGCAGCGCGTGACATTCGGTCTCGAGCGCCGCGAGCTGCTCGCCGCGGACGTCCGCGCTGCCGCGCGGCATCATCACCGCCGCGTCCCAACGGAGCAAACTGGCGGCACCGCGAAAGGCGTGCAGCCGGCGGAACTCCTGCTCCAGTTGCTGGTACGGGGACGGGGCCATGATCGCGACCACCGGCCCGGGCCGAGGGCGGATGCCTCGCCGCCATCTCAACCGGGACCGGATTCTTCTTTAAGGGGCGCCATTCTACCAAGTCGGAGCCTCGAAACCCGGGCCCGCCAGACTCATGGCAGAAATAATGCTTTATTTCTCAGTAACTTGTGTTACGCTGCGTGCACGCCGAGCCGAGCCGGGCAAGCTCTCGCGCAGCCGGTCGAGGAGTTGACCGACGGCCTCGGGTGAGCGGGTGTTGCGGGCGACGAGGGTATACAGCGCCGGAACCACGCCCAGGGTCAGGAAGACCGAGATCAAGACGCCATAGAAGACGACCACGCCGATCGCCTGGCGCGACTCGGCGCCAGCCCCGCTGGCCAGCATCAGCGGCAGCGCGCCGAAGGCCGTGCAGAAGCTCGTCATCAGCACCGGGCGCAGCCGGATCGCCGCCGCCTCCACCACCGCCTCGCGATAGTCGAGGCCGCGGTCGCGCAGCTGATTGGCGAACTCGACGATCAGGATGCCGTTCTTGGCCGCGAGTCCGACCAGCATGATCGCGGCGATCTGGCTGAAGACGTTGATCGACATGCCGTAGAACCACAGGCCGAGCAAGGCGCCGGTGACCGCGAGCGGCACCGTGGTCATGATCACGAAGGGGTGCAGGAAGCTCTCGAACTGCATCGCGAGCACCAGGAACACCACGACGAGTGCCAGCACGAACATGAAATACAGCCGGCCGCCCGAATCCTTGTACTCGCGCGACTGCCCGTCGTAATTGAGGCGGATCGAGGGCGGCATTTCGCGCTCGATCACACCTTCGACGAAATCGAGCGCCTCACCCAGCGTATAGCCCGGCTCGAGCGCCGCCGAGATCGTGATCGCCCGCAGCCGGTCGAAGCGGTTGAGATTGGTAGCGCCGGCCACCTCGGTGAGCCGCACCAGATTCGAAAGCGGAATGAGCTCGGAGGTGCGGGCAGAGCGCACGTAGATGCTGTCGAGATCGGCTGGCGTCGCGCGATCCTCCGCACGGCCCTGCAGGATCACGTTGTATTCACGATCGCGCTCGATGAAGGTGGTCACGACTCGCGAGCCGAGCACCGTTTCCAGCGTCCGGCCCACGGTCTCGAGCGACACGCCCAGGTCCGCCGCGCGGTCGCGATCGACGGCGATGCGGATCTGCGGCTTGCGCTCCTCGAAGTTCGACTGGATATTCGAGAGCCCCGGGTTCTCCTCCATCCGCGCCATCAGCAGATCGCGCCACTGCACGAGATCGGCATACTCGGTGCCGCCGAGCACGACCTGCACGGGCGAGCCGCCGCTGACCGTCCACCCGCCCGGGGTGCCGACGAAGGTCCGCACGCCCGGGATTTCGTTCAGCTTCGCGCGGATGCGCTGCGCGATCTGCTCGGCGTTGTGCTCGCGCTCCCCCCAGGGCTTGAGCAGCATGAAGCCACGCGCCTGATTCATCTGCGCCCCGCCGCCGAACCCGCCGGGAACCCGCACGATCGCACGCACGACCTCGCCGTCGGCGACCTCCGCCATCAGGATGTCCTCGACCATGCGTGCATGGCGGTCCATGTACTCGAGCGTCGCGCCCTCCGGACCGGTCAGGCCGAGGTAGGCCATGCCGCGGTCCTCGGCCGGCGCGAGTTCGCTCGGCAGCCCGCGGAACAGCAGCGCCGCGACCGCCATCACCCCGATCATCGCCCCGACCACCAGCCATGGCCGTTCCATGAGGTGGCGCAGGGAGCGGTCGTAGCGCCCCGACAGGCGGTGGAAGAAGGCATCGACGATGTTGGAGAAGCGCGACCGAGTGGCGCCTGTGGCCAGCAGCTTCGAGGCAAGCATCGGCGTCAGGGTCAGCGCGATCAGCGCCGAGAACAGCACTGCGGCGGCAATCGTGAACCCGAACTCGCGGAACAGCTTGCCGACCGCGCCCTGCAGGAAGGACATCGGCACGAACACCGCCACCAGCACCGCGGTGGTCGCGATCACCGCGAAGCCGATCTCGCGGCTGCCGTCTACCGCGGCGATCAGCGGCGGCTCGCCGCCCTCCATGCGACGGTAGATGTTCTCGAGCACGACGATCGAATCGTCCACGACGAGCCCGATCGCGAGTACCAGGCCGAGCAGAGTCAGGACGTTGATCGAAAAACCCATCGACGCCATCACCAGGAACGCGGCGATGATCGACACCGGGATCGTCAGCGCCGGGATCAGAGTCGCCCGCACGTTGCCGAGGAACAGATAGATGACGGTCAGCACCAGCACCAGCGCGATGCCGAGCGCCACCATCACTTCCTTCATGGACTCTTCGATGAACACCGAGCGGTCGAGATTGATCTCGAGGCGGGTGCCGGGAGGCAGATCCGGGCGCAGCCGCTCGATCTCCGCCCGCACGTGACGCGCCACCTCGAGGGTGTTGGCCTTCGAGATCTGCTCGATGCCGATGCTGATGCCCGGCACGCCGTTGGAGCGCGACAGGCTCCGCTCGTTCTCCGCGGCGAGGCGCACGTCGGCGACTTCGTCGAGCCGCACGAGATACCCGTCCGGCCCGCGGCCGACCGCGAGCTGGCGGAAGTCCTGCTCGCTCGAGAGCCCGGTGTCCGTGCGCAGCGTGAATTCGCGCTGCGAGGACTCCAGCCTGCCGGCGGGAAGCTGCACGTTCTCGCGGCGCAGCGCCGCCTCGACGTCGGCGACGGTCAGCTGCCGCGCGGCGAGCGCCCCGCGGTCGAGCCAGACCCGCATCGCGTAGCGGCGTGCGCCATTCAGGCGAACGCGGGCGACACCCGGCAACACCCCCAGCCGCTCGACCAGCATGCGCTCGGCGTAGTCCGTGAGCTCCAGGACGTTGAGCGTGTCGCTCGCCAGGTTGAGATAGATGATCGATTCGGCGTTGAAGTCGGCCTTGCCGATATCGGGAGGATCGGCCTCTTCCGGCAGATCGTCGGCCACACGCGAGACGCGGTCGCGGACGTCATTGGCCGCCTCGTCGACATCGCGCTCCGGCGCGAACTCGAGGTTGATGCTCGAGCGCCCGTCGGTCGACTCCGAGGTGATCTCGGTGATGCCCTCGATGCCCGCGACGCGATCCTCGATGACCTGCGTGATCTTGGTCTCGACGATGTCCGCGGAGGCGCCGAGGTACTCCGTCTCGATCGAGACGATCGGCGATTCGACGTCCGGCAGCTCGCGGATCGGCAGCCGCGACGCCGCGAGCAGCCCAAGGATCAGGAGCAGCAGGCTGATCACGGTGGCGAGCACCGGGCGGCGCACCGACAGCTCGGACAGCCTCATGTGCGCGCCCCGTCGGCCTCGTTCGCGGCGCGCGCCGTCGGCTCCTGCTGGACCGTCACCGGCGACCCGTCGCGCAGCTTCTGCGTGCCCTCGGTGACGACCTGCTCGCCGGCCGCGACCCCCGCCACGATCTGCACCTCACCCACGCGGCGCTCACCGGTTCGCACCTGACGCTTCTCGACGCGGCCGCCCTGCACGACGAACACGTAGACGTTGCCCTGCTCCGGAACGAGCGCCTGCTCGGGCACCAGCAGCGCATCGCTCGCGCCGCGTGCGAGCCGCACGGTCAGGAACATGCCGGGCTTGATCATGCCGCGGTCGTTGGGCAGCAGTGCGCGCACGGTAACGGACCGGGTCGTCGGGTCGACCCTGGAGTCGACGCTCGCCACGCGCCCCTCGAACTCCTCGCCCGGCCAGGCGACGCTGCTGGCAACGATGTCGCGCCCGGTCTCGACCGACGCGAGCAGCGTCTCCGGAATGGTGAAGTCGAGCTTGATCGGGTTCGTGTCGTCGAGCGTCGTGATCACGGTGCCCGGGTTGACGAGGCTCCCCACGCTCACGCGCCGCAGGCCGACGCGGCCCGCAAAGGGCGCGCTGATCACCGTGTCGCTCAGGCGCGAGCGCGCGAACGCCACCCGCGCCTCGTTCGCCTTGAGCGTCGCCTCGATCTGCTCGAGCTGCGCCTCCGACAGGACGCGCGTCGTGTAGAGCTCGCGACTGCGGTTGAACTGGCTGCGACTCTCGCTGAGCGCCGCCTCGGCAATTGCGAGCTCGGCCTGGGTCTCACGGCTGTCGAGCTCGACCAGCACCTGGCCGCGCCGCACCTGTTGCCCTTCAGCGAAGCGCACCGCGGTCACCAGGTTCGAGACCTTCGCGGTCACGTCCACGGATTCGTTGGCGCGCGCGGTGCCCAGTGCTTCCGCCTCGAGCGTCAGTCTCGCCTCGCGCACCGGCACTGCGATCACCGCCAGCGGCATCTGACTGAACGCCGGAGTCGAGCGGCCCGACGCAGCTGCACCCGCCGCGCCCGCCGGCGCGGGCGCAGAGCTGGCGACCGGCGCACGGTGCGCGCGCTGCTCGCGCACATGCAGGGCGAACAGCGCCACCAGGACGCCGATTGCCGCGCCGATCAGCGTCTTCTTCAGCGTCTCTGACATATCCGTATGAAGGCTCGTCCTTGGACCCGCGCCGGGCGCGGCCGTTCAGGGCTCCGGATCTCCGCCGTCTGGTATACCTTCGAACAGAGGCGTGCTGAGGTAGCGCTCGCCGGTGTCGGGCAGCATGGCCAGGATCACCGAGCCCTGGGCCGCCTGCTCGGCGATCTTGAGCGCTCCGGCAAAGGTGCCGCCCGACGAGATGCCGCAGAAGATGCCTTCGCGCGCGGCGAGCGCGCGCGCGGCGGCGATTGCCTCCTCATCGGCCACCGGCAGGATCTCGTGCGGAACCGAGCGGTTGAGCACGGCGGGAACGAAATCCGGCGTCCATCCCTGAATCTTGTGCGGCTTGAATTCCTTGCCCTGCAGCAGCGACGCGCCAGCCGGCTCGGTGACCACGATCTTCACCTCGGGCCGTGCCAGCCGGATCATCTCGCCCGCTCCGGTCAGCGTCCCGCCGGTTCCCCAGCCCGTGACGAATACATCGAGGCGGCGTCCGGCGAAGTCGCTCAGAATTTCCGGTCCGGTCGTCTGCCGATGATAGGCTGGATTGGCCTCGTTCTCGAACTGGCGCGCAAGGAACCAGCCGTGCTTGCGGGCGAGCTCTTCCGCCTTGCGCACCATCCCGCTGCCGCGCTCGGCGGCGGGCGTGAGGATCACCTTGGCCCCCAGCATGCGCATGATCCGGCGGCGTTCCACCGAAAAGGACTCCGCCATGGTGGCCACGAACGGATAGCCCTTGGCGGCGCAGACCATCGCGAGGGCGATGCCGGTATTGCCGGAGGTAGCTTCGACGACCGTCTGACCCGGCTTGAGAGCGCCGGTGCGCTCCGCATCCTCGATGATCGCGATCGCGAGCCGGTCCTTGACGGACGACAGCGGGTTGAAGAATTCGCACTTGACATACATCGTCACATGCGCCGGTGCCAGCCGATTGATGCGCACGATCGGCGTGCGGCCGATGGTATTGAGGATGCTGTCGTAGATCACCGCGGTCTCTCCTCGGGTTCGGTCTTGGTCGGGTTGAGCGTTCGACTATAGCGGTCCGGGCGACGCCGGCCGAGGCCGGCTCGGCCTGAGCCATGCGCGTCACACGTACAGGCGCATGATCGCCTGCGCGATGCAGGCAGGCTTTGCCTCGCCCTCGATCTCGAAAGTCGCCTGCTCGTTGGTCTGCACGCCGCCCGCCACGGCCTCGACATGGCTGAGCACGCAGCGCACGCGGATCCGGCTGTCGACTCGGACGGCGTTCGGAAAACGCACTCGGTCGAGCCCGTAGTTGATCACCTGCCGCACGCCGGCATAGATCGGCTCGGGTGCGACCAGCCCGCGCAGCCAGGGGTAGAGCGACAGCGTCAGGTATCCATGGGCGATGGTCGTGCCCCAGGGCGACTCAGCCGCCGCGCGCACCGGATCGACGTGGATCCACTGTCGATCGCCGGTGGCGTCCGCGAAGGCGTCGATGCGCTGTTGCGTAACCGTGAGCCAATCGGAAAGATGCACTTCCTGCCCGACGCGCGTCTGCAGTTGCTCGTACAGAGTGGACATCGGGGAGAGGGTCCCAAGCGGCGGCGGAGTCGCGCAGTGTACGGGCGTGCCGCCCGGGACAGCCAGACAGGGCTGCTGTGTGTCCGTGGCGGCACAAACCAAGGGCGCCGCCCGATCGAGGCTGCAGCATCCTATTGCATTGCGGCAGGGCGGGTTCTGTGGGATCCCGGTTCAAAGCTGGTCTTGAGCTCGTAACATATTGGTCCTAAAGCCATTTTATCGGTCAAAAATACCCCGGAGAACCCATCTGGCACCGGTCGGCAGCTTCTTGCAGTGCACAACAAAGCGTGTACAATGTCGTCCATGAAGCAACGCACCGAGCGCCGTCACCGCACAAAGTCCGGGGCGGAGCACCCACAGGAGACTTCGACCATGGCCAGCAGCAAGCAGCAGGATTCCTTCAGCTACCTCGAGTTCGCTCGACGCGCCTTCGCGCCGACGGCGCGGTTCAACGCGCTGATGGTGCGCAACTTCGAGCAGGCGGCGCGTTTCCAGCACGAGGTGGCCGGCGATCTGATCGAGGCGACGATCGAGCAGCTGAGCGTCGCGACGTCGACCCGCGACCTGGGGACGCTCGCGGCCCGGCAGGCCGAGATCGTCAATCGCCTCACCGACAAGGCCAGCAAGCGCTCGCACGAGCTCATGAAGCTTGCGACCGAGAACCAGGCGCAGTTCGCGGGCCTGATCGAGGAAGCCGCACAGGTCGCCCGCAAGGCGGCCTGAGGAGCCACGGCTCCCCCCGAGAGCGGCGGCCACTCCCCCCGGCTGCCGCTCTCTTCTTTTTGTGCAGTGCAGGAAGCCTCAGGTAAACTGCTTCCTCATGAGCCAGGAACGCCTGATCAAGAAGTATGCGAACCGTCGTCTGTACGACGCGTCGCAGAGCCGGCACATCACGCTCGACGACATCCGCGCCCTGATCGTCAAGGGCGAGAAGATCAAGGTCGTCGAAGACAAGACGGGCCACGAGATCACGCGCCACATCCTGTTGCAGGTGATCGCGGAACAGGAGCAATTCGGCCGGCCCATCCTCTCCACGCCGGTGCTCGAGTCCATCATCCGCTTCTACGGCAGCTCGATGCAGGGCTTCCTCGCGAGCTTCCTCGAGAAGAGCATCGAGACCTTCCTGCGCCAGCAGGAGACGTTCCAGGCGCAGCTCTCGAAGATGGTGGCCAATACGCCGCTCGCGACCGTCGCTGACCTGACGCGGCAGAACCTCGAGACCCTGTCGAAGATGCAGGAAACCGTGCTGGGCGCGTTCGCCGCGAAGCGCGACAAATAGCGCCCGGCCGGCGCCGGCACCGCGGTCGTTGCGTGCAACGCCGGGTAATCGGTCGCCGCCCGCCGTAACCGCCGATGCGCGTCTGCTTCATCTGCGCCGAATACGCCCCCTATGCCAAGACCGGCGGCCTCGGCGACGTTGCCGGCGCGCTCACCGGGGAGCTGACGCGCGCGGGGCACGAGGTGCTCACGTTCGTGCCGCTGCACGGCCAGACGAACCTGCGCGGTGCCCGGGTCGAGTCGGTCGAGCCGCTGCAGCGGCTGCGACTCAGCGTCGGCGCGCGTGAATTCGTCTACGACGTGAAAATCGCCCGCCAACCGGGCATGCCGGGCGCCTGCCACCTCATCGACTGTCCGCCGCTCTTCGACCGGCCTCAGATCTACAGCGACGCGCCCGACGAGTACCTGCGCTATCTCGCGCTGACGCGTGCGGCGCTCGAATGCTGTCAGCGTCTCGGTTTTGCACCCGACATCGTGCACTGCAACGACTGGCACACCGCTCTTGCGCCGCTGCTGCTGCGCTCGAGCTACGCCTGGGACCGACAGATCTTCGGCCGGACGAAGAGCGTGTTCACCATCCACAACATCGGCTATCAGGGCATCTTCGGCGCCGAGCACCTCGCGGACCTCGCGCCCGGCGTCGGCCGGGAGTTGCTGCACCAGCCGGACCTGGTCGCCGGCCGCATCAATCCCATGCGGCACGGCGTGCTGTACGCGGACGCCATCACTACGGTCAGCCCGACCTACGCGCGCGAAATACGTACGCCCGCGGCCGGCTTCGGCCTCGACGCCGACCTGCGTGCACGTGGCGACGCGGTGGTCGGCATCCTGAACGGCGTCGACTACTCGGTCTGGAATCCGGCCACCGATCCCTATCTGCCGCACAACTACGACCACGACGACCTGTCGGGCAAGGCCCTCAACAAGATCGCCCTGACCGACCTGCTGCGCCTCGGCGGCGCGGCGGGCGCGCCGCTTCTCGGCATGGTCTCGCGACTCACGAGCCAGAAGGGCATCGATCTTCTGATGCTGGTGCTGCCGTCACTGCTCGAATCGCGCGAGGTGCGCTTCGTGATGCTGGGCAACGGCGAGCCGCGCTACGAACGGTTCTTCGAAGAGCTGCAGCGCAGCTTCCCCGGCCACGCCGTCTTCCATGCCGGCTACAGCGAGGAGCTGGCGCATTTCATCGAGGGCGCGGCCGACATCTTCCTCATGCCGTCCTGGTACGAGCCCTGCGGTCTCAACCAGATGTATAGCCTGCGCTACGGCACCGTCCCGGTGGTGCGTCGCACCGGCGGGCTGGCCGATTCCGTGCAGCACTACGATGCGGAAACCGGCGAAGGCACCGGAATCGTATTCAACGACTTCGACGTCGCGGGCCTCGGCTGGGCGATCGATACGGCGCTCGAGTGGTACGAGTGGCCCGACCTGTGGCGCCAGCTCGTTGCCAACGGAATGCGCCAGGACTTCTCGTGGCGCCGCGCGGTCGCCGAGTACGAAGCGCTGTACGCCGGCCTTCAGCCGGGCGCCGGCTAGCCGCTCAGGTGGTGCCGGGCTTCGCCTTGCCGAGAGCGCGGGTAAAGTCGACCGTGCCGCGCTTGTTGAACGGCACCTTGCGCACCATGCCCTTGTCGATGAACAGCGTACCCGCGAGCTCGTACTCGACGTTCTCGAGCTTGCCCCCGCCCATGCGGCTGACCAGCCGGCCGAGGCTGCTCACGAAGTTCGTGGTCACGGTCATGTCGAATTCCGCTTCGCCGAGTGCCGGCAGCACGAAGGCTTCGTCGGTGGTTCCCTCGGCGAACTGGTCGCCCATCAGCAGCAGCTTGTAGTCGATGCCCTTGACGGGCAACTCGATGTCGTTCGGGTTCTGCACGTGCATGCGCACGACGAAGCGCTGCGCGAACATGTCCGTCGACAGCATCTGCACGCCAAGCACGTCGAGCTCCGGCGTCTGCAGATCGCCGAGCCCGGCGCAGGCGCCAAGCGCAAGCAGTACAGCGGCGGCGGTCAGTCGTATCCTGGGCGGCAGCATCATCGGCAATCTCTCCCTCGCATTCGCGCGGTCCGGCTCAAGCGGGGCGCGGCGCGGCGCGCAGCATTGCGGCCGTTACCAGTACGACGCCCGCCTCCGTGATGTAGAAGCGCTCGGCATCGGCGGCGCGATCGACGCCGATCTGCGTGCCGTCCGGAACGTCCGTCCCCTCGTCGATGATCGCATCGCGGATCACGCAGCGCTCGCCAACGCGCACGCCGGGCAGGATCACCGAGCGCTCGATCGACGAATAGTCATGCACGCGCACGCTGGAGAAAAGCAGCGAGCTTGCGACCTTCGACCCCGAGATGATGCAGCCGCCCGAGACCATCGAATCGACCGCGGTGCCGCGGCGATCGTCGTCGTTGAAGACGAATTTGGCGGGCGGCAGCTGCTCCTGGTAGGTCCAGATCGGCCACTGCTCGTCGTAGATGTTGAGATCCGGCGACACCGTCACCAGCTCCAGATTCGTCTCGTAATAGGCGTCGACGGTACCGACGTCGCGCCAGTAGTTCTGTGCCTTGGTCCGCACGTCTTCGAACGGATAGGCGAATACGCGCAGCTTGCCGATGGCGCTCGGAACGATGTTGCGTCCGAAGTCGTGAGCGGAGTCGGAATCCTCGGCGTCGGCGCGCAACAGCCGCTCGAGCAGCCGCGGGTGGAACACATAGATCCCCATCGAGGCGAGCGCGACGTCCGGGCGGCCGGGGATCGGCTCCGGCTCGCGCGGCTTCTCGAGAAAGCGCACCACGCGATTGCTCTCGTCGACGGTCATGACGCCGAACTCGAGGGCGCGTTCGCGCGGCACCTCCACCACACCCACGGTGATGTCGGCTTCCTTCTCGACGTGGTAACCGATCATCGGGCCGTAGTCCATCTTGTAGATGTGATCGCCCGCCAGCACCAGCACCTGCAGCGGCCGGTGCTCGCGGATCATCTCCAGGTTCTGCCACAGGGAATCGGCCGTGCCGCGATACCAGTGCGGGCCGCGTTGCTGCTGCGCCGGGACGATGTCGACGAACTCGCCGAATTCGCCGCGCAGATAGCCCCAACCGCGCTGGATGTGCTGGATCAGCGAGTGTGCCTTGTACTGCGTGAGCACCGAGATCTGGCGGATCCCGGAGTTGACGCAGTTCGACAGCACGAAGTCGATGATGCGGAACTTGCCGCCGAACGGCGTTGCGGGCTTGCAGCGGTTCTCGGTCAGGTGCTTGAGGCGCTCGCCGCGCCCGCCCGCCATGACGACGGCCAGGGTGCCGCGAGTGAGACGGCTCAGATAGCGGCGCGGCGCGACGGTTTGCGAGTCTGCGGACATCCGCGTGTGGACCTTCGGGAAACTGGCGGTCCGATCGATGTTACCGAGCGTCGTGTGCGGCGCACACCCCGCCACCCCGGCGAGACGCCCAGGCGCATCCGTTGCTCAGGGCCCGGCCGCTCGTCGGTCAGTGGCCTGGCACAATATTATTGACTTAATAATACTAGTTGGCTAATAATGAGATACGCCGAATAATGGTAGGGTGGGAAATGGTCGATCCGAGTGCATCCGACGAGGTCTCGCCGGAAGCGCTTACGCGCAAGTTCCAGCGCGAGCTCGGCGCGGGGCTCACGGCGTTGGTCTTGCTGTCCGTGCTCGGTGACAGCAGCGAAGACCTCTATGGATACGAGATTGCGCGCCGGCTCTCCGCCTCGACCGGCGAAGCGAGCCCCTTCAAGCAAGGCGCGCTCTACCCTGTGTTGCGCAACATGAGCGCTTCGGGCCTTCTCACCAGCCGCGTGGTGCCTTCATATTCCGGTCCGCCGCGCCGGTATTACCGCATCACGCCGCTCGGGCGCGAGGTTCTGGCTTCCTGGCGCGAGACATGGTCCACCACGCGTAGCTTCGTCGATGCCATCGTCGCCCGCCCCGAACCGCAGGAGGTTCCCCCATGAGCGGCACCGCCACACGCACTGTCGAGCAGTACCTCGATGCGCTGCGCGACGCGCTGCGCGGCGCCGATCCGGCGCTGATCCAGGACGCGCTGTACGACGCGGAAGAACACTTGCGCGCCGAGCTCGCCCAGGCGCCGACTGGCGACAGCGAGTCGGACGTACTGGCGCGCATCGTCACGAGCTACGGCGCGCCGCAGGAGGTTGCGGACGCGTACCGTGCGAACGAGGCGACCGTGCGCGCCGCGCTGCGCACTCCGCAGCCCGCGCCGCGCCGCACGGCCCTCGGACGCTTCTTCGGCGTGTACCTCGACCCACGCGCCTATCTCTCCGTGCTGTATCTGACCCTCTCGCTCGTCACCGGCATCATCTACTTCGTGTTCGCGACTACCGGGCTCTCGCTGTCGGCGGGGTTCGCCATGCTGATCATCGGCGTGCCGTTCTTTCTGCTTTTCGTCGGTGCCACGCGCGGGGTGGCGCTCGCCGAGGGCAGGCTGGTCGAAGCCATGCTCGGTACCCGCATGCCGCGACGGCCGGTGTATCCGGATCGCGAGCAGCCCTGGTACACGCGCATCGTCGACATGCTGAAGGACCGACGCACCTGGACGACGCTGATCTACCTACTGCTGATGCTGCCGCTCGGAATCTTCTACTTCACCTTCGTGGTGGTCGGACTCACGGTGTCGATCGCGCTCACGATGGCGCCGATCGTGTTGCTGCTGTATCACTTCGGATTCGTCCAGATCGACGGCGACGTGTACGTGGAGTATCCGCACCCGGCTCTGTTGCCTCTGATCTCGATCTTGGGAATAGTGCTGCTCACCGTTACCCTGCACCTGTCCCGGGGTCTCGGCAATCTGCATGGGCTGCTCGCGAAGAACCTGCTCGTTTCGACGTCGCGCACCGACTGACGCAGCGCTCGCGCTGCTTGCCGCCGGTGCGCTCGCCGGCGCCGCCGGCTGCGGTCATGCCGGCGAGCGCCGCGATCGCGCTGATGCGCGCGCCGCACCGGCGAGCGCGAGCACGGAACTGCTTTGCGTTCCTTCGGACACCGGCTATCTCCGGGCGCGCCTGCAGGGCTCGATCGAGGCCGATCTCGACTGGGCAGACGACGTGCCACAGTGCCGCGGCGGGCTGCGTCCCACGCGCGACGGCGTGCGGCTGCTGTTCAAAGGGCCCGGGCCGACACCCGGAGTGTCGCTCCTGATCGTGATCGGGATCGGCCCGCTGCGTCCCGGCGAGTCGCGCTCCCAGGTGCCCGTCAACCTCACGCTGGTGCAGGAAGGCGCAGGTCAGTTTTTCGCGACTCAGGGCGACGACAAGTGCGCGATGGACGAGGTGCACCAGGAACCCCGCGGCAAGGCGCTCTTCCAGCTGACCGGGCGCGGCTACTGCACGCAACCGGCGCGTGCCGTGCAGGGCGACGGCGCGGTGCTCGTGTCGCGTTTCGACGTCGAGGCGGTCGTGGACTTCGCCGATGCCGTCGCCGATTCGACCTACGCCCGGGCCGTACCGTGATCATCGTCCCCGCGAGACGCTGGCCGGCGCTACTAGCGGGCTTCGCCGCGCTGGCTGCCGCCGAGCCGGCGGCGGGTGATGCGGCGCGCGCGGCGCTCGACGCAATGCCGCGCGAGCGCGTCGTGGTCGAGACGCGCGGCCCCAGCCGCCATGAATTCCGCGCCTGGCGCGCCGATACGCCCGAGACACGCGCGCGCGGCCTGATGTTCGTGGCCGAGCTGGGCTCCGACGAGGCCATGATGTTCGTCTACGAGGAGCCGCAGGTGCGGCGTATGTGGATGAAGAACACCTACCTGCCGCTCGACATGCTGTTCGTCGACGAGCGTGGCTGCATCGTCAGCATCGCCGAGCGCACGACGCCTCTGTCGCTCGCGACCATCGAGTCCGTCTCGCCGGCGCTGCTGGTGGTCGAGCTCAAGGGCGGCGTCGCGTCGGCTAAGGGCGTCCGCGTCGGGGATCGACTGCGGCGCCCCGATCGCAACTGGCCCGCGAGCAACGCGTCGCGTTGCTAGAGCGGGATCGGCAGCTCGCTCGTCTTGCGCACCGTGCGCAGCGCAAAGCTCGACTGCACGCGCGCCACGCCCGGCAGACGCGTGAGGTGCTGGCTGTGCAGCCGCTCGAAATCCGCGGTATCCGAGACGGCGACGCGCAGCAGGTAGTCCTGCTGGCCCGTCATCAGATAGCACTCCATCACCTCCGGCACGCGGCGGACCGCTTCCTCGAACGCCGCGAGGTCGGCCTGCTCCTGGCGGTTGAGCGTGATGCTGACGAATACATTGCCGGGCAGCCCGACTTTGGCCTGGTTCACGAGCGCGGCGTAGCGATCGATCACGCCCGCCTCCTCCAGCCCGCGCACGCGGCGCAGGCAGGCCGATTCGCTTAAGTGAGAGCGCTCGGCGAGCTCGCGGTTGCTGAGCCGGCCGTCGCGCTGCAGCTCGGCGAGAATGGACTTGTCGACGCGATCAAGCTTCATGCGCAAGTTCCTTCGGCCGCCAGGCCCCTCAATCGAATTTTATTGCACGGACGGGCGGCTGAGCGGTCGCTTTTGCAGCTATCCACGTCCGGCTGGACTTATTCTTGGCCGGCTCGACAACACCACCGTGGGGGGCGCCATGCGCGTCGGGGTACCGAAGGAAATCAAGGTTCATGAGTATCGAGTCGGGCTCGTCCCGGCGGCCGTGCGCGAACTGGTCGACGCCGGCCATCAGGTCCGCGTGCAGACCGGCTCGGCGGCCGGCATCGGCTTTACCGACGCCGATTACCTCCGGGTGGGTGCCAAGGTCGCGGCGAGCGCCGAGGAGGTGTTCGAGGCGAGCGAGCTGATCGTCAAAGTGAAGGAGCCGCAGCCGCAGGAATGCGCGCGCCTGAGACCGGACCAGGTGCTCTTCACGTATCTGCATCTCGCGGCCGACAAGGCGCAGGCCGAGGCGCTGCGCAGAGCCGGGGCCACCTGTATCGCATACGAGACGGTCACCGCGCCGGACGGCAGCCTGCCGCTCCTCACCCCGATGAGCGAGGTCGCGGGCCGCATGTCGGTGCAGGTCGGCGCGTACTGCCTGCAGAAAGCGAACGGCGGCCGCGGCGTACTGCTCGGCGGCGTTCCGGGCGTGGCGCCCGCGAAGGTCGTCGTGCTGGGTGGCGGCGTCGCCGGCACCCACGCCGTCGAGATGGCCGTCGGGCTGCGTGCCGAGGTCACCGTGGTCGACCGCTCGGTGAAGCGGCTGCGCGAGCTCTCGGCGCTCTTCGGTCCGGCGCTGCGCACCGAGTACTCGACCCAGGAGCATATCGATGCGCTGGTGATCGACGCCGACCTCGTGATCGGCGCCGTGCTGATCGCGGGCGCCGCCGCGCCGCGGCTCGTCACGCGCGACATGGTCCGCCGCATGAAGGCCGGCGCGGTGCTGGTCGACATCTCGATCGACCAGGGGGGCTGCTTCGAGACCAGCCGACCGACCACGCACGCCGATCCCACCTACGTCGTCGACGACGTGATTCACTACTGCGTGACGAACATGCCGGGCGCCGTGCCGCGAACCTCGACGTTCGCGCTCAACAACGCCACCCTGCCCTTCGCGCGCAAGCTGGCGGATCTCGGCTGGAAGGCGGCGCTCAAGGCCGATCCACATCTCGCCAACGGCCTCAACGTCCACGCCGGACAGATCACCAACGAGGCGGTAGCCCGCGACCTCGCCCTCGAATTCACGCCGATCGCCGAGGTTCTCGGGTAGGTCCGGCTTCGCGCAGCTCGCGGCGCAGGATCTTGCCGACGTTGGTCTTCGGCAGCTCGCTGCGGAACTCGATGTACTTCGGCTTCTTGTAGCCGGTGAGCTGCTGGCGGCACCACTCCATGAGCTCGCTTTCGTCGAGCGAGGGCGAGCGGCGCACGACGAACACCTTCACCGCCTCGCCGCAGCGTTCGTCGGGAACGCCGACGGCCGCGCATTCGGCGACACCGGGGTGCATTGCAATCACGCCCTCGACTTCGTTCGGATACACGTTGAATCCGGAGACGATGATCATGTCCTTCTTGCGGTCGACGATGCGTATGTAACCGCGCGCGTCCATCACGCCGATGTCGCCCGACCTGAAGTAGCCGTCCGGAGTCATCGCCTTCGCCGTCTCGTCGGGACGCCGCCAGTAGCCGGCCATCACCTGTGGGCCGCGGATTGCGATTTCGCCGGCCTCGCCGAGCGGCACCGGCCGACCCGTGTCGTCGAGGATCGCGATCTCGGTGTTGGGGAACGGCAGCCCGATGGTGCCGTTGTATTCGCGAGCGGTGGCCGGATTGCAGGTCGCCACGGGCGAGGTCTCGGACAGGCCATAGCCCTCGATGATCGGTACGCCGGTGACCTCGAGCCACTTCTCGGCCACCGCGCGCTGCACTGCCATGCCGCCGCCGTTGGCGACGCGCAGCTGCGAGAAATCGAGCTTGCGAAACTCGGCGTTTTCCGCCAGCGCGTTGTACAGCGTGTTGACGCCCGGGATCACGTGGAACGGCTGCTTGGCAAGTTCAGCGACGAATCCGGGGATGTCGCGCGGGTTGGCGATCAGCACGTTCAGCGTGCCGAGCCGCAGACCCGCGAGGCAGTTCACCACCAGGGCGAACACGTGGTAGAGCGGCAGCGCGCAGACGTACACGAACTGCTCGGGCAACGGACCGCGGCTCGCGTCGGCGAGCGCCGGCCTCATCCAGGCCTCGAGCTGCAGCACGTTCGCCACCATGTTGCGGTGCAGGAGCGTCGCGCCCTTCGACACCCCGGTCGTGCCGCCGGGGTACTGCAGAAACGCGACGTCGTCCGGACCGACCGGCGGCGGGGAGAACGCACGGCGCGAGCCCTCGGCGAGGACGTCGTTGAAGCGCACTGCGCCTGGCAGCGAGTAGGCCGGCACCATCTTCCTCACGCGCCGCACGGCGAAGTTGGCGATCAGGCCCTTCGGAAAACCGAGCAGATCGCCGATCGAGGCCAGGACGACGTGCCTAACGGCGGTCTTCGCGATCACCTGCTGCAGCGTGGTCGCAAAATTCTCGAGTACTACGATCGCCTCGGCACCGGAGTCCTTGAGCTGATGCTCGAGCTCGCGCGGCGTGTAGAGCGGATTGACGTTGACGACCACGCCGCCCGCGCGCAGCACGCCGGCAAGCGCGACCGGATACTGCGGCACGTTCGGCATCATCAGGGCGACGCGCGCGCCGGGCGCGAGCCCGCGTCCCTGCAGCCACGCAGCGACGGCTTTCGACATCCGGTCGACGTCGGCGAAACTGACGCGCCGGTCCATGAAGGTGTAGGCGTCGCGTTGCGCGTGACGCGCCAGGCCTTCGTCGATCAGCTGTACGAGCGAGCGATACTGCGTGACATCGACATCCGCCGGCACGCCCGGCGGGTAATGCTCGAGCCAGATCCTCTCCATCACTCCCCTCCGACTCAGCGCACCCGGGCCGGGATCGGCACGTTGCAGACGTCGATGTAGCCCGCCGGCACCTTGTACCACTCATCCCGACGGTTGCGACGCGCCTCGACCAGCGCAGCAAAGGTGGCGGTGTCGGTGCGCAGCAGCTCGACGTTGGATCGTTCGGTTACCGGCACATCGGCGGCGAGTCGCATCGCGACGATCGGCACATGCTCCTCCGGCCGCTCGTAGAAGCCGAGCGGCCCGGTGCCGCGCGGCAGAACCGACAGAAGCTCGATGCCCTGCACGACCCGCCCGACCAGTGCGATGTTCCGATCGAGCTGGCGCGGCGCGTGGCCGGTGACCACGTAGAGCTCCGCGCCGCTGCCGCTGTCGACCTCGTTGCCGCGCCCCGCGCCGACCATCCCGTAGCAGTGGACGAGCCAGACCTCGCCGGTGCGCGGGTCACGCGCCGCGGGAAAGCCGCCCGAGAATCCGGCCTGGGGCGCGTAGCCGTCCGCGTCCGGCAGCGGCGTGAAAGGGAGCGCCGCACCCTGCATCACGGTGAACTCCGGCGGAACGCTGGACTTCGCCGCCTTCAGCGGTCGTTTGCCGTCCGCATCGCCCCACTGCACCACGAAATTGTCCTGCGAACGGATTACGCTCAGGCCGTCGAAGTAGCCGTCACGAACCAGCGTGCGGATGTTGTCGGCGTGCTGCGGCGCAAAGGCAGGCGCGAGCTCGATGACGACGCGACCCGCGGGAAGCTGCAGGTACAGTGTGCTGGCCGGATCAGGCGCGCGCCAGTCTTCCGGACCTGCGGCCGCGAGCACCTCCGCCGCCGTGCGCTTTGGCGCGGCCGCGGTGTCCGCCGCGCCTGCGCCCCCCGCCACGAGCACGCCGAGCGCGAGCCACGCGCACGTCGGAAATCGCTCGTCCGCCGTCCTCATCGCGATCCCCCGCCGGCGTGTTCCAGGTTCGGACATGTTAGCCGTGCCACGCGCACGGATCATCCGGACGCCGGTCGATTTGACAGCCCGCCGCGGCATTCGCAGGCTGCCGGCATGTCGGAGGTTCTGATCCTCGGTCCGCAGGGACGCACGCCGAGCCTTGCGCCCGCGCTCGCGGCGGCACACATGCGCGCACCCGTCGCCGCGATCACCGCCGGGTGGCAGGAGCGGGAGGGCGAGCTGGCAGCGCTCGAGGCGCATCTCGGGCAGCCGGTGGAGGACCTGCGCCTCTACGGGCGCGCCGAGCTTGCGTTCGCCGAGGATCCCGAGCTGCACGCCGCGTACCGGGCGCGACAGTCGACTCTGCGGGAAATGCAGGACCTGTATCGCGTGCAGCTCGATCATGCCAAGCGCGCAGCGCGCGACGTCCACGGGATGCGGCCCGTGACCGCGGCGGTGCGCCGCGCGCGGGCTTCGGCAATCGCGAGCCTCCGGCGCCTCGACGCGCGTCACGCGGCCGCGATCGCCGTCGTGCATCGACGCTTCGAGGAGCGGTGGCGGCCCACCGAGCGAGCCGCGCTCGCCCGGCCGCGCGCCGAGATGGCGCGCACGATCGCCGCGGCATCCACGGTGCTCATTGCGGGCGGTCATGTCGCCGTGCTGCTCAATCGCCTGACGCTCTTCGACCTGCGCGACCTGCTCGCCGACAAGCCCGTCGCGGCCTGGTCCGCCGGCGCGATGGCGCTTGCCCCGCGCATCCTGCTGTTTCACGACCGTCCGCCGCAGGGCGCGGGCAATGCCGAGCTGTTCGAGCAGGGGCTCGGGCTGGTTGCGGCGGCCCTGTTCCTGCCGCACGCGCGGACGCGGCTGGCGCTCGAGGATCCGGAGCGAGTCGCGATGCTGGCCCGGCGGTGTGCGCCGGCGCAGTGCTATACGCTCGACGACGGCGACTGGCTGCTGTTCCGCGATGGACGGCTCACCGACGCCAAAGGCAGCCGACGACTGCGGCGCTCGGGCGCGGCGGATGCGATCGGCCCGGCCGCATGACCCGCATGACCGCCCGGAACTCAGAGCCCGCCGGCACCAGCCCGCTCACCAGCCTCGGGGAGGCAAGCCGCTATCCTCTCGTCGATCCGGGCGGCGTGACGTTCCTGTACCGCGGCGAGGCGGATGCAGTGAGGCTTCGATGCTGGATCCACGGTCTGCCCGCGAGCCAGCCGTTCGAGCGCATCGCGGACAGCGATGCGTGGGCGCTGCGGATCGAGCTGCCGTCCGGCTCGCGTATCGAGTACAAACTCGAGATCGTGCGCGGTGAGCGCGTTGAATGGATCACCGACCCGCTGAACCCGCTGCAGGCGGCCGACCCGTTTGGCGCCAACTCCGTCGTGCAGGGCTACGGATACACGCAACCCGACTGGACGCTGCCCGACGCCGAGGCGCGCGCCGGGCAGATCGACGAGCTCGACATCCCGACCGCGCTCGCGGATGGGGTGCGTCGCATCCGCCTCTACGTGCCGGCGCGTTTCCGGCGCGGGCGGCGCTACCCGCTGCTCGTCGTGCACGACGGCACGGACTACCTGCGGTACGCGAGCCTGCAAGTCGTACTCGACAACCTGATCCATCGGCTGGAGATACCGCCCCTGATCGTCGCGCTGACCGATTCGCCGGAGCGCCTGGTCGAGTACGCCGGACATGACGCGCACGCGCGGTTCGTCGCTCACGAGCTGCCCGCCGGGCTCGACGGCCGGCTGCCCCTGCACGCCGCCGCCGCGGCGCGCGGCCTGATGGGTGCGAGCTTCGGCGCGGTGGCGTCACTGCATGCCGCATGGCGGTACCCGGGCCGTTACGGGCGCCTGCTGCTGCAGTCCGGGTCCTTCGCCTTCTCCGACATCGGCCATCACCGGCGCTCGCCGCTCTTCGACCCGGTCGCGCGCTTCGTCAACGAGTTCCGCGCCGCGCCGGGTCGCCCCGCGGAGCGCATCTACCTGAGCTGCGGGATCTACGAGTCCCTCATCTATGAGAACCGCAGTCTCGTGCCGCTGCTCGAGCAGCACGATCTCGCCGTGCGCTACGAGGAAGTGCGCGACGGTCACAACTGGGAGAACTGGCGCGACCGGCTGCAGTCGGCCTTGACCTGGCTCTTCCCGGGGCCGCTGTGGATGGTCTATGAGTGATCCGGGATCGCAGGCCATACACTACCGGCCGTGACCACCCGCCACATCGGACTGTCGCTCGGCGCGGACATCTGCTGGCCCATCTGCTTCGAGCAGATCCTCGCGCGATTGAACCTGGCCATTCCCTGGCAGGGCGACACGCTGCGGTTCGAGGTGAGCCGGGTGACGATCGAGCCCTTCGATCTGCGTCAGCCGGTGCGTTACGACCTCGTGATCGATCGTCTGACGCACTGGTACCACGTGAGTCGCGAGTGGATAAAGAAGGCGATCGTCCTCAACGACACCTACGTCTTCAACAATCCCTGGTCGCTGCAGGCGAACGAGAAGCACACCACGTACTGCGCGATGATGCGCCTCGGGCTCGACATCCCCGACACGTGGATGCTGCCGCCGAAGGCGTACGAGCAGACCGCCGATCTGCAGCCGACGCTGACGCGTTATGCCCGGCTATTCGATCTCGGGGAGATCGGCACACGGCTCGGCTACCCGCTCTTCATGAAGCCCTACGACGGCGGCGGCTGGGTCGGCGTCTCGAAGATCGACAACGAGGCGGAGCTCAAGGCCGCGTACGAGGCGAGCGGCACCAAGGTGATGCATCTGCAGGCCGCGGTCATTCCCTACGACCGCTTCGTGCGCTGCATCGGCCTCGGTCCGCAGACCCGGATCGTCAACTACGATCCGTCCGCGCCGCTGCACGACCGCTATCGGATGGATCGCGGCTTCCTCGCACCGGAAGCGCAGTCGCAGCTCGAGGACATCACGCTCACGATCAATGCCTTCTTCGGCTGGGACTTCAACTCCTGCGAGGCGCTGCTGAAGGGCGGGCGCTGGTACCCGATCGACTTTGCAAACGCCTGTCCGGACTCGCAGGTCACCTCGCTGCATTACCACTTTCCGTGGCTCATCAAGGCAAACCTGCGCTGGGCGGTCTTTTGCGCGGCGACCCGGCGGCGTGTCCGGCGCACGCTCGACTGGGAGGCGTGGTTCGAGCTCGCAGCGCGCGACCTGCCCGATCGCGAGAAGCTCGCGCACTATGCCGCGGTCGCCCGGCAACGACTCGCCGCCGAGGACTTCGAGGAATTCTGCCAGCGCCATCTCAGGCATCTGGACGAGGTGGCCGCGGAGTTCTTCGCCTCGCCGGAGGCGCGCGCCGCCGTGCGTCTCAAGGTGGCGGCGCTCTATCCGCCGCACGAGGTGGAGGCGTACACGGAGCTCTTCTACGACCGCATCCGGCTCTGGCTCGAGAACGAGGGCCGCGGCTGAGCCCCGCGCGCTCACGCTCATGCAGAAGGATTATTTTGGCTGGTCGACCGACCGCCTGCCGAGCCCCGCGCGGGTCGCGCGCTGGGGACATTATGGCCGGCCGGTACTGCTGTTCCCCACGGCGGGCGGCGACTTCGAGGAGGTGGAACGCCATGGGCTCATCGCCGCGCTCTCACCGCTCATCGACGGCGGTCGACTCAAAGTCTACTCGGTCGACAGCGTCGCCGGCCGGCACTGGATCGACCCACACTACTCGCCGGAATACAGCTCGCGGGTGCAGAACCTGTTCGACGCATTCGTCCATCACGAGCTCGTGCCGCTGATCCGCCACGACTGCGCCTCGGGCGACATCGAGGTCGTCGTGGCGGGCGCCTCGATCGGTGCCTTCAACGCAGTGGCGACGCTCTGCCGGCACCCCGATGCCTTCCGGGCGGCCATCGGGATGAGCGGTACCTACGATCTCTCGCGGTACGTCGACGGCCACTGGAACGACGACTTCTACTACTCCTCACCGCTGCACTACCTTCCCGGTCTGGGCGATGGCGGTCAGCTCGACGCGCTGCGCCGGCGCATGGTGATCCTGGCCTCGGGTTCGGGTCGCTGGGAGAACATCGGCGAGTCGTGGACGATGGCACGCGTCCTGGGCGGCAAGGGCGTGCCGAACCGCGTCGATGACTGGGGGTCGGCCTTTGATCACGACTGGCCGACCTGGCGCCGCATGCTGCCGCAGTATCTCTCAGAGCTGGCCTGACCGACCCAGCACCAGCCACGCTTCGCGCAGCGCGGCGGTCGCGGCGCGGCAGGCTTCGAGCGTCTGGCGTACCGACTGCAGGGCGACCTCGTCGAGGCCGCCGGCCTCCACCAGCAGTTCGAGATTCATGGTCGCGATGGACAGCTCGTCGTTCGCATCGTGCAGTCGGTCGCGCAGGGCAAGAGCAGCGTCGGCGCGCATCGATCAGCCCAGCACCGTGCGGGCGAAGCCTTCCAGGAAGACCTGCATGCGCTTCGCGCCTTCGGGCGTGAGCTCGATATAGGACCGGCGGCGATCGGCGGAGTCGGGGGTGCGCGTTGCGAGCCCGCACTGCACCAGGTCTTCGATACGGCGCAGCGCCGTGGTCGCTGGACTCTGCGAAGACAGCGCGAGGCTGGTCACCGACAGGCGTTCCCCGGACAATCGCGCGCGCATCAGCTCCGCCAGCATCTCCCACGCCGGCTCGGGCATCACGGCATCGCCGAAAATGGTCTGGCGGGCACCCTGCAGACGGCGCAGCAGCTCGAGGGTGGCGAGGTTGGCCTTGGCGTGAGCAAGCGCGCCGCCCGCCACCGGACGGCTCATCTGACGCAGGCTTCCGGCGAGCTCGGTGGCGACGTCCGCGAACTCTCGCAACGCCTCCGCGTCACTCGAGTCAGGCCGCGCCTGCTCGACCTGCCGCAGACTCTCTGCGCGCTTGAGCGCGTGACCGACGGCCTCGCGCAGCGCCGCAGGCTCGACCGGCTTGATCAGATAGTCGCTGGCCTCGAGACGGATCGCCGCGATCGCCGTGTCCACAGTGGCATGGCCGGTCATGAGGATGATCTGCAGCCAGCGCCGGGCGGCGAATTCGTCGCGCACGCGCGCCAGGAATTCGATGCCGTCGGTCACCGGCATGCGGATGTCGCTCACCACGACGTCCACCTGCGTGGAGTCGCGCAGACGCCCCAACGCCTCATCGGCGGAATGCGCCAGCCGGCATGCGATGTCGCCGCCGACCAGCGCGCGTTCGGCGAGCGCAAGCGCCCGCACCTCGTCATCGACGAGCAGCACTCGCGGCTCCACCTGCTCGCCGCTCATGCGAGCTCGCCGCCTCTACAGGCAGCGGCGGCCCTGACCCGCACCAGGCGCTCCTTCAGCACGGCGCGCATCACCGGCTTCGCGAGCACCTCGTCGGCGCCGGCGTCGATGGCGGCCTGGCGGGCCTCGTCGTCGTCCATTCCGGTCAGCATCAGCACGGCGAGGCCATTCCCCCGGGGTGCGAGGCGGCGGATTTTCCGGCACAATTCCAGCCCGTCCATCCCCGGCATGCGAAGGTCGATGACGGCCACGTCGGGAATTTCGTCCTCGAGCAGCGCCAGTGCGGCCTGACCCCCACCGACGGCGCGGACCTCGTAGCCATCGAGCGTGAGCAGCTGTTGCAGCAATTCACGGCTGCGCGCATCGTCATCGACGACGAGGGCGACCTGGCGTCGCGGAGCGGTCACTGGAATGTCCTTGCCACCGGAACAGGCTAGTTAATGAACACCCGAATCGCCCATCCGCATAGTCTGCCACGCCTCGGCTGGCTCGTTGGACTGCTGCGTCGTGCGCCAGGCTTCGTTCGGTCGCATCGGCCGGACCACCGCCAGCAACCGCCGGCGCCCCATGCCCCGGTCCGGCACCGGACGCCGGGCCCCGGCCCGGGCAGCGGCGGCACGGACGCCGATCGGGGCGCGGGCAACGTCGCCGACGAATGGCTGGACCGGGAGCTGCCACGGCGGTATTTCGAGTTGCCTTTCGTCGGCATGGCGATCTCCTCGGCGACCTCGCGGCGCCTTCTGCGCGTCAACGGCGAGTTCAGCCGCATGATGGGCTACACGCGCGAGGAGCTCGAAACCAAGACCTGGCCCGAGATCACGCACCCGGACGACCTCGACGCGAACGTCCAGCAGCTCGATGCGCTCCTGGCAGGCGAGATCGAGGGCTACCGGCTGCGCAAGCGCTACGTGCGCGCGGACGGCAGCCTGCTGCACGCCGAACTCGAGGTGCGCTGCGTGCAGGCGCCGGACGGCAGCGCCCGCTACACCCTCGCGACGGTCAATGACATCACCGAGCGGCGCGTCGCCGAAATGCGCCTCACGCGGGCGCGCGACCTGAACGCGATGCTGTCGCGGGTCAACTCGGCAGTGGCGCATGCCGAGGACGAGCGCGGCCTGCTCGCGGAGACCTGCCGCATCGCGGTCGACAGCGGCTACTTCGGTTACGCGCGCGCCAACTGCTCGGTCGCTGCGGACGAGGCGGCGACCTTGGTCGATTACCCGGCCGTGGACGGATTCCCGCCGTGCGAGCTGCCGAGTCCCGCGCTCGATGACCCGTGCTCGATCGCGATCTCGAACGGGAATCTGGTCGAGTGGAGCGATCTGGCCGACGTCACAGCGCCCGGACCCTGCGCGCGCAACGCACTGCTGCGCGGTCTGCGCTCGGTCGCGAGCGAGCCGTTGCGCCGCGGCGACGCAGTGGTGGGGTCGCTGTGCCTGTTCGCCCGCGATCCGGGGTTCTTCGAGCCCGACGTGCGCACCACGCTGGACGAACTCGCGCGCAGCCTGTCCTTCGGCCTGGCATCGATTGCCCTGCGACGCGAGCGCGAGCAGGCCTTGCGCGCCCAGCACGAAGCCTACCTGCGGCTGCGCGCGATCGTCGATGCCAGCACGTCGGCCATCTGGCTCACGGATCGCGAGGGACGCTGCCTGCTGGCGAACCAGCGCTGCGCCGAGTGGTTGCACACTCCGCTCGAGCGGATGATCGGCCGTAACCGCGAGGAGCTGTTTTCGCCGGCCGACGTAGCCACGATCGCCGCGCGCGATGCTCAGGTGTTCCAGACCGCACAGGCGATCTCGCTGGAAGAGACCGTATCGATCGGCGGCGTCGAGCGCACGGTGCTGGTCGACCTGTTCCCGGTGCGTGACGCCGCCGGCCGCATCTACTCGGTCGGTGGGATCTCCACCGACATCAGCGAATCGCGCCGTGCGGCCGACCAGATCCGCACCCTGAACGCCCGCTGGCGCTCACTGATCGCCGCCTCGCCTGCCGCCATCTTCGACCTCGACAGGCAGGGACGGGTCTGCTCGGTGTGGAACCATGCCGCCGAGGAACTCTCCGGCGTACCGGCTCACGACGCGATCGGCCAGGCGCCGCCGATGCTGCACCCCTCGGTGCAAACCGCGGAGCGGCTGCGCCAGCGCGCGCTCGCGGGCGAGACCGTGCGCGGCGTCGAGGTGACGCGCCGGCGTCTCGACGGCTCGGTGGCCCACGTCAACGTGTCCTTTGCGCCGCTGCGCGACTGCGCTGGCGACATCGATGGGGTACTCGGCGTGCTGATCGACGTCACGGACCGGGTGCGCGCCACGCGTGCGCTGCGCGAGAGCGAGGCGCGGCTGCGCAGCCTCAACATGGAGCTCGAAGACCGCATCCTGGAGAGAACTCGCGAGCTGGTCCGAGCCAAGGAGCGGGCGGAGACCGCCGATCGGGTGAAGAGCGTGTTCCTGGGGACCGTGTCGCACGAGCTGCGCACACCGCTCAACTCGATCATCGGGTTCACCGACCTGATCCTCTCCGGCATGGCGGGGCCGGTCACGACCGAGCAGCGCAAGCAGCTCGAGATCGTGCTCGCGGCGGGCAAGCAGCTGCTCGCGCTGATCAGCGACTTTCTCGACATCTCGAAGATCGAAGCCGGCGCGATTACGCTGCGAACCGTGCCCGTGCACCTGCCGGACGACCTCACCAACGAGCTGGCGGTGTTCGACGGACTGGCGCGCGAGCGGGCGATCGAGCTCGACGTGCAGACGCCCGCCACCGGAATCGTGGTGGCAGCGGACCTGCAGCGCGTCCGACAGGTCCTCGGCAACCTGATCTCGAACGCGCTCAAGTTCACGGATGCCGGACGCGTGCGGGTGTGCTTCGAGCGACAGCGCGATTCCGCCATGGTGAGCGTCGAGGACTCGGGCATCGGCATAGCCCAGGAGCACCTGGCGACGCTGTTCGAGCCGTTCAAGCGCATCGAGATCCCGGGTCAGCGCACACGCGAGGGGACCGGGCTCGGGCTTGCGATCGCCCGACGGTTGACGGAAGCCATGGGAGGACAGATCGGCGTGGAGAGCAGCGGGGGGCGCGGCAGCCGCTTCTGGTTCACGCTGCCGCTGGCCGAATGAGCCGCGCTCATGCGTTGCCTGCTGATCGAGGACAACACCGCAAACGCCTACCTCGTCGAAGTGCTGCTCACTCGCCGCGGCCATCGCGTCAGCGTCGCGCGCACCGGCGCCGAGGCGGTGGCGATGTCGAGGCTGCAACCGTTCGACGTGATCCTGATCGACCTCAAGCTGCCGGACGGGGATGGTTGCGCGTTCGTCCCGCAGCTGGCGTCCGGCGCCTGGGGCGGGCGCCATGCGCCGGTGATTGCCGTGAGCGCACACGCGCTCGCCGCGGATCAGCAGCGTGCCCTCGATGTCGGTTGTCGCGCCTTCATCGAGAAGCCGATCGACGTGGCAACGTTCGTCGATTGCGTCGAAGGCCTCGCCATCGAGGCCGAAGCGGGCTGCGGGGCGGCCCGCAGCGCTCAGGAGCCCTGAAACCGCGGCGTCCGCTTCTCGCGGAAGGCCGTCACCCCTTCGAGAAAGTCCCGCGTGTCGGCCAGCCCCTGCTGCGCGAGTGCCTCGCGTTCGAGTTGGACCGCGAGCGGCCGCGACGCACCGTCGGCGATCAACCCGCGAGCCGCGAGCTGAGCGCGTGTCGGCCCGGCCGCAAGCTGCGCCGCAAGCTCGCGCGCGCGGAGCTCGAGCACGGCATCGTCGACGCATTCCGCGATCAGACCGATCCGCTCCGCCTCCTCCGCAGCAAGTGATCGCCCGGTGAGGGCCAGGTAGCGGGCCCGCGCCACACCGATGCGGCCGGGCAGCAGGTGCGTCGCGCCCATGTCGGGCGCGAGCCCCAGCTTCGGTGTGAAGAGCACCGCGAAGCTCGCCGAGCGTGCCGCGATCGTCACGTCGCCCAGCAGCGCGAGCGACACGCCGGCGCCCGCGGCAACGCCGTTCACGGCCACCACCAGCGGCACTGGTAGCCCACTCAACAGCTCAGCGACCGGGTGAAAGTAGCCGCGCATCCGCTCGGCCACCCATGCGCCGAGCGATTCGCCGGGCGCCGGCCAGCCGTCGGGGTCGGTCAGGTCCGCACCAGCGCAGAATCCGCGCCCGCTGCCGGTGAGCAGCACGGCCCGCACGTCCGCAGGCAACCGCTCCGCGCACTGACGCAGCTCTGCGAGCAGCGCGCGCGACAGGCTGTTCATCTTCTCCGGTCGGTTGAGCCGCACGGTCAGCACCGGCCCTTGCCGTTCGCAGATCAGGTTCTGGTACTCGATCTCTGCCATCGCCGCGCCTCGCCCTTTCGATCCCGGCACTGTACCGATGGCGGGCGACGCGCGGAAGCAGCAGCGGGCATCGGTCGCCGCGATGGACGGCGCCGCTGCGATGCGTTAGACCATGCGGACCCCGCAGCCGCCGCGAGGATACGATGATCGTCAACTTCTCCACGCGCTTCGACCGTCTCACGATGTTCGGCGAGCCGGCATTGACGCTGCTCTCGATGCTCGGCCATTCGGCGCGGCTGCCGGGCGCCGTCCTCGCGGCCGATCTCCCGGCCGCCCTCGTGCGCCTGCGCGCGGCGCTGGAGCAGTCGGGTCATCTGCCATCCCCGGCACCCGCGAAGCCCGAGCCCGCGGATGCGGACGACCGACGCCCCATCGATCGGCCGATCAATCTTGCCACGCGGGCGGTGCCCCTCCTCGCCATGATCGAGCGGGCGATCGCCGGGGGCTCCGACCTGATGTGGGACCGCGGCTGAGCGCCCGCCGTGCGGGATCGTCGCGGACCGGCAACGCTTCACCGCACGAGCACGCCGCGTCTTCTGCGAGCGGCGAGGGAAGGTGAGGCCAGAGAGCACCACGACTCCAGCCAGGCCGATGTGGCGACGTCATCAGCATATGTAAAATCCGCCGACGGGCCCGCCCTCCCATGCAGCGGGTGTATGATCGCCGCCGGCCAGATCGGGAGCCGGGGCTTCACCGGCGGCGCCGTCGCAGGGGGACGGGGACCATGCTGACCCGCGATCAGCTCACGGACGAACAATGGGCGATGTTGCGCAACACGCCTCATCACGTTGCGCTCGCCATCTCGGCGGTGGGCGGCAGCCTCTTCGACGAGATGCTGGAGCGCGCGGCCGCGATGGCCGGCATCGTCGACGCTCTCAACAGCCGCCATCCGCTGGTGCAGGGGATCGGCGCCAGCGCCGACATCATGGCGGCGCAGGAACAGGTGCGCAGCTGGTATCACGCGCTCGAAGACTCGGAGCGGCACGCCGCCAGCCTGCAGGCCAAGGCGCTCGCCATGTTCCAGGAGTCGGTGCTGACTCTCCAGGTGCACGGTCACCATGACGACGTGCGGTATTACAGCGATTTCGTGATCACGCTCGCGACTCGGGTCGCGCGCACCGCGCGCGAAGGCGACGTGCTCGGCATCGGCGGTGAGCTGGTGAGCGGCGGCGAGCGCACCTTCATCGCCCTGCTCGAGGCCGCAATCGGCGGCTACGGCCGCTGAGCCGCGCCGCTCAGGCGCCCGATACCCGCCGGATGTCCTCGGGGGCGACGTCGCCCCACCGGACTCCGTGCGGCCGGGCGGCCCTGAGCCGGTCGCCGACCAGATACGCCGCAAGCGCCGGCAGCAGCAGGATGGCGCCGAACATGTTCACCAGGAACATGAACGCGAGCAGGATGCCCATGTCGCCCTGGAACTTGAGCGCCGAGAACGTCCAGGTGGCCACCGATATGGTCATCGTGACCGCAGTGAACACCGAAGCAGTGCCGCGCTGCTTGAGCGCCTGCTCGAAGGCGTCCTTGAGCCGCAGTCCCATGTCCTGCGACTCGTGCTTCATCCGCTCGAAGAGATAGATGCCGTAGTCGACGCCCACCCCGACGCCGAGCGCGACGACCGGCAGCGTGTTCACCTTGACGCCGATGTCGAGCATCGCCATCACGGCGTTGCAGAGCACCGTGACGATGGCGAGCGGCAGGATGATGCACAGCGTGACGCGCCAGGAGCGGAAGGTCACCAGGCAGAGCAGCGTGACGGAGGCGAAGAGCGCGAGATTCACCCACTTTTCGGCCGCCTCGACGACCTCGTTGGTGGCGGCCATCACGCCGACGTTGCCGCTCGCGAGCCGGAACCGGATCTGATCGGTGTCGCCGCCCGCGGCCTTGAACGCCTTGATCTTCTCGACGATGTGCTCGATGGTCGTGGCCTGGTGGTCGGTCGTGAAGACACTGACCGGCATCGCCGTGCAGCGCGAGTTCATCAGCTCGTTGCCGAGCCGTGTGGCGTAACCGACGCCCTGGGCGATCTGCGCGCGCTCTTCCGGGAGCATGCGCCACTTGGCGAAGGTCTCGGCGTAGGACTGCACGACCGATTTCACGAACCCCGACAGGCTGCGCACGGTCGCCACGCCGTCGACCTGGCGCATCTGGAAATCGAAATCCTCCATCCGGTCCATGACGTCACGATCGACGCAGGGCGAGTCGTCCTCGCTCTCCGCCTTGGCCTCGGCGATGACCTGCAGCAGATCGACGCCGATCGCGAAGTGGCTCGTGATCATGTCCACGTCGCGGTTGTAGCGCGAATCGGCGCGCAGCTCCGGCACGCCCTTGCCGAGATCGCCGATGTGCAGCTCGCGGGCCTTCCAGACGCCGAATGCGAGCAGCAGCGCGCCTGCCAGCACCGCCGCCCAGGCAACCCGTGGCGTCGCGAGCGGACTGATACGCTCCCAGAGGAAGTCGCCCGCGGTCTCCTTGCCGGCGAGCTTCGATGCCTGCTCCGGCGAGAACCGGTAATACGACATGAGGATCGGCAGCAGCATCTTGTTGGTGATGATCATCACCGTCACGCCGATCGTCGCCGTGAACGCCAGCTCGCGCACGATCTCGATGTCGACGAAGGCGATCACCATGAAGCCGAGCGCGTTGGCGAGTAGCGCCGTCGCGCCGGGAATGAACAGCTTCTGGAACGAGGCGCGCGAGGCGGCGATGCCGTCCGCGCCGTGCAGCGTCTCGAGCTTCCAGGCGTTCGTCATCTGCACCGCGTGCGATACCGCGATCGAGAAGATCAGGAACGGAACCAGGATCGACATCGGATCGAGGCCGAGGCCGAACACCGGCAGCAGCCCGAGGAGCCACACCACCGGCACGACGGCACAGACGAGCGCCAGCGCCGTGAGCACCAGCGAGCCCGAATACCAGTAGAGCAGGACCGAGGTGATCACGAAGGCGATGCCGAAGAACAGCAGCACTCCCGCGGCACCCCTGGCGATGTCGCCCATCGCCTTGGCGAAGCCGATGATGTGCACGCCCGTCGCGTCGGTCTCGTACTTGCCGCGGATCGCCTCCAGCTGCCTGGCCACGTCCTGCAGGTTGAGCCGCTCGCCGGTCTGTGGATCGTTCTCCTGAAGCGTCGCCACCACCATCGCGGCAGTCATGTCGTTGGCGACGATGCGGCCGATCCAGTCCGACTTGAGGAGGTTCTCGCGGACCTTGGCAAGCTGTGCCTCGCTGCCGTCGAAGTCCGCGCCGACGATGTTGCCGCCCCGGAAGCCGTCCTCGACGACCTCGTTGTAGCGGACGTTCGGCGTGAAGAGCGAAGCCACCGAGCTGCGTTCGACGCCGTTGATAAAGAACACCTCCTCCGTCACCTGGCGGAGCGTGTCCATGAATTCTTTCTCGAAGATCGTCCCGCCGTGGTTCTTGACCGCGACCAGCACGCGGTTGGCGCCGCCGAAGTCCGACTGGTACTCGAGGAAAGTCTTCATGTATTCGTGGTTGAGCGGGATCATCTTGGTGAAGCCCGCCTGCACGCGCAGCTGGCTCGCCATCGCGCCGAGCAGAATGGTCACCAGGATGAACAGGATCAGCAGCACGCGTCGCCAGTGAAATATCCAGTAGGAGATCCTGCCGACCCAGCCTTCCACGAAGCTGCTGCGCTCGAGCCCGGCTTGCTCTGTCGCCGCCCCGGCCTGCCGTGTGTCCGTCATGTCCCTCGCCTCACGTCGCGCGCCACGGGCTCAGCGGCCCGCCAGCCAGGCCGGATCGATCGCGGTCACGCCGGCTTCGCCGACCGCCAGCAGGCGCCCGTCGGCCTCGACGACCTGGGCAAAGCCCTTGGCAGCGGGCGACCAGTGCAACTCGAGCGTGCGGGCCCGGTCGCGCGAGAGCGCGAGCAGACCCGTGTTGCCGACCAGCACCACGTGACCGTCGGCGAGCTGCACGCCGCCCATCAGGGAGGCGGTGGTCGCCAGCGGAACCTTCTCCCAGCTCGCGCCGAAGTCCGCGGTGCGATACACGTTGCCGCGCATGCCGAATACCAGGACGGTGCCGTCGTCGAGCCGCAGTGCATTGAACCAGGAGCCCTCGTAGGGCGACTCGAGGCGGACCCAGGTCGCGCCCTCGTCCTCGGAGCGCGCCAGCGTTCCGGATTCGCCCACCAGCAGCAGGCTCGAATCGATGCGGATCACGCGCGAGATGTGACGGTCGAAGGGCTCGCCCGCGTACTCCTCCTCCGCGTCGGACCCGGACGCGGCGGCGTCCGGGTCGGGCTCTGGCTCGAGGATCGTCCGTCGCTGCCAACTCCGCCCGGCGTCGGTCGAATCGAGATACAGGCCAAACGCGCCGTACGCGATGAAGTGGTCGCCGCCCAGGTGCTGCACGTCGAGCAGCGAATCGGTCCCGGTCTCCGCCACCTCCACCTGACTCCAGGTGGCGCCGCCGTCCTCGGTGCGCACGATCGAGCCGCCATGCCCGACCGCGATCCCCATCTTCGCGTCCCTGAATGCCACACCGGTGAGAGTGCGGGTGACCGCCGTCGGCAGCGCCGTCCAGCTGCGGCCCTGATCGTCGGAGTAGAGCACGAAGCCGCGTTCACCGACCGCCACCAGTCGCCCCCCGACCTTGTCGATGTCGAGCAGAATGATGCGGTCGGGCTTGACGGCGACCACCGGTGCCGGCCGCTCGGGCTCCGCCGCGCCGGCGGCGAGGGACACGACCGTAAGACAGGCGAGCGATCCGGCGGCTCTGCTCCTGCTCATCATCGACGCCTCCCCGCGCGCCGCATTCCCTGCTGCCGCTGTGCGGCCTCGCGGACCCGGCAGGGTCCACGGCCGCGCCAAGCTGGCTACTTGGTGCCGGCGCGACGCAGCGCGTCAGGCTGGAAGTCCGCCCACTTGCCCTTCTCGCCAAACTTCCACGGCGTCTTGATCTCGTTCTCGAGCAACGACAGCAGGTAGCTGCCGTTCGACAGGTCGTGCCACACGTTTGCGCGGTACCACGGCACCTTGGCGTCGTAGAACTGGATCATCGGGTGAATGCTCACGCGCCACAGCTGCTTGCGCGTGTCGTAGGCGTCCTCGTACACGACCGTCCAGCTGTCCTCGTCGAGATAGAACACGCGCCGGCCGTAAATGTGCTTGCTGCCGGCCTTGAGGTTCGCATCGACCACCCACACGCGATGCAGCTCGTAGCGCATCACGTCCGGGTTGAGCGTGTTCTTGCGGATGATGTTGTCTTTGTACTTGAGCTTCTTGTCGGAGAGCTTGTAGGAGTTGTACGGGATGTACACCTCCTGCTTGCCGACCAGCTTCCAGTCGTAGCGGTCCGGCGCCCCATTGTAGGCGTCGAACTGGTCGGTGGTGCGCATGCCCTCCGTGCCGTCGTTGATGTTGTCGTAGTTCAGGTCCGGCGCGCGGCGCACGCGGCGCTGCCCGGCGTTGTAGATCCACGCCGCGCGCTGCTGTTTGACCTGGTCGACCGGTTCGTGCACCAGGAACACCGTGCCTTCGAGCGTCGCCGGGGCGGTGAAGAACGACAGGAACCCGAGCAGCAGATTGTCCTGCGGCTGATCGAGGTTGGCATTGAAGATGCGGTATTCGTGCACACCGATCTTGTAGAAGTCGCCGTTGGCGCGCACCGGGAAGGAGCTGTAGTTGCGATCGAGTCCGCCCCCGAGGTAGCGCATCGTGTGATTCCAGATCGCCTCGAGCCCGTTCTTCGGGATCGGGAACGGCACGGTCGTCGGTCCGAGATTGGCGACGCCGAAGCCCTGCAGCTCCACCTGCGTCGACTGCGACTTGGCGGCGTCGTACACCGCTGCCGGATACGCGGCAGTGCGGCGCGTCTCGTACACCGGCATCTTGAAGCTCTCGTACTTCTTCAGCATCGCGAGCGTGCCGGGCGTCAGCTTGTCCTTGTACTGATCGGCGTTCGCCCCGCTGATGGTGAACTGTACCTTGTCCGATGCGAACGGATCGACGTAGCCCTGCGCGGCCGTCCAGCCCGACGGCGGCGCGGTCAGCCCGCCCGTCCAGGCCGGAATGCTGCCGTCGGCGTTGCCGGCCTTTTCCGCCCCGATGGGCGTCAGGTCCGCGCCGAGGCGCGCGGCCTCCGCGTCGGTGAGCCGCGCCTGCGCAGGCAGTGCAACCGCCGCGAGCGCCACGAACGTGGCGATCATCGAAACGATGGTTCTCATGGTGTCGTTACTCCTGCCGCGGATCAGAAGGTCACGCCGGCGCTGACCGAGTAATAGTCGCGGTCGAACAGCGGATCGAAGTCCGCATCGGCGTAGTCGACGTAGTTCAGATCGAGGTTGTAGCGCTTGTTCAGGTTGAAGCGCAGGCCGAGCCCGAGCACCTGCCGATCCTCGATGAACGCCGAATCCATCGATACGCCGTCGACATCGTGCGACCAGAAAATGCTTGGGCTGACGGTCACGCCCGAGTTGAACACGTTGTTGTAGTCGGCGGTGAGTCGGATGCGATAGCCCCAGGCATCGTCCGTCACGTAGCCGTCGTTGCGGCAGCCGTTCGGTTGCGGGTTGAACACCGGGCTCGGTAGGCCGGGCGCGCCGACCAGCGTCGGCGAGCAGGTGTCGCCACCCGACGGCGGCAGCTGCCCGGCTAGAGCCGGGTTTGACCCGACGCCGAACATGAAGCCGCGACCGTAACGCACCGCGCCGTCGAGGTAGTCCGGAACGTTGTTTTCCTGGTAACCGACCTCGGCCACGAGCTGCAGGTTCTCTGCGCCTAGAATGTTGCTGAAGGTCTTGACGGTGTTGACCTGGAACTGGGTCTTGTTGAACCGGTCGTAACCCTGCGCATAGCCGCCGTCGCCCTGCAGCGCGGCCGCCACGCCTTCGGCCTGGTTCGGGCCGAGGAAGACGACCAGACTCTGCAGCAGGTCGTTGCCGTTGACCTGCACCGGCACGTCGATCTGGCGGCTCACTTCCAGGGACACCGACCAGCCGAGCAGGTTGGTCGCCAGGCTGATGCCGTAGATCTGTATGTCCTCCGGATATTCCCAGTACGCCCGGCCGGGAACGATATTCTGGCCGAGCAGAGCGCCTATCCCCGAATGGATCGGCGCGGGATTGCGCAGCGTCGTGTCGTCCGTCGGATCGAGCGGGTTGGCCCCGGTGCCCGGAATGCGCCAGAACGGCAGGCCGGTGGTCGGATCGATCGCAGCGACCAGGTACGGCTCTGTCTGCAACGGGCTCAGAACGCCCGGCGGCAGCACCACGGGCGTGGTCGGCAGCGTGCCAGACACCCCGGAGATGATCGGCGTGCGCGAGTGGATGTTCATCCCGTACAGACCGATCTCGCTGTCGCGGATCGGGAAGCGGAATGCGACGCCGAACTGCCCGCTGTCGCGCGCTTCCACGCCCTCGACCAGCGGCACGAACAGACCATTGGCCTGCGCGAACACGTTGGAGCCGAGCTGCGGGATCAGCACCGGCAGCAGCTGCCCGGTGAGCGGGTCGCGCGGCTGGCTGCCGAGCACGTTGGTGATGACCGTGGCGCTGTTGCAGCGGCCGGGATTGGCCGAGATGTTGTTCTCGGTGACCGCCCAGTAGGTGCCGCAGGAGTCGATCGAGGTGTTGTCCCACTCGAACTCGTAGAAAAGTTCCACGGAGCCGAAGCTGAACCCCCAGTTCGCATAGGCCATCGCGACCGGGAGCAGCACTTCCTTCAACTCCGAGCCCGGCCGGCGCGCGGCCGGCACGTCGATCGGATTGATCTGATTCACGCCCTGGATGAAGACGCTTTCGCCCCAGTTGACCACCTGACGTCCGAGCCGCAGCTGCAGATCGGTGTCTCCGATGCCGAAGGTGCCGTATACATAGGCATCGAGCAGCATCGCGTTGGAGAACTTCTGCTCTTTTTCGAAGCCCTCGTCGCCTAGCGACGCCTTCGGCCAGTTGCCGTCAAGCGGTGGCACGAACGTCGCCAGACCCGGCTGCGGCCCGAGACCCGGGCGCACGCCGTTGTAGTTGTTCACCTGGTTGCCGAGGCGCACATCGCCGTTCTCGAGCGCATCGTCGTACCAGGCCTTGCCCCGGATCAGCGCGCCGAAGTCGCCCTTGCGCACCTCGACGTCGGTGACCAGCTTGAGCGGCGTCGAGAACCGGTCGCCCTTGTCGTAGTTGAGCGTGCCACTGTCGGCCTGGTTTCCGGCGAGGCCTTCACCCGGCCCGGGACGCGTGCCGGGCGCCATCGGAGTGTTCCCGATGCCGATCAGCGAGCCGTCGGCTTTGGTAAAGAGCTCAGTGCTCGGCTCCTCGGATCGCCAGCTGGAGCCCACGGAGATCGTCGTGTTCCAGTTGATGCGAGTACCGTTCTCGGTTTCGAACTCGAGCGCCCCGGCGGCGCCCGCGAAGGAGGCGAGCACCGCGCCGACGACGGCGTGCCGCACGGTGTTGCGCGGACCCGGATTGAATTGACTCGTCATCAGAGTTCCCCCGCTTGTCTGAACCGGTCGGTCCCACCGCCGCCGCGGCGGAACCGTGGTGGATGCGCGTGGCTGCGCAAAGACCCGCAGCCCGAAACGCTTGTTGCTGCAGTGACGCAAGGTTGCCAGCCTCGGCACCGGCTGACAACTCAGTAGTTCCACGCAGCCACGCCGGAGGGCGGCGGCAGCGGCGTCATGCGTTCACCGGACGCGCAGCGCGGCTCGCGCGCCGCACCGGCGCACCCTTGCGGGCGCGCGGCGCACGAGAGGCGGCGCGCGGCGGCTGCGCAACGGTCTCGGCCAGTGCTGCGAATCCGCGACGCAGACAGTCGGCGAAGACCGCCGGATCGGGCAGCATCTCTCGACAGGCCACCGCGCACACCCACATCACGCCGTCGTAGCTGAACCCGGTGACGTTGAGCCCCAGCCCGTCGATCGCAATGCTTATGGGCGCGAAGCTCATCAGGCGCGCGCCCGCCATGTAGAGCGGAACGTCGGGCCCGCGCACGTTCGACACCACGACATTCATCTGCGGCACCATGAGATTGCGCGTCAGCGCAGTGGCCACGAAGGTCGGCAGCACGTCGAACACCTGCTTGGCAAGGTCCTTGCCGAGATTCGCGGACAGCGCCTTGGCCTTGCCCGCGTCCGCCCGGATCGCGCGCAGTCGCGCGAGCGGATCGCCGATCTCGGTGTGCAGCCGGACCACCGCGAGGCCGATCTGATTGCCCGCGTCCTCGCTCTTGTTCGCGCCGCGCAGCGTCATCGGCACCATCGCCGTCATGCTGTCCGCCGGCAGCTCGTGCCTGGCGCCCAGGTACAGGTTGAGCGCACCGCCAACCGTGGCCAGAAATACGTCGTTGAGCGTGGCGCCCTCGACCAGCGTGCGGATCGTGCGCATCGCCGGCAGGGGCAGACCGACCGCCTCCACCACGCGGTGCGCGGACACGCGACCGCTGAAGCGCGTCAGCGGAGCGCGCCGCAGCAGCTTGCCCAGCTCCGGCGCGCCGCCCGCGCCTCTTGCCGGTTTCCCAGGCAGCCCGGCTTCGGCGCCAAGGCTCGCGATCCGGCCAGCGGAGGCGGCCGCGAGCCGCGTCAGTCGCGGTACGCGGCCCAGATGATTCGCGACGGCTCGCGCGCAGAGCTCGACGGCCGTCGGATTGCGGTCGTGGATCCGCCCAGCCGGCAACGGCGTCGCCGCGAACGGGTCGGGCGAGAGCGAGTGGATCGCCTTGATGATCTCGGTGCCTGCTTCGCCGTCGAGCGCGCAGTGATGGAATTTTATGTACAGCGCGAAGCTGCCGCGCGGCAGACCGGCGATGTTGTCGAGGCCCTCGATGACATACGCCTCCCATAGAGGCTTGCTGCGATCGAGCGGGCGCGAATGGATTCGGGCGACCTGAATGCAGAGCTGGCGCCAGTCGCCGGGCTGCGGCAGCGCGATGTGCCGCACGTGGAACTCCACGTCGATGTCCGCGTCCTCGACCCAGTATGGCCGGTCCGCCGCGGCGGGCACCTCGACGAGACGACGGCGGAATATCGGCGAGGCGTCCAGCCGCGCCTGGAAGAAGCGCAGCACGTCCTTGAAACGCACCTCGCCGTCGGGCGCGGACGACGGGTCGTAGATGGCGAGTCCAGCGACGTGCATGTGCTGGTTGCCGCGCTCGAGGCGCAGGAAGACGTTGTCGAGACCGGAGAGCTGTTTCATGTGCGACCCGGTGCCGGCAAGGTACTTCGCGCCCTGCGCTCCGTCCACTCCGACCGGCAGACTTTTGCATTGCGGGACCACGGCCTCCGGTCCGCATCTCTGCCGCGGGCGCGTTCTGCCGCAGGCAGGGCACGGATCGTCCGACCGGCGGCGCCGTGCGCCGTCTGCCGCGGGGTACCATACGCGATCCAATGCGGATCGGTGGGAGAGGCTCGATGGCGATCACGGTGAACCGTGGGTGGCTCGTCGCGCTCGTGCTGATGGCGAGCGGCGTCCAGGCGGCAGACACGGACTGGGTGGCGCAGAGCAATGCAAATGCGGCGCCGCTACTCGAGGTGATGGCGCGTTATGCGCCGGAAACGGCAGCGGCCTTCGGCGTCGAAGGTCATGACACGGAGGTCCTCGATCTCAAGCCTGGGTACGATACGCGGTTCGAGGCAGACCTCGCGAGCGTGTCCGCCGAGCTCGAGTCCAGGCTCGCCGTTGCGACCGATCCGCGCGTGCGTCAGGACCTGCAGATCCTGGTGACCGCGGCCCACGATCAGAGCCGCACATCGCAGCTCAACCGGCGCCTCATGCTGCCCTACTTCGACCTGGGGCAGGTGTTGTTCCGCAGCTTCGATACCCTGCTCGACCCGCGGGTCGGCAGTGAGCGCTACCCGGCCGCGCTCACGCGGCTGCGCCGCTACACCGGCTCCGAGCCCGGCTACACACCCATCACCGAGCTGGCGCGGGCACGGATCGAGGAGCGGTTCGCGGTTGGCGGTCTGACCGGCCCGTGGACGGTCGAGATCCAGCAGGCGCTGGACAACCAGGGCCGCTACCTGACGGGAATCAAGCAAGCCTTCGAGCGCAGCGGTCTCAAGGGCTGGCAGAAGGATCATGCGCGTCTCACACGACAGATGGAGGAGCACGCCAGGTGGATGCGCGCCGAGCTGCTGCCGCGTGCTCGCACCTCCAACCGCCTGCCGCCGGAGATCTATGCCGACAACCTGCGCAACTTCGGCGTCAAGACCGAACCGCAGGAGCTGATCCAGAACGCACTGATCGGCTACATGCAGACGCGCAACGAGCTCGACTCGACTGCCCGGCGGGTCGCACAGGAGCGCGGCTACGACGTGACGGACTATCGCGAGGTATTGCGCCGGCTCAAGCAGGACGCGATCGCAAACGACGAGCTGATGCCCACCTATCGCGCCCGGCTGAAGGACATCGAAGCGATCGTCCGCCGCGAGCACATCGTCACCATGCCGGAGCGTGAGGCCGTCATCCGCGTAGCAAGCGAAGCCGAATCGACCGCGATCCCGGCGCCGCATCTGAGCCCTCCGCGGCTGATCGGCAACACCGGCGAGCCGGCGGAGTTCGTGCTGCCGCTCGAGAATCCGAACGCGCCGCCGGGCACCAGGATGGACGACTTCACTTTCGACGCGATCACCTGGACGCTGACCGCGCACGAAGCGCGACCCGGGCACGAGCTGCAGTTCGCGAAGATGGTCGAGAACGGAACGTCGATTCCGCGCGTCGTGTTCGCGTTCAACAGTGCGAACGTCGAGGGTTGGGCGCTGTACGCCGAGGCCGTGATGCAGCAGTACCTGCCGACCGAGGGCCAGCTGGGCAGCCTGCAGATGCGGTTGATGCGCGCCGCCCGCGCCTTCCTCGACCCGATGATCAACCTCGGGCAGATCGAGCCGACGGCAGCACAGCAATTCCTGATGAAGGAAGTGGGGCTCTCTGAGCCGATGGCCAAGCAGGAGGTCGACCGCTACAGCTTCCTCGCGCCCGGACAGGCGACCTCATACTTCTACGGCTATCAGAAGCAGCTCGCGCTGCGGGCTCGCGCGGAGATGGCGCTCGGCGCCGGCTTCGACCAGAGCTCCTACCACGACTTCGTGATCGGCGAAGGTCTCCTGCCGCCAGACCTGCTGGAGCAGGCGGTCCTGGAGCGCTACGTTGCAGCGCGGCGCGGCGCCGGAGGGAACCCGGCGTCTCAGAAGTAGATCTGCGCCTGCGACACGGCCCGCGCCAGCGACCCCATCACGACGAGGACGGACGTCGCCAGCGCGAGGATCAAACCGCAGGCCAGGGCGCCGAATCTGTTCGGGTTCATCGGGGTGCTCCACTCGGTGACGAGCACGATAGCTCTCCCGACTCTTTCGATAAACGGGCGCAATCGTTGCACGGAGTTCGGTTTTCCTGAACAATCTCCGCTGTGGACCAGCTGCTCGCGATGCGTGTCTTCGTCCGGGTGGCGGAACGCGGCTCATTCGCCCGGGCGGCCGACGAGCTCGATATCTCGCGCGCCGCCGCCAGCGGTCACGTCGCCGCGCTCGAGAAACATCTCGGCGTGCGGCTGCTCCATCGGACCACTCGCAAGGTCAGCCTGACGGCCGAGGGCAGCGACTTCCTGCGGCGCAGCCGCCGCATCCTCGACGAGCTGCGCGACGCCGAGGAAAGCCTGCATGACGCACGCACCAAGCCGCAGGGGCAGTTGCGCGTGGACGTTCCGGTCGCCTTCGGCCGGTACCTGCTGCTGCCCGCGCTGCCCCGGTTCACGAGTCGCTATCCGGCGATCGAGCTCGACATCCGGCTCAACGACCGCATCGTCGATCTCGTCGCCGACCGGGTCGACGTGGCGGTGCGCGCAGGTCCGCTGCGCCAGTCGGGCCTCGTGGCACGGCGCATCGCCGAGATGACGATGGTGACCTGCGCGGCGCCGTCCTATCTCGACTCGCACGGCATCCCCGCCACACCCGACGACCTGCGGGCGCATCGCCTGCTCGGGCTGCGATCGTCGAGCGGCGCGCCGCCGGAGTGGCACTTCCCCCCACCCTACTCGCCGCGACGCCTCAAGCTGCACTTTGCGCTGACCTTCAACACCGTCGAAGGGCCGATCGTTGCGGCCACGGAGGGGCTCGGCATCTGCCAGGCCGCCGATCTGCTGGTTGCAGAGTACGTCGCGCACGGCACCTTGCAACTGATTCTGCAGGAGCACTCCATGCCGGGCCCCTCCATCTCGCTCGTTTATCCGTCTGCCGGACATCAGTCGGCCAGGGTGCGGGTGTTCTCCGATTTCGCGGCGGAACTGATGCGCAGCTACAGCGACATGGTCCGCGCCAACCTGAGGACGCATCCGGGTGCAGAGGGCACGAGATCACCCCATCCGGCCAAGGACGATCACGCCAGGCGTCGGCGGCGCGCAGCGGACTCGGGCGCGTAAGTCACGAGCAGCCGCGCCGGGCCCGACGGACGGTCGCGCCAGGCCGGCCCGTAGGACGGACGCCGACACGCTTTTTCCCCGGGTCCTAGCTCGCAATCGGCCGCCGCCGCTAGGTCCCGATGGCGGCGGGCGCTACATAGGAACAATGGAAAAATTACAGAATCCGCCGGACTCCGCGGTACCCGAGACCCGTGAGTCCGAGGATGAGCCCGGGTCCACCCGCCTGCTCGGACGATCCACCGCAATCGACGCCGTGCTGCAGCTCATCGCGCGCGTCGCCCCCACTGAAGCGACCGTGCTGATCTGCGGCGAGAGCGGCAGCGGCAAGGAGCTCGTCGCACGCTCGATCCACGAAGGGAGCGCCCGGCGGGCCGGCCCGTTCGTCGCGATCAACTGCGGGGCACTGCCGCCGACGCTGATCGAGTCGGAGCTGTTCGGTTACGAGAAGGGCAGTTTCACCGGCGCGGTGGGAACGCATTCCGGGCTGATCGAGCGCGCCGAAGGTGGGACGCTGTTTCTCGACGAAGTCACCGAGATGCCGATCGACCTTCAGGTTCGGCTGCTGCGCTTTCTCGAAACCCGCAGCTTCTACCGGATCGGCGGACGCCAGCCGCTGCGATCGGATCTGCGCGTGATCGCGGCCACCAACCGCAATCCGGGCCAGGCGGTGCGCGCCGGCCTGCTGCGCGAGGATCTGCTGTATCGCCTCGCAGTGTTCCCGATCGACGTGCCGCCGCTGCGCGCCCGCGGCAGCGATGCCGCGCTCCTCGGGCGTCACTTCCTCGAGGAGCTCAACCGCGCGCATGGCACCGCAAAGACCTTCAGCGCCGCCTCCGGCGCCGCGTTGCGCGCTCATGCCTGGCCGGGCAACGTCCGCGAGCTGCGCAATGCGGTCGAGCGCGCGTTCATCCTCAGCGACGACGTGCTCGAGCTGGAGCCGGACCCCGAGCCGGTGCAAGGAACAGCCGCCGGTCCGCCCGAGCTGCGCATCCCGATCGGCACACGGCTCGCCGAAGTCGAGCGCAGCCTGATCGAGGCTACCCTGGGACACTTCATGGGCAACAAGCGCAAAACCGCCGACGTGCTGGGTTGCAGTCTCAAGACGCTCTATAACAAGCTTGCGGCATACCAGCGTGAGGATGCTCCGGCAGCGATCTGATCCGGCATCCGCCGGAGGGCCCGACAGATGGTAAGAGTGCTGATCGCCGATGACCACGCCGTGGTGCGCGCCGGCTTGCGGCAATTCCTCGAGGAAGATCCCGGCATTGGCGAGATCGGGGAAGCGTCGACGGGGCGCGAGGTCCTGGAGGCGCTGCGTGCCGGCCGCTGGGACCTGCTGATCCTCGACATCAACATGCCGGACCGCAGCGGGCTCGACATCCTGAGTCACATCCGCGCGGCCGGCTTCGCCACCCGCGTGCTGGTGATGAGCGGGCTTCCCGAGCGCCAGTACGCCCTCAACGTGCTCCGGGCCGGCGCCCGCGGCTACCTCTCCAAGGATGGCGCGCCCGAGGAGCTGCTCAAGGCCGTGCGCGCGATCCTCGACGGCCGGCGCTACGTCAGCCCGGCGCTTGCGGAGATGCTGGTGTCCGAGCTCGACCAGGACGTCGAGAAACCGCTCCATGCGCGGCTGTCCGAGCGCGAGTTCCAGGTGCTGTGCAAGCTTGCCGCGGGCCGCGCAGTCTCCGACATCGCCGGCGAGCTGTGCCTGTCGGTGAAGACGGTCAGCACCTACCGCACCCGGGTGCTGGAAAAAATGCACCTGCAGACCAATGCTGACCTGACCACCTACGCGCTGCGCAACGGCCTGATCCAGTGATGCACGTAGGACCGCACCGACAGCTGAAACGCGTCAATCCTGTTAGGTTGATCCCGGGAGTGCGTCGCACGCCCGGGTGCGCGACGCGGATGCGGTGACAGGTGCTTGGATGATACCCGCCGTGGTTGATGTGATTCGACGAGACGCGCCGGCACGGCCACCGCTGCGCGTGCTGCTCGTCGAGGACTCGCGGATGCTGCAGGATCGGTTGCGCGAGACGCTCGACGGTCTGCCCGGCGTCGAGCTCACGGAGGCGGTCGATTCCGAAGCCGAGGCCGTCGAGGCGATCCGCAAGGGAACCTGTGACGCGGTGATTCTCGACCTGCATCTGCGCCGCGGCACCGGCTTCGGCGTGCTGCGCGAGGTAGCGCGGCGGTGCGACCGCGCGCCGGTCGTGGTCGTGTTCACCAACTACGACCTGCCGGAGTACCGGCGTACCGCCCAGTCTCTCGGCGTACGGCACTTCCTCGATAAGGCGCGCGAGTACGAGCGTCTCCCGGCCCTGATCGAGCAGCTGCGCGACGGAACCGACTGAGCGCTTACGCGGCGACGTCGTCCTTCAGCAGCACGTTCGCAAGCGGCAGCCGCGCGATGATCAGCGTGCCGCCGCCCGGTGCAGCCTGGATCTTCCACTGGCCGCCCAGACTGGTGACCCGGTGCCGCATGCTGGCGAGGCCGTGCGAGCCGACCACGTTCGACAACCGTTCCGGCGCGATGCCTTTGCCATCGTCGCGAATCCGCAGCACGAGGTCCCCGCCGGAGAGATCCACCACCAGCTCCACCGATCGAGCGCCGGAATGCCGCACGATGTTGGTGAGGGCTTCCTGTACCACGCGAAACACCGCAATCGACGCATCGTCGGTCAGACGCAGCTCTTCAGCCGGATAACGCTCCACGCAGCGCAGGCCCGCACGTCCACAAGACTGCTCGACGATCCACTTCAGCGCCGGAACCAGGCCGAGATTGTCGAGCAGCGTCGGACGGAGGTGCTCTACCACACGACGCTTGAGATTGACGCCCTCGTCGAGTCCGGCGAGCACGCGGTCCCAGCGCAGCGCGACCGCCGGATCTTCGGCGGGCAGTCGCTTGCGCAGCCATGAGACGTCCATCTTCGCCGCGATCAGCAGGCTGCCGAGTTCGTCGTGCAGCTCGCGGGCGAGCGCCCGCTTCTCGCGCTCGGACACGCGTTGCAACTCGCTCGACAGGTTCGACAACGCCTCGGTGCGGTTGCGCACCTGCTCATCGAGCTCGGCGTTGTGCTCCTCGAGTTGACGCGCATGCTCGCGCCGGCGGTTCACGTCGCGCATCACCAGCAGCGCCGCGGCGATCACCAGCAGCATCGCGAGCGCCGTAGCGGCGATGATCAGGGCGCGTCCGATCCACAGCTCGCGCCGCCAGGACTGCAGCGCCGCCTCGACGGCAAGCCGTTCCTCGATCTGCAGCGCAGAGACCTCCTCGCGGATCTGATCCATCTGCTTGCGACCGAACTCAGTCTTCACGACCGCCATCGCGCTGCGATAGCCACCGGTCTCGTACAGCGCCAGCGACTCGTTGATCTCGCGCAGCTTGCCGGCCGTCAGACCGTCGAGCCACTGGATGCGCGGCACGTTGGATGCCGGTCCGTGGCGGTCATAGCTGTCCAGCAGCCACTCGACGCGTCCAGGGAGCTCCGCCGCCGCCCGTTCGTAGGGCGCCCGGTACTCGCGCTTGCGCGTCAGCAGGTAGCTGCGCTGGGCGGTTTCCGCTTCGGTTACCAGCAGCAGGAATTCGGCCAGCTGCGTCTGGCGGGCTGCCGCGATGCGGACGCGCTCGGCTGCGGTCTCGAGTCGGTCGAAGCTCGCCCGCGACATGTAGAGAATGCCGCCCAGCAGCGTCAGCGTGAGCGCGATCGGCAGGAAGATCCAGCGATGACCATTGCTTTTCATTGCGATCACCTTGTGAGCGCGTTCCTACGCCCGGTGGGGCGCGTCGCCGATGGGCGCCCCGGGGGTTGCAGGGCGACGATCAACCGCAGTCCGGGAGGTCAATCATGCTGCACTATGCCCTCATTTTCTTCATCGTAGCCATCGTCGCCGCGGTGTTCGGCTTTTCAGGCATCGCCGCCGGCGCGGCGGGGATCGCCAAGATCCTCTTTGTGCTGTTCCTGATCGGTGCGGCGGTCGCGGTCGTGCTGGGGCTGGTCAATCGCTCCCCCAGGGTCTGAGGCCGGCCATCGATGCCACACCAGGTACGGCAATTCGATCTGGACCGCGTGCGTGCGATATGGGGCCGCACCTTCGAGGTGCACCTCGGTCTCTATGCCGGCTACGTCGAGCAGCTCAACAAGCTGACCAGCTCGGGCGAAACGGGCTCGGCCGCACGTGCCGCCGAGCCCGAAACGTGGGCGCGGCGCTTCGCCTTCGAATACAACGGCGTCGTGCTGCACGAATCGTTCTTCGAGGCGCTGTCGGGACCGGCGACATCTCTGGCGCGCGACGGCGCGCTGGCGCGCGCGCTGACGCACAGCTTCGGCAGCGATTCCGCCTGGCGAGCCGACGTGCGCGAGCTCGCCTCGATCCGCGGCATCGGCTGGATCGCGCTGATACGCTCGCCCGCCACCGCGCGCCTGCACAACGTCTGGATCGATGAGCACCAGCTCTCCGTCCCTGCCGCAAGCGATATGCTGATGCTGCTCGATCTCTGGGAACACGCCTGGCTGTTCGACTACGCGCCGAAGGATCGCGCCCGCTTCGCCTCCGATCTCATCGAGCAGCTCAACTGGTCGGTCATCGAACGGCGCTTTGCAGAGACGCGGTAGCGCGCCTCAGCCGCCACGATTTCTGCGGCATTCCCTTCCCCGCTCGCGCGCCGCGGCCTCGATCTGGAGCATTTCGGCGCCCTCGCGTGCGGCCTCGGGTTCCGCCGCGCGAGCCTCGGCTTCCACGTCTGCGCGCTGCAGGTCCTCCCTGAGGTGTCTGCGGTGGTGGCGCTCTGCGCCATGCTCACCATCCCGTCCGATACGGTCGCGGTACCGCTGCTTCTTCATCGTCTGGCTCCTGCGCGGATGACGACCTGCCGCGCGCTGGCGGCACGGTCCGGCCCAGCCTAGCGCGCACCGTCCGGCGCACAGCCGGTCGGCCGCTGATTGCGCTGTCGGACCCGGCCGACGCCGTCCGCCCGCGGCACCGTGTTAAGGTCGCGGGCCGTCTCCCGCCGCGGAACACGACCCATGCGCCACCTCGTCGTCCTCCTCGCTCTGCTGGTGCAGCCCGCCCGCGGCGATGGACTGAGCTCGCTCGAACGGCGGATCGTCGCGGAGGTCGATGCGCGCCGCGAGCCCGCCATCGCGCTGCTCAAGGAAACCGTCGACATCCCGAGCGCCACCGAGAATCTCGTCGGCGTGCGTCGCGTCGGCGCTGTCTATGCGCGCGAGCTCGAGTCGCTCGGCTTCGAGACTCGCTGGATCGATCTGCCGGCCGACACGGCACGCGCCGGCCATCTCGTCGCGGTGCATCGCGGCAGCCGGGGCAAGCGGCTCCTGCTGATCGGCCATCTCGATACGGTGCTCGAGAAGGAGCCGTTCCGCCGCGAGGGGGATCGCGCCTACGGCAGCGGTGTGGCCGACATGAAGGGCGGTAATCTCGTCATCGTCGAGGCAGTGCGCGCGCTGCATGCCGCCGGCGCGCTGCGCGCGCGCCGGCTCACCGTCGTCCTGACTGGCGACGAAGAGGACACCGGCACGCCGCAGTCGGTGACGCGCGAGGCGCTGCGCGCGGCCGCGCGCGACAGCGATGCGGCGCTCGCCTTCGAGGGCGCCTCTTCGGGTGTCGCAGTCATTGGCCGGCGTGGCGTCGGCACGTGGCGGCTGCGTGTCACCGGCGAACAGGCGCACTCGTCCGGAATCTTTCGCGAGGATCGGGGCGATGGGGCGATCTACGAGACCGCTCGCATCCTTGCACGGATGCACGCGGAGCTGCGCGAGCCGAATCTGACGATCAACCCGTCGGTGATCGTCGGCGGCACCGATGTGACCTACGATACGGCCGCCAAGAGCGGCGCCGCACTCGGCAAGACCAATGTCATCCCGCGCGAGGTACGCGTCGAAGGCGACATACGCTATCTCTCGGCAGCGCAGTTCGAAGCGGCGCGCGCACGCATGGCCGCCATCGTCGGCGAGCACCTGCCCCGCACCGACGCCACGCTCGACGTGGTCGCCGAGTATCCCGCCATGGCGCCGACCGACGCCAACCGGGAGCTGCTCGCGGCGCTCGACGCCGTCAGCCGCGATCTCGGGGACGGTGCCATCGCGGCGCAGGATCCGGCCGAACGCGGCGCCGGCGACGTGTCATTCGTAGCAGAGGGGCTGGCAGCTCTGGATGGGCTCGGCGCGAGCGGCGACAACGAGCACGCGCCGGGGGAGTACGTCGATCTCGGCGCGTTGCCGGCGCTTACGCGCCGCGCCGCGCTCCTGATCTACCGGTTGACACGCTGAGCGACGCACGGGTGCCGGGCGTCCGGGGCCCCGCTTGCCCCGGACGCCCCTGGCCGCGAGACCTGCCGTCAGGCCTCGCGCTGACGGCGTCGGACGAACCCCGCCGCGCCGAGCAGACCTGCGAGCATCAGTCCCACCGCATCGGCGTTCGGCTCCGGACCCGGCTCGAACACGATGCGCACACCCAGATCGTCGTGGTCGTCGTCCCCGGCGCCGGAGTCGTCCCACAGCACGAGGAACGTGTTGGGTGCCTCCTGGACCATGCCGACGCTGAACGGCTGCGGAGCACGCGGGGGAGCAAGGTTGCTCCACACCGCCGCGTCCGACTTCTCGGTGCCGAGGCTGCTGTGGAATTCGAAGCCGACGATACCGCCGCTGCTTCGGACGCTGCAGGTCTCACCGATCCTGCTGACGCCCGTCGTGAAGCACTGCTCGCCGTCGACCAGGAAGCGATTGGACCAGCGCGTTTCGTGGCCCAGATATTCGAACGTGAGGGTGCCGGCGCCGGTCGTCTCGAGAACGGCATCGCGCGCAAGCGCCGACGGCCGGTCGAGGAACCGATAATCGTTGTTCCAGTCCACGACCGTGCCCGAGCCCGTGCCCGGGCGCAGCTGCAGGATGTTGGCGCCGTGCGGGGCTGCCGTGACGACGAACGTAACGACCGCGAACATGATCTGGAATCTCGTCGAGAGCTGCATTTGACGTAAATTCCCGTGTGTTGCCTGCACTGGGGAAGGTGCAAGGCCTGTGCCACCCTTGCCGGTCAGTCACTTGGGCGCACGCCGGGCTTGCCGTCGCCGACCGCTGTAACGGCCGGCGACGGTGATCCCGATCACACTTTCGCTGCAGGCGCGGGGCGCGAGGTACCGCGCATCGCGATCGTTCAGGGGTTCACTGCCAGACGCCCGCTCTGGTAGTCGGCGATCGCCTGCTCGATCTCCTCGCGCGAGTTCATGACGAACGGCCCGTACTGCACGATGGGCTCGCCGATCGGACGTCCCGCCAGCAGCAGCAGCCGCGCACCCGTGGTGTGTGCGGTGATCCGCACGTTGTCGCCCTCGCTCAGCATCCCTGCGGCGTGCAACGGCAGAGTACGGTCGTCGGCGCCGACCGAGGCCTCGCCCTCGTAAGCGTACAGGAACGCGTTGTGGCTCGAGGCGACCGGAATCGAAACCGTGGCGTCCGGCGGGAGGCGCAGGTCGAGGTACAGGGGCTCGGTACTCATCCCCTGGATCGGCCCGCGAGTCACGGCATCGCCCTGCGCGAGCGTGCCGGCGATGACGCGCGCCTCGCCGCCGCCCGCGAGGCGCGCGGTCAAAATGTCCCGCGCAGGCACGTCCCGCCAGGCGGCGCGCTTCATCTTTTCACGCGCCGGCAGGTTGATCCAGAGCTGGAATCCGCGCATGCGCCCCGCGGTCTGCTGCGGCATCTCGGAATGAATGATGCCGTGCGCAGCCGTCATCCACTGCACGTCGCCCGGCCCGAGATCACCGCGGTTGCCGAAGCTGTCCTCGTGGCGCATGTGGCCATCGAGCATGTAGGTGACAGTTTCGAACCCCCGATGCGGATGCGACGGAAAACCGGCGAGGTAATCCTCGGGATCGTCCGAATAGAACTCGTCGAGCATCAGGAAAGGGTCGATGCGCAGGTTGCGCGCGCCGCCCAGGCTGCGGCGCAGCTTCACGCCGGCACCATCCGACGCGTGGATCGACTCGATGACGGTCTGCAGTTTTCGCTCGCTCATTTCGTTGCTCCTTGGTTCGGGCGGGTGCGGCCCGCCATCACGAGCGGCGCATTACGTCGCCCGGCGCGCGCAGTCCCGCAGCTCGCGCATCCAGCGACCAGGTCCCGGCGCCGCGCGCCGTCAGGATCAGCATGCCGCCGGCGATCGCGAGGTTCTTCATGAACAAGATCTGCTGCATCTGGTCGGGCGCGCGGTGGAAGAGGACCGCAGCGAGCAGCGTGAAGACCGCGAGCGCCAGCGCGACGAGTCGCGTGCGGTAACCCGCGATCAGCGCCAGTGCACCGACCACCTCGACCACGATGACCAGGGGCAGCAGCGCTCCGGGCACGCCCATGCTCGTCATGTAGGCCTGCGTCCCCGCATATCCACCGATCTTCCCAATGCCCGACACGAGGAATATCGCCGCGAGCAGGATGCGGCCGATCAGGTCTGCGGTCTTCTCGATGGTGCTCATGTGCGCTCCTTTCGTTCGTTGAGGGGATTGCAGCAATCCGATCCCTCGCTAAGGTAGGGGCGATATTTTGCATCTAGTGCGTCGATTTAAAAGTTGATAATTTGGCGCCTATCTATCGACCGGATCAATGTATGTCGCCGCGCGTGGGGCTGGATCAATGGACTGCGCTCGTTGCGGTGGTCGAGGCCGGCGGCTACGCCGGCGCCGCGCGCACCCTGCATCGGACCCAGTCGACCATCACCTACACCATCAAGAAGCTCGAGGAACAGCTCGGGCTGCGCGTCTTCGAGATCCGGGGGCGCAAGGCCGTACTGACCCCGACAGGGCAGCTGCTGTACCGCCGCGGCAAGGCGCTGGTCACCGAAGCGTCCAGGCTCGAGCGCGCCGCGGCCGAGCTCGCGCAGGGCCACGAGCCACAGATTCGCATCGCGGTGGACATCGTCTATCCGACCTGGCTGTTGCTCGAATGTCTGAAGGCCTTCGCCGCCGAGCGCCCCGACACCCGCATCGAGCTCTACGAAACCGTGCTCGGCGGGACCGAGGAAGCGCTCGTCGCGGGCGAAGTGGATCTCGCGATCGGCAGCGCCGTTCCGGGCGGGTTCCTGGCCGACACGCTCATGCAGCTGCGCTTCGTCTGCGCCGCGGCGCCGGATCATCCGCTGAACCTGCTGGGCCGCGCGGTGACTCTCGACGATCTGCGCGCGCACCGCCACCTAGTCGTGCGCGACACCGGCATGCAGCGTACGCGCTCGGGCGGCTGGCTCAACGAGAAGCGCTGGACGGTCTCGCACAAGGCGACCTCGATCCGTGCCGCGTGCATGGGGCTGGGCTACGCCTGGTTCCCCGAGGACACCATCCGGGCCGAGCTCGACGCCGGTCGCCTCGTCCGCCTGCCGCTGACCGAAGGCGCCGAGCGTCACGCCACGCTTCATCTGATCGTTGCAGACGCGGAGCTCGCCGGCCCCGGCACACGGCGACTCGCAGCGTTGCTGCGCGAACACACGGCGCAGACCTGCGAACGCGAGCGGCATTGACGCCGCTCGCGCGGACGGTTGCACCCCGGGCGAGGCGCCGCATAATGCGGGAGCCCCGGGGCAGGAGGACTCCCGCATGGCCGTTGGCCGCTGTCTCTGCGGCGCACTCCGCTACGAAGCGGACCCGCCCTTTCCCTTCATGGTGAACTGTCACTGCTCGATGTGCCGCAAGCACCACGGGGCGGCGTTCGCCACACTCGTCGCCGTGCCTCCCGCCGCCTTCCGCTGGCTTTCGGGCGAAGCCAATGTCGGCGTCTACGCCTCCTCGCCGCATGCGTCGCGGGCATTCTGCCGCGTGTGCGGATCGGTCGCACCGCACCTGCTGCCGGCGCTGGGGCAGATGATCGTTCCGGCCGGCAACCTCGAGGGTGACCTCGGCGTGACGCCGCAGTTACACATCTTTACCGGTTCGCGCGCGCCCTGGTATGAGATCACCGACGACCTGCCGCGTTCCGAGGAGTATCCGCCCGGCTACGACGCTCCCGCTGTCTCCCAGCCCCGGATCACGCCGCGCGAGGGCATTACGGAGGGCAGTTGTCTGTGCGGCGACGTCGCCTTCGAGATCCAGGGCGAGGCGCTTGCCATGCGGAACTGTCACTGCTCGCGCTGCCGCCGCGGCCGCAGCGCCGCGCATGCCACCAACGTGTTCTATCCGCTCGAGGCGTTCCGCTGGGTGCGCGGCGAGACGCAGGTGGTGGACTACGCCCTGCCGGAAGGGCGCGTGTTCGGCACGGCGTTCTGCCGGCGCTGCGGCAGCGGGCTGCCGCGGGCCTCGGCCGCGCGCGGGGTGGTCGTCGTTCCCGCCGGGGCGCTCGACGTCGATCCTGGCGTGCGGCCTTCGCAGCACATCTTCGTCGGCTCGAAGGCGCCGTGGTTCGAGATCACCGACGACCTGCCCAAGTACGACGAGCTGCCACCACCCGCGTAGAACGCCGCTCGCCGTCGCTCGGCCCTGGCGCCTGTCGCTTCCGCGAGAGTCGGCGTTCGGGCGGCGAGCACGCTGTCGGCTAATCCTCCGGAGGATTGTCCACGGCGCTCCACCGTTCGCGATGCGCGTGCTCGGCGGCGGCCCGCACCGCGCTGTGGCGGTTCGAGAGCAGCAGCGATGACGGATCGCAGACCGTGGCACGGATGACGCCCAGGTCGAGCGCTGCGTCGAACAGGTTGCCGTACCAGTGACGCCATTCGGGCAGGAGTTTCTCGACTTCGTCGCGCAGGCTCATCGATCGTTGCAGGCGTCGTCCGCGGAGGCGTTGCGGCCGAAGCTACTACCAGCGGGCTCGGCCTTCAACCTGGTCGCACGTCATTCTTCCGCCGGACAGCCCGCGCCATCGCTCGCGGTCGCCGCCGCGATGCGCCCCGCTGTCTCGGCAACTGCCGCTTCGAGCGCGCTGCCGCGCGCGGCGTCCTGCGTGCTCGCGATCTCGCGCGCCGCCGCCGCGGGGCAGCCGAGCCGCAGCAGCGTCTCGGCGCGATTGTTGCGCGCCGCAATGTCGCTCGGATCGCGCACCAGCGCCTGTTCGTAGAGCCGTTGCGCGCTGACCAGGTCATCGCGTGCGTATGCGACGTTGGCGAGCCCCAGCCACGGCAGCGCCGCATTTGGCCACTGCGAGGTCGCGGCCGAATACGCCCGCGCAGCCTCGTCGAGCCGACCCACGGCCTCGAGTCCCGCGGCGGCATCGAGGTACCGCGTGACGTCCGCGCGAGCCGGCAGCGTGCCCGGCTCCAGCGCGAGCAGCGCCCAGCGCTCGCCGCGCTCCCAGCTCCAGAGGAAGCGCCGCATGGACATTTCGAGTCGCTCCTTCGTCCCCGAGCGCAACAAAACAGTGTCGCGCTCGCGGTCGTAGCCGATCAGCACCGCGTAGTGCCAACCCGGCCACGGGCCTGCGCCGAGCTTCTGCAGCACCAGGACCGGACGGCCGGCAGCGAGCTCGGCGAACAGCGTCGCCTCGTCCGGCGCCATT
>JBQGDL010000032.1:0-2346 GCA_052039045.1 Steroidobacteraceae bacterium
GTCGGCTGCCATGCGCGCGATCCTCGCCGCCTCCAGGCTGCCGTCGGCCCACACCCCGTTGATCAACGGGAGCCGGTCGCCGATCTCGTCCATCGCAATATCGAGCACGCGCCGCTGCTCGTCGAAGCTGCAGGACGCGACCTCGGTCGAGTGGGCATTGATGGTGATGGCGGAGAGCCCCCTGGTCGCCGCCACGTCCCGCAGGTGGCTGCGGAAGCTCTTCTCGTCGATGGAGAGGTCGTCGTTGAACGGCAGCAGCACGGCCGGGATGACGCCGTGGGGGACGTAATGGGCGTGACGGGGCATTTTTCGGTCTCCTTGGCGGGCGGTGGTCGCCGCACCGAAATCGGCCAGCACCTATAGCATGCCGCGCGCGTCGAAGTCCCGCCGGTCCGCGGATTGATCCGGCAACGGAAGAGACCCATATTCGCGGGTGCTAAGTATCGCCGCAGGCGCGTGCTTTGGCGCCCGCTGTTGGGTCTGGCGATCGCGGTATTGTCCTCATGCCGCCCGCCGCATCGTCCGGTTCCATGACGCCAGCATCCGCATTTCATCCGGCCGTCGCCGCCTGGTTCGAGCGCAGCTTCGCCGCACCCACCGCCGCGCAGGCGCAGGCCTGGCCGGCCTTGCAGGCGGGCCGGCATGTCCTGATCGCCGCCCCGACCGGTTCCGGCAAGACGCTCGCCGCCTTTCTCGCCGCGATCGACGCGCTGGTACGGCAGGGACTCGCGGGCGAGCTCGCGGACCAGACCCAGGTCGTCTACGTCTCGCCGCTCAAGGCGCTGTCGAATGACATTCAGCGTAATCTGGAAGCGCCGCTCGCCGGCATCCGCGACGCCTTGCGCGAGCAGGGCCTGCCGGAGGTGGAGATCCGCACCTGGGTGCGCACCGGCGACACCGCGCCGGGCGAGCGTGATCGCATGCGCCGCCGCCCGCCCCACATCGTGGTGACCACGCCGGAATCGCTCTACATCCTGCTCGGGTCGGAGTCCGGCCGCGCGATGCTGGCGACCACCCGCACCGTGATCGTCGACGAGATCCACGCGCTCGCCCCCAACAAGCGCGGCACCCATCTGGCGCTCTCGCTCGAGCGGCTCGATGTGCTCTGTGGCCGTCGCTTGCTGCGCGTGGGCCTGTCCGCCACGCAGAAGCCAATCGAGGAGGTGGCGCGCTTTCTCGTCGGCGCGGGCGCGGCCGGCGCCGCGCATTCCGACTGCACCATCGTCGACACCGGCCACCGGCGCGCGCGCGACCTTGCCCTCGAAATGCCCGACGCCCCGCTCGAAGCCGTGATGTCGGCGGAAGTGTGGGAGCAGGTCTATCAGCGGCTGGCGGGGCTGATCGAGGCGCACCGCACCACGCTCATCTTCGTCAACACGCGCCGCATGGCGGAGCGGGTGACGCGCCAGCTCTCCGAGCGCGTCGGCGCCGATCACGTGGCGGCGCACCACGGCAGCCTCGCCAAGGAGCACCGCCTCGACGCCGAGCAGCGGCTCAAGCACGGCAAGCTCAAGGCGCTGGTGGCGACCGCTTCGCTCGAGCTCGGCATCGACATCGGCGAGGTCGACCTCGTCTGCCAGCTCGGTTCGCCGCGCTCGATCGCGAGCCTGCTGCAGCGGGTCGGGCGCTCCGGACACGCCGTCGACCGCGTTCCCAAGGGCCGGCTGTTCCCGCTCTCGCGCGACGATCTCGTGGAATGCGCGGCACTTATCGACAGCACGGCGCGCGGCGAGCTCGACCGGCTCGTGATCCGCGAGCAGCCGCTCGACGTGCTGGCGCAGCAGGTCGTCGCCGAAGTGGCCGCACGCGAGTGGAACGAGGACGAGCTCTACGCGCTGATCCGCCGTGCCTGGCCCTATCGCGCGCTCCCTCGCGACGATTTCGCGGCGGTGGTCAACATGCTGGCGGAGGGCTTCAGCACCCGTCGCGGCCGGCGTGGCGCGCTCATCCACTACGACGGCGTCAACCACGTGCTGCGCGGCCGGCGCGGCGCGCGGCTCACGGCGCTCACCAGCGGCGGAACGATCCCGGACAATGCCGACTACCAGGTGCTGCTGGAGCCCGAGAACTTCGTCATCGGCAGCGTGAACGAGGATTTCGCGGTCGAGAGCATGGCCGGCGACATCTTCCAGCTCGGCAACCAGAGCTACCGCATCATCCGCGTCGAGCGCGGCGTCGTGCGGGTCGAGGACGCTCACGGGGCGGCGCCGACCATTCCGTTCTGGCTGGGCGAGGCGCCCGGCCGCAGCGACGAGCTCTCGGCAGCGGTGTCGCGCCTGCGCGGCGAGATGGCCGCGCATCTCGCCGGCGACCCGGCCGGCGAGCGCGCCCTGCGCTGGCTCGTCG
>JBQGDL010000033.1:0-17053 GCA_052039045.1 Steroidobacteraceae bacterium
ACCCGGCCGGCGACGGCACCGGCGTTGTCATCGACGATCAGGGTTCGCCCAACGACCTGCACGGCGTGACGGTCTGGGACAACCTCAATGAGACGGGCGCGGTGCTCTCCTACGTAAGCCACGTCGCCTACTGGGACGGCACCACCACGCCGCTTACCGCCGGCGTGGATTACACGTTTACGAACAACAACGGGTTCCTCACGTTCGAAATCGGCGGCCCCGGTCTGGATATTCCGGCGGGCGAGCAGCTCATCATCGACCTGACCGTCGTGCTCCAGGACGTGCCCGCGAACGACATCGGAACCGTGTTCGTCAACACCGCCAAGTGGGACTTCGGGCGGCTGATCGACGGCGAGTTCTTCGAGCCGCTGCCCGGCGAGTGGGGCATCAGCCCGCCGCTCGTGATCGCGGCGCCCGAGCTGATCGTCGACAAGACCGGCCCGGCAACGATGAACCTGGGCGAGACCGGGCAGTTCACGATCGATGTACTGAACTCCGGGCTCTCCGACGCCTGGGACGTGACGCTGGTCGACCGGCTGCCGAACGGTCCGCAGGGCGGCATGTGCGATGCGGCGCCCGTGATCACGAGCGTGACCCTCGGCGGCAGCCCGCTGACCCAAGGCACGCATTACACGCTCACCTGGCAGGACGCGCCGGCCTGCGAGCTCATCTTGATACTGTTGGACGCCGCGGGCCCGATCGGCCCCAACGAGCACCTGATCGTGAGCTACACGGCGCAGCTCGACGCCGGTACGCAGAACGGCGTGTCGCTCACGAACGTTGCCGGCGCCACCGAGTGGTTCAACGGCGACAGCAGCATCCCCGACCGGGAACCCTACACGCGCGTCGTGAACAACGGCACGGTCGGAACCAGCGATTACCAGGACGCGCACACGGTGACGGTCGCGATCACGGGCTACTTCTTCGAGAAGACTGCCGCGAATCTGACCACTGGGGTGAATCCGACTGCGACCGCTGCGGCGGGTCACACGCTGCGCTACACGCTGCGTCTGGTCAGTGCCACCGAGATCTTCAACAACGTCCGGATCGTCGACGAGCTCGACGCGCTGAATGCGTCTCCGGCCTTCGTGCCGGGCTCGCTCAATCTCGTCTCCTGGCCGGCCGGCGCCGACGTCAGCAACACCAGCAGCACGGGCGGCGCCAACGGCACCGGCGTCATCGACATCCGGAATCTGAACGTTGCCGCGGGCGGCCAGATCACGATCCAGTTCGACGTCACGCTGGCGTCCGATCTTGTCGTCGGCACGGTCGTCACCAACCAGTCGGCGCTGCGGCGCGCCAACAACTCGCTGCGCGCCGTCTCCGACGACCCCAATGTCAACGGTCCCGCGGATCCCGACGTCGCTGGGGACGAAGACCCGACCCGCGTGACGATCGTGCCCACGACGCTCGTCTTCGAGAAGACCGTGGCCAACGTCACGAGCGGCGCCAACCCTGCCGCGACGGCGAGCCCGGGTGACCGACTCCGCTACCGACTGCGGTTGCAGAACCTCGCCGACTTCGAGATGGCCGGTCTCAGGGTCCGCGACGTGATCGATCGCCTCAACGCCGAGCCAGCCTTCCAGCCGGGCACGCTCACGGTCGTCACGGTGCCGGCTGGAGCCAACGCGAACAACACCAATGCCACCGGCGGTGCGAGCGGCACGGGCGTGCTGGACGTGCGCAATCTGACGCTCGCCCCGTCGGGCGGCACCGCGATCATCGAGTTCGAGGTGACGCTGGCGCCGGTGCTGAACAACGGCACCATCGTCCTGAACCAGTCGCAGCTGCTGCCCATGGGCAGCCCGGTGGTCATCGCGCTCTCGGACGACCCGAATATCAACGGCGCGGCGGACCCGACCATCCTCGGCGACGAGGATCCGACGCGGATCCAGATCGTCTCCGCGCCGGCGTTCGTCGTGCAGAAGATCTCGACCGACATGACCGGCGATCCGGCCGTCCTGCTTGCCGGCGAGACGCTGCGCTACACCATTACCGTCCGGAACACCGGCACGTCGGACGCCACCGACGTCACCTTGCGCGACCAGATTCCGGTCAACACCACCTACGTGGCCGGCAGCACGACCCTGAACGGGGCGCCGGTGGCGGACGTTGGCGGTACCTCGCCGTTGGTCGCGGGAATGCTGATCAACGCGCCCTCTGACCCGACACCGGGCTCGATACCGGCGGACTCGCCCACCTCTCCGCAGAACGTCGCGACGATCACCTTCGACGTCGTCGTCGATCCGGACGTGATCGATGGCACGATCATCTCCAACCAGGGCTTCGTGAGCGCGCTGGACGGCGGTATCGCGGATCAGCCGACCGACGATCCGGCGACGCCCACACCCGATGACCCGACGCGCGACATCGTCGGCAACCTGCCGCTGCTCTTTGCCGCGAAGGACGTCGCCCTGTTCGACGACCAGGGCTCGCCGGGGATCGTCGATCCGGGCGACGTGCTGCGCTATACGATCACCGTGCAGAACTCGGGCAGCATCGCCGCCACGGGCGTCGTGCTGCGCGACGCCGTGCCCGCGAACACGACCTATGTCGCGAACACGACGTTCCTGAACGGCGAGCCGGTCGCCCAGCCCGACGGCGGCGCCTCGCCGCTCGCCTCGGGGATAGACATCAGCTCCTCCGACCTCACGCCGCCGCTGCCTTCGGCCGGCGCCGGGACGGTTTCGCCGGGCGCAACGGCGGTCCTGCAGTTCGACCTGCGGGTCAATGACGGGGTGCCGGCCGGCACGCTGATCAGCAACCAGGCTGTGGTCGAAACCGAGGAGCTGCCGAACCTGCTGACCGACGGCGACGGCAATCCGGCCACCGGGCCCGAGCCGACCGTCGTCGTGGTGGGCGCCGGCCAGCAGCTCACGATCACGAAGCAGGTCGCCGTGGTCGGCGGCGGGCCGGCGCTGCCGGGCGGCCAGCTCGAGTACGTCGTTACGGTCACCAATGTCGCAGCCGTACCGGCGTTCTACGTCGTCCTTACCGACGATCTCGCCGCGACGAACCCCGGCTACCTCACCTACGTCGCGGGCTCGGCGACGATGAACGGCTCCACCGCAGGGGTGAGCTTCGCCGGGACGACGATCACGGCCGACTACTCGACGGAGAGCGGCCCGCTCGAGCCAGGCGGGACCGTGGTGCTGCGCTTCCGGGCGCAGATCGCTGCGGGGCTCGCGATGGGCACGCGCATCACGAACACCGGTGTGGTCACCTGGAACGATCCGCCGCAGACGGCGGCCGCCAGCGTCTCCATCGACATCGGCGGCATGCCGGGCGCCGGCACCCTGAACGGCAGCGTCTGGCACGACGCGGACTTCGACGACGCGCTCGACACGAGCGAACGCGTGCTCGAGGGCTGGACGGTCGAGCTGTACCGCGACGGCGATCGCGTCTTCTCGACGCTCACCGATGCGAGCGGCGTGTACCGGATCGCGGGTGTGGCGCCCAACTATGTGACGGGCGAGGCGTACGAGCTGCGCTTCCTGGCGCCGGGCGCGACCGCCACCACCGCGGCGCTCGGGCGCGCGGCCTCCGAGTTCACGAACTACCCGCAGCGCATCGCCGACATCGTCGTGCAGTCGGGCGCCAACCTGCAGGCGCTCGACCTGCCGATCGATCCGAACGGCGTCGTCTACAACGCCGTGACCCGCGCACCGATCGCCGGAGCGGCGTTGCGGCTCCTCGATGCAGGCGGCGCGGCGCTGCCGGCCGCGTGCTTCGACGATCAGGCGCAGCAGAATCAGGTCACGCTCGCCGACGGCTGGTACAAGTTCGACATCAACTTCAACGATGCGGCCTGTCCGAGCGGCGGGAGGTATCTGATCGAGGTGACGGCACCCGGCACGGGCTACGTTGCCGGCATCTCGGAGCTGATCCCGCCGATCTCCGGCGCTGCGACCGTGCCGCTCTCGGTGCCGTCCTGCCCGGGCAGCGCCAACGACGCGATTCCGGCGACGGCGCAGTACTGCGAGGCGCAAGCCTCCGAGCTGGCGCCGGGACCTGCGGTGGCCGCGCGCAGCGCCGGCACGAATTACCACCTGCACCTGAGACTCGACGGCAGCCAGTTGCCGGGCTCGAGCCAGATCTTCAACAACCACGTCCCGCTCGATCCCACGCTTGACGGTGCGATCGCGATCACCAAGTCGACGCCGATGCTCAACGTGACGCGCGGTCAGCTCGTGCCCTACGTCATCACCGTGCACAACCAGCTCGGCGTGGCGCTCTCGGACGTGAGCATCGTCGATCGCTACCCGGCGGGCTTCACGTACGTCGAGGGCTCCGCCACGTTCGAGGGCGTGGCGACCGAGCCGACGGTGGCCGGGCTGCAGCTCACCTGGAGCGGCCTGACGCTCCCCAGCACGGGCCAGCAGACGATCAAGATGCTGCTCGCGGTGGGCGGCGGCGTGACCGAAGGCGAGTACGTCAACCGCGCCCAGGTCGTCAACGGCCTGACGGGCAACGCGATGTCGGGCGAGGCGACGGCGACCGTGCGCGTCGTCCCGGATCCGACATTCGACTGCACCGACGTAACCGGCAAGGTCTTCGACGACGCCAACCGCAACCGCGTCCAGGACGACGGCGAACCGGGTCTCGCCGGCGTGCGGGTCGTGACTGCGCGCGGCCTGTCGGCGACCACCGATCCGTACGGCCGGTTCCACATCACCTGCGCCGTCACGCCGACCGAGGGCCGCGGCAGCAACTTCATGCTGAAGCTCGACGACCGCACGCTGCCGAGCGGCTACCGCCCGTCGACCGAGCGCGTGGCCGTGCAGCGCGCGACCCGCGGTAAGACGCTCAAGTTCAACTTCGGCGCGTCGATTCATCGCGTCATCGGGCTGGATGTCGCCGATGCCGTGTTCGAGCCAGGCACCACCGAGATCCGCGCCCAGTGGCGGCCGCGTCTCCAGCTGCTGCTCACCGAGCTGCAGAAGGCGCCGGCCGTGCTGCGGCTGTCGTATCTCGCCGACGTCGAGGACGCGGCGCTCGTCGAGCGGCGCGTCGAGGAGCTCCGTAAACAGATCAGCGAATCGTGGGAGGCATTGAACTGCTGCTATCAGCTCGCGATCGAGCCGGAAGTGTTCTGGCGCCTCGGCGCTCCTCCGGAAAAAGCCGCCGTGCGCGACTCAACCAGCAGGTGATCGGAATGATCAAGCGTATCTCACTGCTGCTGCTCTCGCTCGGACTGGCCTCGTCTCCGGCGGTCCGTTCCGAAGACGTCGTGGACTCGCGGCTCGGCGAGCCCGTCGAACGCCATCTGGACGACTATCAGCCCTACGGCGTGTGGACGCAGGATCCTGCGCAGCTCGACACCGAGACCGGAGACCGGCTCGAGACGCGGCAGGTCGTCGGCGAGGAGCTGGAGACCATCAAGCTCACCGATGTCGTGCCGGCGATACATTTCGAGTCCGGCGTGGCCAAGATCCCCGGCGGCTATGTCGAGCGCCTCGGCAAGATCCTCGATGGCATGCGCGACCGCCGCAATGTGCGGGTGCACTTCGTCGGACACGCCGACAGTCAGCCGTTGTCTGACTCGCTGGCACGCGTCTACGGCGACAACGCGGGTCTGTCCCGTGAGCGGGCGGGCGAGGTTGCGGAGTTCTTCCGGCTCGCACTCGGCCTGCCGCCCGAAGCGATCTCGTTCGAGTGGGCCGGCGACACCAGGCCCGTGGCGACCAACGCGACGACCGCGGGCCGCGCGCTGAACCGTCGCGTGGAAGTCGAGGTCTGGTACGACCAGCCCAAGGAGGCGCTGCGCGAAGAAGAGGTCCTGGTCACCGAGGACTTCAAGCGCGTCAAGGTCTGCCGCGTCGAGACGGTGTGCAAGCTGCGCTATCAGGAAGGTCAGGAGCGCCGCGCACGCGTGCGCAACCTGGTTGCGCCGCTGCACTACGAGGACGACTCGTCCGGAGTGACCGAGGCGTTCACGCGCCAGATCCGCCAGGCGCTGCACAACCTGCGCGACAAGCAGAACGTGCACGTCCGGTTCGTCGGTCACACCGACGACGTGCCGCTCTCGGGACGGGCGGAGAGCATCTACGGCAACCACCTGTCGCTGTCGAAGGCCCGCGCGCATCGGGTCGCGCTCGCGATGCAGGAGGCGCTCTCGCTTCCGAGCTCCGCGTTCGAGAGCGACGGCCGCGGCGCGTCGCAGCCGGTCGCATCGAACGAGACCGCGCAGGGGCGCGGGCTCAACCGGCGTGTCGAGGTCGAGTTCACCTACGACGATCCGTTGCAGGAGCTGCCGGACGAGCCGCAGCTGTGCCCTGCGGAAGAAGGCGACCAGCTGCTCACCAAGGTCTACGACCCACCGTGGGGCCGCATCGAGCCGCTACAACTGGCGAACGGACGTGCGCAGGTTCCGGCGGGCTACGGGCAGACGCTGCGCCGTGCGATGAACGATATCGCCGACCGCAGGAACGTGCGCCTGCGCTTCATCGGCTACACGGCCAACGAGCGGCTCGACCGCCGCACGGCGCTGGTCTACGGCGACGACGTCGGGCTGTCCGCGGCGCGGGCGCGCCGTGCGATGGAGACCGTGACCGGCGAGATGGGTCTCGCGCCCGAGCAGGCCGAGAGCGAAGGCCGCGGATTCGTCCACTCCGACGACGTGGTCAATGCCGGGTTCATCCGCGGCGAGGACTCCTTCGTGCGGGTGCAGGTCGTCTACGACGAGGCCGCGCCGCTCGATGACTACGAAGGCGTGGATATCACGCGTCTGACCCGCGAGCTCAAGCCGAAGAGCCCGTACGAACTCAACCTGATGCGCATTACCGTCGACGGCGAGCCGATCGACGACCCGGCGCGCAGCTCATCGGACATCCAGCGCTGCACCGACGTTGCGCTCGACAAGGCCAACATCGAGTTCCGGTTCGACAATCTCGAGTCGCGTCGGCGGCTCGCCGTCGCGGCGGCGCCGGCGTCGGTCGAGTTCGTCGATGCGGGTGACGGCAGCGTGGCCGCGGCGCCGGTGCACTTCCGGATGTATGCGAACTACTGGGCCTTCATCGACCGCGCCGAAGTCCGCATCTTCGAGCCGGAGCAGTCGCTCCAGGCCACACCCCTCGCGGTGTTGCCGATCGACCGCGCCGGGCTCGCCGAGTGGCAGGCGTCGGCCGAACGCTTCCCGGCGCCGGTCCACGAGCTCAGGTACGTGCTGCGCGCCTACGATGCGCGCGGCAACTTCGACGAGACGAGCCCGCAGCCGCTGTGGATGACATACGGCGCCGCCGGCCAGGCCGCCGCGGCGGCAGGCGGGTCGCCGCAGGACCCGGCCGGGCAGGACCCGGCACAGCAAGGACCTGCCGGGGACGCGCCACCGCCGGAGGACGAGCAGCAGGCCGCGCAGCCGCAGGCGGCGCAGACCGAGACGTCGCCGGAGAGCGAAGCCGAGGCAACGACCGCGACGGCGGAGCCGGCGGCGCTGGCCGGGGATGGCGAGCTTCTCGCCGCCTACGGCGAGAGCAATCTCGCGATCCGCAACATCGCCCTCGGCAGCGGCACCATCAAGGTGCGCGGCAGCGGCGTGCCGGCGGGGCACAGCGTCTGGGTTGCCGGGCGGCCGGTGCCGGTCGACGCGCAGGGCAATTTCGTCGCCGAGGAGATTCTCCCGGCAGGCGCGCAGACCGTCGAAGTGGCGATGCTGGACGAGGAGGGCAACGGCACGCTGTTCCTGCGCGACCTGCAACTCAAGCGCAACGACTGGTTCTACATGGGTCTCGCGGACGTCACGATGTCCGAGAACAGCGTCAACGGCCCGGCCGAGATGCTGCAGGGTGCCAACTCGCCGCAGGACCTCGATTCCTCGCTGGACGGCCGCTTCGCGTTCTACGCCAACGGCAAGTTCGGCAATCACTGGCGGCTCATCGCCAGCGCCGACACGCGCGAGGGGCCGCTCGACGATCTGTTCAGCAACTTCCTCGACAAGTCGCCCGACTCGCTGTTCCGGCGCATCGATCCCGACTACCACTATCCGACGTTCGGCGACGACGGCGTCGTCGAGGATATGGCGCCGACGATGGGCAAGTTCTACGTCAAGGCACAGAACGGCGAGAACAGCGCCTTGTGGGGCAACTTCAAGGTCGGCTACCGGCAGAACGAGCTGGCGCAGGTCGACCGCGGACTCTACGGCGCCAACGCGCATTACGAGTCCGACAACTCGACGAGCTTCGGCGAGCAGACCTTCGCGATCGACGGTTTCGCGGCCGAGCCCGGCACGGTCGCAAACTACGACGAGTTCCGCGGCACCGGAGGCTCGCTCTACTTCCTGCAGCGCCAGGACATCCTCGGCGGTTCCGAAACGGTGCGCATCGAGCTGCGCGACAAGGATTCGCGCATCGTCAACGGCGTGATCAACCTGCGGCCGGTGATCGATTACGACATCGACTATCTGCAGGGCCGGCTGCTGCTCTCCGAGCCGCTCTCGGCGACCGTCGACGACCATCTGCTGGTGCGCAGCGGCGGCGTAAGCGGCGACGAAGCGTGGCTCGTCGTGCGCTACGAGTACACCCCGGGCTTCGAGGAGCTCGACGCCATGGCCGCCGGCGGTCAGGGTCACGTGTGGCTCAACGACCGCATCCGGGTGGGCCTGACATCGAGCGCCAACGACGAAGGCGACACGGACAGCAGCCTGCACGCGGCCGACGTGACCCTGCGCATGAGCGCCGAGTCCTGGCTCAAGCTGCAGGGGGGGCGAAGCGAAGGGCTGGTGTCGGGCGCGATGCGCTCGGACGACGGCGGCTTCGACTTCTACGGCTACGACACCACCGGCTTCGTCGACGCGAGCGCGGATGCATACCGCGCGGATCTCAGCCTCGGCATCGGCGACTTCTTCGGCGGACAGAAGGGGCGGTTGACTCTGTATGCCCAGACCCTGGGCGAGGGCTACACCGCGCCCGGCCTCACCACGCTGATGGACACCGATCACTTCGGCGGCACCTTCCAGATGCCGGTGACCGAGCGGCTGAACATCGTCGCCAAGAGTGACCAGCGGGTTCAGCAGGACGGCCTGGAGACGACCGCGCACGAGCTCAACGCGGGCTACCGGCTGACGGATGCCTGGAGCGTGAGCACCGGGCTGCGCAGCGACCTGCGCGAGGACCATTCAGCCGTAGTGCCTCTGACGCAGGAGCAGGGCGAGCGCATCGACGCCGTGGCGCAGGTCGGCTACGACTCGGGCGCCGCGTGGCGCGCCTACGGCTTCGTGCAGGATACGGTGTCGAAGGACGGCGACCGCGAGGACAACGGGCGCATCGGCACTGGCGGCACGTATCGCTTCGGCGAGCGCTTCAGCCTCGACGCGGAGGTCTCGGACGGCGACCTCGGGCCCGGCGGGCGTCTCGGCACGAACTACCTGCTCTCGGAGCGCACCAACCTCTATCTGAACTACGCCCTGGAGAACGAGCGCGCGGACAACGGACTCTATACGCGGCGCGGCGATCTGGTGTCGGGAGTGAAGCGGCGCCTCTCCGATGCCTCGAGCGTATACCTCGAGGAGCGCTACCAGGACACCGAAACACTCACCGGCCTCACGCATGCCACGGGCATCAACCTGGTTGCGAGCGACCGCTGGAACCTCGGCGCCAATGGCGATTTCGGCACGCTCACCGACGCGCAGACGGGCGCCGAGACCGACCGCACGGCGGGCGGCCTGCGCGTCGGCTACGGGGTCGACGCGATCCAGATCTCGAGCGCCGTCGAGTACCGGCTGGACGAGGCCGAGCAGCTCGATGCGACGGTGAACGAACGTACGACCTGGTTGTTCCGCAACAGCCTGCGTTACCAGCTCACGCCGGACTGGCGCCTGATCGGCAAGCTCAACCACTCGGTGAGCGACAGCACGCTCGGCGACTTCTACGACGGCGGCTACACCGAAGCCGTGGTCGGTTACGCCTATCGTCCCGTGCGCAACGACCGCTTCAACGCGCTGACGAAGTACACCTACTTCTATAACGTGCCGACGACCGACCAGCTCACGCTGCAGGACACAGCGGCCGAATTCATCCAGAAGAGCCATGTCGCGGCCGTCGACGTCACCTATGACCTGACCAGCGCCTGGTCGGTCGGAGGCAAGTACGCCTACCGCCTGGGGCAGGTGGCCCTGGAGCGTGACGACCCGCAGTTTTTCGACAACTCGGCGCAACTCGTGATCCTGCGGACCGACGTGCGACTCTGGGAGGTGTGGGAGGGCCTCGTCGAAGCCCGCGCGCTCGACCTGCCGGATGTCGACCAGCGCCGCTCCGGCGCGCTGGTGGGCGTCTACCGCTATCTGGGCGAGCATTTCAAGGTCGGCGCCGGGTACAACTTCACCGATTTCTCCGATGACCTGACCGACCTCAGCTACGATCACCAGGGCTTCTTCATCAACCTGATCGGCACGATGTAAGCCCTGCGCCGCCGACGCGCGACCGGTGCGGCCGGTCGTGCCCGCGGTGCGACGAAAGACCGCAGCCGCGTCGCGGACGCGGCACGTTATGACCGCATAACTACCCGGCCTTTCCGTTGCTTCAGGGGCCTCCCTAGCATCGCCTGAACCCAAGGTTTCGGCGATGCCATGAGCTCACGACCCGCAATTGCCCAGCCGCTTGGCCCCCTCGATGCCGAACGCTCGGAGCTTCTGAGCCGCGTCATCGACGGGCTCGACGCGCCGTCATTGCAGTGGCTCTCCGGGTTCGCGGCCGGTATCGCCTACGAGCGCGCCCAGGGCGGTCGCGCGACGCTCGCCGTGCCGGTACCCGCGGCGCGTGCCGAGCCTGCGCCGCGTCTGGCGGTCGTCTACGGTTCGCAGACGGGCAATGGCAAGCGCATCGCCGAGCGGCTCGGTCGCGCGGCCGAGGCCGCCGGACTCGCGGTTCGAGTGCAGTCGACCCGTGACTACCCGCTCCGAGATCTGGCGCGCGAACGCCTGCTGGTCGTCGTGATGAGCACGCACGGCGACGGCGACCCGCCGGACGACGCGCGCCCCTTCATCGACCACGTCATGAGCCGGCGCGCGCCCAAGCTCGACCAGCTGCAATTCGCGGTGCTGGCGCTCGGCGACTCGAGCTATCCGAAGTTCTGCGAGACCGGCCGCGTGATCGACGAGCGGCTCGCAGCGCTCGGCGCGCGCCGCCTGCTGCCGCGCGTCGATTGCGATCTCGACTACGAGCGGCTGAGCGTCCCGTGGCTGGAACAGGTCGTCGGTGGCGCCCGCGACGCGCTCGGCGCGCCGGTGGCTGCGACCGTCACGCGGCTGCGCAGCGTTCCGGCCACGCCGGCCTTTACGCGCGAGCAGCCGTTTGCGGCGCCGGTGCTCTCGAGCCAGCGCATCACCGCACGCGGCGCATCGAAAGAGGTGCGCCACCTGGAGGTGTCGCTCGAGGGCTCCGGACTCACGTACGAACCGGGAGATGCGCTCGGCGTATGGCACGAGAATCCGCCGCTCACGGTCGATCAGGTGCTTGCGGTCGCGCGTCTCGACGGCGCCGAGCCAATCGAGTGCGACGGCCAGACCAGGGTTCTGCGCGATTGGCTGACCGCCGGTCGCGAGCTCACGCGTCTCACGCGGCCGTTCCTCGCACAGCACGCGGAGCGGTCGGGCAGCCCCGCGCTCGCATCGCTTCTCGAGCCAGGGAGCGCCGAGGAGTTGCGCCGCCTGCTCAAGGACTGGCAGCTCGCGGATCTGCTGCGCCGCCATCCAGCGCGCTGGGACGGTGCGGCTCTCGTGCAGGCGCTGCGGCCGCTCGCGCCGCGGCTCTATTCGATCGCCTCGAGCCGCGAGGCCGTGGGCGACGAGGCGCATCTGACGGTCGCGGTCATCGACTACGAGCTCGACGGCGAGCGCCGTCTCGGCGCGGCTTCGGGTCATCTCGCCGCGCTTACGGGCGAGGACGCCACGGCGCGCATCTTCATCGAGGCCAACGAGCGCTTCCGCCTGCCGGCCGACACGGACCGCGACGTAATCATGATCGGCCCGGGCACGGGTGTGGCGCCTTACCGGGGCTTCCTGCAGCATCGCGAGGCGCAGGGCGCCTCCGGCCGCAACTGGCTGCTGTTCGGCGCGCGACACTTCGCAACCGAATTCCTCTATCAGCTCGAGTGGCAGGAAGCGCAGCGCAAGGGATTGCTGCACCGCCTCGATCTCGCGTTCTCACGCGATCACACGCCGCGCGCCTACGTGCAGGACCGGATGCGCGAGCACGGCCGCGAGCTTTACGCCTGGCTCGAGGACGGCGCTTACTTGTATGTCTGCGGCGACGCCGAGCGGATGGCGCCGGACGTCAATACCGCGCTCACCGAGATCGCCGCCGCACACGGTGGCCTCGACCGTGATGCGGCCGAGGCGTGGGTGCGCCAGCTCGCCGACGAGCGGCGTTATCTCCGGGACGTGTACTGAAGATGAGCGAGCCATCGCCGGTCGAGCGGATCAAGCGCGACAGTCGCGGGCTGCGTGGCACGCTGATCGAGAGCCTGGCCGATCCGGTCACGGGTGGGCTGCGCGAGGCTGACACGCAGCTCATCAAGTTCCACGGCAGCTATCAGCAGGACGACCGCGACCTCCGCGAGGAGCGCCGCCAGCAGAAGCTCGAGCCGGCGTACAGCTTCATGATCCGCACCCGGCTGCCGGGCGGCATCTGCACCCCGGCGCAGTGGCTCGCGCTCGACGCGATCGCGCGGCAGTACGGGAACGGCACGCTCCGGATCACGACCCGCCAGGCATTCCAGATCCATGGTGTCGTGAAGACCGAGCTCAAGGCGACGATGGCGGCGATCAACGCCACGCTGATCGACACGATCGCGGCATGCGGCGACGTCAACCGCAACGTCATGGCGAGCGCCAACCCCGTCGAGTCGCGTGCGCACGCCGAAGTCTACGAGTGGGCCAGGCGCCTCTCGGAGCACCTGAAGCCGCACACCCGCGCCTATCACGAAATCTGGCTCGACGGGGAGAAGCTCGCCGGTACGCCCGAGGTCGAGCCGATCTACGGCCCGACCTACCTGCCGCGCAAGTTCAAGAGCGCGATCGCCGTCCCGCCGGTCAACGACGTCGACATCTTCTCGAACGATCTCGGCTTCATCGCGATCATCGAGGACGGTGCGCTTTCCGGATTCAATTTGACCGTGGGCGGCGGCCTCGGCACGAGCCATGGAGAGTCCGCGACCTACCCCCGTCTCGCGGACGTCGTGGGCTTTCTCGAGCCCGGGCAGCTGCTCACGGTCGCCGAGGCGGTGGTCACGACGCAGCGCGACTTCGGCGATCGCAGCAACCGTAAGCATGCGCGTCTCAAGTACACGATCGACGAGCGCGGGCTCGACTGGTTCGTGGCGGAGATCACGCGCCGGCAGGGATTCGACCTCGCGCCCGCGCGCCCCTTCGAGTTCACCAGCAACGCCGATCGTTTCGGCTGGATCGAAGGCTACGACAGGCGCTGGCATCTGACGCTGCGGATCGCATCCGGGCGCGTGCGCGACTCCGATCAGGGCCGGTACCTGACGGGCCTGCGCGAGATCGCCCGGGTGCATCGTGGCGACTTTCGTCTGACGCCGAATCAGAACCTCATCGTCGCGAACGTGGAGCGAGGCGCGCGGGCGTTCATCGACGCGCTGGTCGTGCGCTATGGTCTCGACGCCTACCGACGCACGACGCCGCTCGCCCGCGACGCGCTGGCCTGTGTGGCGCTGCCGACCTGTCCGCTCGCAATGGCGGAGGCCGAGCGCTACCTGCCGTCTCTCGTGCGGTTGGTCGAGGAGCGACTCGACGCGCACGGGCTCAAGGACCTGCCGCTCAGCCTGCGGATCACCGGCTGTCCGAACGGCTGTGCACGGCCGTACCTGGCCGAGATCGGCCTGATCGGCAAGGCGCCGGGGCGCTACAACCTGTACCTGGGCGGCGACGAGCGCGGACAGCGACTGAATGTGCTCTACCGGGAAAACGTCGACGAGCCGACGATTCTGGGGGCGCTCGACGAGGCGTTTGGCCGGTATGCGACCGAGCGACGGCCGGCGGAGCGTTTTGGAGACTTTGCATGGCGGGCGGGACTGCTGCCGGCGGGCGCGTCGGCCCCGGGAGCGCGGACGTGAGGGCGCTGGCCTGGAATCCGGAGCAGGCGCTCGCCGAGCCGGCGCGGCTCGAGGAGGCCAACATCGAGCTCGCGCACATGAGTGCCGAGGAGCGCGTCGCGTGGACGGTGCAGCAACTGCCGGGCCCGCAGGCGCTGTCGTCGAGCTTCGGCGCACAGGCCGCTGTGACGCTGCACATGGTGACGCGCCAGGTACCGACGATCCCGGTCATCCTGGTCGACACCGGGTACCTGTTCCCCGAGACCTATCGATTTGTCGATGAGCTGACGGTGCGCCTGTCGCTCAACCTCAAGGTCGTGCAACCGCGTACGTCGCCAGCCTGGTTCGAGGCGACCTATGGCCGGCTCTGGGAGCGTGGGGTCGAGGGCATCGAGCGGTACAACGAGTTGCGCAAGACCGAGCCGATGCGCCGGGCGCTCGAGGAGCTCGGCACGCGCAGCTGGTTTGCGGGTCTGCGTCGCCAGCAGTCGCGCAGCCGCAGCCGCATCCGCCCGCTCGAATTCATCGAAGGGCGCTGGAAGGTCTATCCGATCTTCGACTGGACCGATCGCGACGTGTACCAATACCTGCGCCGGCACGACCTTCCGTATCACCCCTTGTGGCACGAGGGCTACGTCTCGATCGGCGACTGGCATTCGACCCGTACGCTCGCCGAGGCGGGCGACGACGAAGAGGCGACGCGCTTTTTCGGTCTCAAGCGCGAGTGCGGCTTGCACGGGCTCGAAGGCTGAGACCGGACGCGAGCGCGCCGAGCGAGGACCCTGTGCGTTACTTCCCCTTGTTTGCGGACCTGCGCGGCCGGCGCGTGCTCGTCGTCGGCGGCGGCGAGGTGGCGGAGCGCAAGGTCCGGTTGCTGCGCGATTCAGGTGCCCGCGTCGCGCTCGTGGCGCGGGAGCTGACGGATTGGCTCGCGGAGCAGGCGGGAGGCGCTGCCCGCGACTCTGGGCCGGCTGAGGTCGTGCATCTCGCCGCCGAGTTCGCCGAAGAGCAGCTCGACGCCGCGGTGCTGGTCATCGCCGCCACCAGCGATCGCAAGCTCAACGTGCGGGTCGCGAAGGCGGCGGCCTCGCGCAACGTGCTCGTGAACGTCGTCGACGACGCGGAGCTCTCGAGCTTCATCGTGCCGGCGATCGTCGACCGCTCGCCGGTCGTGATCGCGGTGTCGACGGGCGGCGTCTCGCCGGTGCTCGCGCGACTCATCCGCGAACGGTTCGAGTCGCTGATCGACGAGTCGTTCGGGACGCTCGCCACACTGCTCGCGCGCTGGCGGGAGCGGATCCGCGCCGCGCTTCCGGATCTCGGGGCACGGCGGCGATTCTACGAGCGGGCGCTGCGCGGTCGTATCGCCATGCGGGTGCGCGCCGGTCGCGTGGCAGAGGCGCAGCGGGCGCTCGAAGCAGACATCGCGTTCGAATCATCACGGGTCGCGGTGGGCGTCGCGACGGGTCCGCGTGGATCGGCGGCCCAGGTGGACGTTTCCGCGGAAACGTCACAGGCCGCATCCCCGAGTATTGGCTCGGTCGCACTGGTTGGCGCCGGCCCCGGCGATCCGGGGCTGCTGACCCTCGATGCCCTGCGCACGCTGCAGGAAGCGGACGTCATCCTGCACGACCGCCTGGTCGCCGATGAGGTGCTGGCGCTCGCGCGCCGCGACGCAACGCGAATTGCGGTCGGCAAGCAAGCGGGTGGGCACTCCGTCGCGCAGACGCGCACCAACGAGCTCATGATCGAGCACGCGCGCGCCGGTCGCCGGGTCGTGCGTCTGAAAGGCGGCGATCCGTTCATCTTCGGCCGCGGCGGCGAGGAGCTCGAGGCGCTGCGTGCCGCGGGCATCGCCTACGAAGTCGTGCCTGGCATCACCGCGGCGCTCGCCTGCGCGGCGTATTCCGGGATTCCGCTCACCCATCGCCGCTATGCGCAGTCGCTCCGTCTGGTGACCGCACACTGCGGAGATTCCGTGGACACCCTCGACTGGATGTCGCTCGCACGGGAGCGCCAGACCTTGGTCTTCTACATGGGCGCGAGTCAGCTCGCGGCCATCGGCGAGCGGCTCATCGCGCGCGGCCGGGAGCAGGACACGCCCGTGGCCATCGTCGAGAACGGTTCGCGGCCGCAGCAGCGAGTGATCGTTGCGACGCTCGCCGATCTCACGGACCTCGCCGCACGAGGCGGGATTCGCTCGCCGGCGCTGCTCATCGTGGGCGAGGTTGCGGCGCTGGCCGATGATCTCGCCTGGTTCGGCGAGCTGCCGCGGCGCTGGCAGCGTCTGCACCGGGCGGCGTAGCCCGCGAATATCGCGCGCATGTAAACATCAAGGGTCTGGGGATCGCCGAGTCGATCGAATCTGTATCGAAACGTGGTCGATTTGGGAGTGAAGGCGGCCGGCAATGCGGCGCGCGCTCGGCCTCCCCTTGCATGCCGCAAATCCGTGTGTTAGATACTGAACCGCATGGTTCAGTATACCCGGGCCCACTTAGATGCCTCGTTCGCCGCCCTCTCGGACGCCACCCGACGCGGCGTTCTGGAGCAGCTCGGGCGTGCAGACGCTTCAATCACGGAGCTTGCCGAGAAGTTCCAAATGACCCTCACGGGCATGAAGAAGCACGTCGGCGTCTTGGAGCAGGCGGGGCTCGTCACCACGGAGAAGCTCGGGCGCGTGCGGACCTGCAAGCTCGGCCTGCGCCGACTGGAGAGAGAGGCGGCATGGATCGAGAGGTACCGCCAGCTCTGGGACGCACGCTTTGACGAGCTGGACAGGGTTGTCGAGGAACTGGAGCGGAAGGAGAAGGTCGATGGACGCAAGAACAGAGAGTGAGCTTACCTCCATGAAGAACCGCACGACGGTGGAGCGGAAGTCCGAGCGTGAGCTGGTCGTCACGCGAACCTTCAACGCCCCGGCGCGCATCGTCTTCGAGGCGTGGACCAGGCCCGAGCTATTCAAGCGGTGGTGGGTACCGAAGTCGACCGGCATGTCCCTGCTTTCCTG
>JBQGDL010000034.1:0-2651 GCA_052039045.1 Steroidobacteraceae bacterium
CGTGCGTCACCTTCCCCACGATCTCCGTCAACGCACCGGCGAAGGGATGGAAGGCGAAGCGCACGAGGTGGCGCCCGCGCGGGCACACCACGGCGCGGAAGATCACATTGGCCTTGAGTATCTCCGTGTCGGCGCCATCGACGGTGGCGCGCCACCAGGGGTGCCAGACGTCGTTGAGCAGGAGGATGCCGCCGGAAGGTGCGTCGACCTCGACCGCCACTTCGGTATTGGCATAGCGGACGAGCTGCGCGCTGCCGGCCGGGCTCGCCGCCGCCGTGCCGCGCGCGAAGCCGGCGGGAGCGTGCTCGAGCAGCACCACTTGGCGCGGATCGACCGCGGGCCAGCCGCTGCGCAGGAGCTCGTCGAAATCGGCGAGGCGCCAATCCGTCAGCAGCATCACCCGCGGCAGCGCGCGCGGGTTCTCGTAGACATAGGCGTCCCGCGTGCGGGCGATGAAATCGAGGTCGCCCGGCCTGAGCGAGCTGTCGATCTCCTCCACCGGCACGCCGGTGGCGACGACGCGCACGCCGAGGAGGTCGGCGAAGGCCGAGCGGTAGGAGGGATAGAGCGGCGAGAACGTGCGCTGGCTCGGGATCGCGACGGTGTCGGCCACGCCGGTCGCCTGCTTGAAGGCGCGCAGCCGCAGCGGGTTGTGCCCGAACACGTGGTCGAAGCCGTGCACCAGGGAGAGATTCTGCCAGTGATAGTCGATGCCGATCAGCTCGACGCGGTCGCGCCGGTCGGGGGCGGCGGCAGCGGCGAGCCGCGCCTCGATGAGCCGCACGGTCTCGTCGCCGGTGTCTTGGCGCAGCGCCTCGAAGCGCTCGGCCGGCAGCGCGGTCGATTCGTGCGGGGCATTGTTCCAGGCAAGGTCGAGCGCCATGAACGCCGCGATCAAGGCGACCGCCCCGATGGGCCAGCGCGCATCGAGCCGGCGCGCCAGAACGAGCACCGCGACCGCCAGCGCCGCTAGCACGACACCGGTCGCCACCGGCACGGCCGCCGGCGCGATCCCGACGACCGCGTGCGCCAGCGCCAGCGCGGCTGCGACGAGGGCGAGCGCGCACGCGATCTCGACGACGCGCTGCAAGCGCGTCGGACGCGGCAGGGCGCCGGTGAGCCAGCGATGGACGAGGTAGCCCGCGATCACGGCGACGAGCGCGACCAGCACGAAGGTCGCATCGGCCGGGCGACGGTAGAGCGCCACGGCGGGCAGCACGTCGTACATCAAGCGGAAGGCCGGGGTATAGGCGCCGAGCGCATAGAGCAGTACCAGCGCCGCCGCAACGGTGAAGAACCTGATCTCGCGCGCCCAGGCGCCGCCGCGAACGAGACCGAACGAGACGAGCGCGACGAAGGTCAGCGCGCCGGCGTAAACGAGGCCCATGTTCTGGGAAAGATAGAGCCCCGGCGAGCCCCAGGCGGCGTCCCAGACCGGGCTCTCCGGCGCCCAGTATTCGACCTTCGGGTCCATCGCGCCGTAGAGGTCGGCGAAGGCGAACTGCAAGAGGTGAACGGGATGGAGCGAGCCGGCGGCGGCCGCGGCAAAACCGATCGCGGGCCGGTTCGACCGTTCCGCGAGCAGCATGGTCATGATCACCGGCACGGCGGCGATGAGCGCGGTGCTCGTCACCGCGACGGCGAGCGGCTCGAGGCTCGCGCGCAGGCGTGCGAGCCGCCCGGCACCTGACAGCCAATGCCATAGCACGAAGCCGGCGAGCACGTAGAGGGAAAGGAGCGCGACCTGATCGCGCCCGACCGCGATCAGCCCGGCGAGCACGCCCGCCGCGACGCCCGCGCGCCACGACGAGCGTTCGAGCGCGCGCGCAGTGAGCCAGAGCGCGAGCGGCAGATAGGCGAGGCTGACGACCTGGACCGTGTGCTGCAGGCGCGCGCTGGCGGCGCCGCCGAGCGCGAGCGCCATGGCGGCCACGATCGCACCGCCCATGTGCCAGCCGCGATCATGGAAGAACAGGATGATACCGACGCCGCCAAGCAGGAGATAGGCGAAGGTGACGGCGTCGAAGGCGCGCAGTCCGACCGCGGGATCGAGCGCGGCGAGCAGCGCGTGGAGCGGCGAGAACATCAGCGATTGGGGATCGGCGATCTGCGGCCAGCCGGCGAAGAGGTTGGGGGTCCACCACGGCCATTCACCGCGCGCCAGCGACGCCGCGAGGAACTGCACCTGCGGAAAGAACTGCGATTTCGCATCCCATGGGATCGTCGCCGCGCCGGACAGCCACGGCCAGGCCGACGCGAAGAAGGCCAGGGCGAAGAGCGCGACGGCGGATGCAAGCGGCACGCGACGCGCCTCCGGCGCATACTTGCACGCCGCTTGCGCCGCTTCGCCACGCCACACCGGCGTCGGCACGATCTTGCCGTCCGCTCGCATCGACCCCTCTCCAGCCCTCCTCCCCAGGGCAAAGCCTATCGCATATGGCGATTGTGAGGGGGCGCCAAGGCCTTCAATCGTCGCGTGTCCCTAGGTCGCGGATCTTCCCTTCACCGGGATCAAGTCCGGGACACGAAATTGCTCGTGTCGCACGCGAGCGTAGCGAGCACTTCTGTAGGAGTCCGTCATGACCGTGTACCTGCTCCGACTCGTAGCGTGGACGGCCTTCATCGCCGCCCTGATCCTGTGGCCGGCGGGC
>JBQGDL010000035.1:0-13187 GCA_052039045.1 Steroidobacteraceae bacterium
GCGGCGAGCAGCTTGTGCGTCGAGTGCGTCGCGAACACCGTCGGGCCGTCTTTGGGATGCCGAGCCGGATCGCCGCGCATCGCGTAGCGGTCGCGGTACATCGGGTTGAAACGCGCGTAGCCGTACCACGCCTCGTCGAAATGAATGCGATCGACGCTCTTCGCAAGCCGCGACTCGGCGCCCGCCGCGTCGTAGCACATGCCGTCGTAAGTGCAGTTGGTGAGCACCGAGTACACGGCGCGCTTGCCACCCGCCGCCTTGGCCAAGGGGTTATCGGCGATGCACTTCGCGATCGCCTCGGACTCGAGCTGCTCTGGCGGAATCGGGCCGATGATTCCGTAGCGGTTACGGGTCGGACGCAGGAACACCGGGATACCACCCGTGATCGCGAGACCCTGCTCGATCGACTTGTGGCAGTTGCGGTCGCAGAGCGCGATCTCGTTGTCGCTGACGCACGCCGACATGATCGCGCGGTTCGAAGCGGACGTGCCGTTCAGTACCGAGTACGAGCGGTGCGCGCCGAAAATCCGCGCCGCGTACCGCTCGCTTTCGCCGACCGGACCGGTGTGACCGAGCAGCGAGCCGAGCGCGCCGCGCTCGATGCCCATGTCGGTGCGAAACAGGTTCTCTCCGTAGAAGTCGAAGAAGACGCGCCCGACGGGCGATTTGAGGAACGCGACGCCGCCCTGGTGACCCGGTGCCGCCCAGGAGTACTCACGCTCTCGATCGTAGCGCGCGAGCGCCGCTGCGTAGGGCGGCAGCAGGTTCTCGAGGTAACGCTCTATCGCCGACTGTACGCGCCCCCCGATGAACGCAGCCGTGTCCTCGAGGATCCAGATGAACTCGTCGGCAAGGGTCGCGACCTCGACGCCGATGGTCCCGGCGAACTTGCGGCTCGCCATCAGGAAGATCGGGACCTTCGTGTTGCGGGCCCGCACGGTGCGCAGCAGCTCGGTGGCCCGCTGATGTGTGTCCTGGTCCGGACGCGCCTGCGTCCAGTTGAGCAGGATGCAGTCGATGCTGGCATCCGACGAGACCGTCGCCAGTCCGTCGTCGTAGGAGATGGCCTCGATCACCTCGATGCCGCGGGACCGCAGCTCGGCGACCAGCGCCTGAACGCTGCGTGCCGCCGCGCCGATCCCGTCGGCGAGTCCGCTGTCGATGATCAGTGCCTGTCGGGAAATGGGGCTGGCGCCGCGACGTTGCATGGTCGAGTCCTTTCTGGGAGAGAGCTATCCGTGGCTCACGTCGCTAGCGCTGACGACCGGCGTCGGTGTGCTGGGATAGGTGGCTGAGCAATTCCCCTTCGATGCGCAGGCGCAGCGCGCTGTATTCGCGACGCATGGCCTCGTCCGTCCCCGAGCGCATGAGCCTTTCGAGGGCCTCGGTGCAGGCGGCGTGCTCCTCGCACAGCTCGCGGAAGGTCTCGTCCCGCTCGAGGAGTTGCAGCGAGAGGCTGCGGAGGTGCGGGAAGCGCTCGCGCAGCCGCTTCAGACATTCCGCCATCCGGGTCGCGTCGTCCGGCCGGCCGTGCATGCCGGACGAACCCCCACCGTCGCGCTTCGGCTTCATATGCAGCATCCGGGCACGAATGGTGCGCGCCCTTGCCCGTATGCGGGAGTAACACCCGCGGCGTTACGGTGTCATACCTGACACCGATTCGCCGGTGCCGCTGGCAATCGTCCCGGAGGTCCGGACGCCGGGCGAGTTGGTCGCTATTTCGCCTGCAGGCAGAACTCGAGCAGTCCGGCGGCGACCTCGCGCATCACCCTGCGCATCTCGTCGTACGGAGGATGAAACGGGGTCTTCGCCCGACTCCGGCCCCACTCCACGGTGAATGCAATGACTTTGCCTTTTTTCCGGTCGACCAGGTGGCGACTGTAGGCATAGTCATCCGAGGACGCGGCGGTCGGATACAGGCCGACCGACTGCTGCACGCGATACTCGCGACCGCGGACGCGCCTGATGGCGCGTGCCATGGCCCGTCCCATGCGCAGGGCCTCCTGCAGGTCGGACTTGACGATGTGCTCGCGATATTCGTCGTCGTGGATCCGGCCACGCTTGCCGTCGAACTCGGCATTTCGGAAGGACATGCGCGGCTCATCGGACTGGTTCTGATCCGAGCCCCAGCTGTGCAGGATGGTCTCGCCGTAGCTATGCAGATCGACCAGATAGCGGATGTCCGGAAACCGGTCGAGCAGCCAGATGACATTGCGCGTCTCGGGCTCAGAGGCGGCACGGGTCCCGGCGTAGGTCTCGTAATCGCCGGGATTGAACGAGGTCTGTACGGTGCCGGGTGCAAAGTGGCGGTCGAAGCGCCAAAGGAACGGAAAGTTGCGGTTCAGGTCGACGCCGATCGAACGGTTCCCTCGGCCGCGCGGCGCCGGGCGGCGGTTCTTCCGCCACATCGAATGGCGCTCCATGCTGAAGCGGCGGCCATCCGGGTTGACCTGGGGGAAGATGATTACGTCCCTGGTTTCGACGATCCTGCGGATCTGCGCGGCCGTGAAGCTCTTGCTGCCGAGTCGAATCCCGTCCCGGTCCCGATAGGCGCGTAGCAGCCGCATCGCGAAGTACACGAGGATGTCCGGACTGCCCCATTCCCGACCGTGGATGCCGCCGATCAGGCAGATGGCCGTGCGGTTCCTGCCGCGCCCCTTGCCGATCCGAGCCGCGTGGCAGCGGCGCTTCTCCCAGGTGCGGTGCGGGAGCGCGAAGCGCTCGAAGTAGCCCGCGTGGCGCTGGGCCCCGAGCTCGATGCTGCGCTCGATCTCGTCGACGGTCAGGTAGCCGCCGCCCCAGATGACGTCGCCGTACCGCCCACGCTTCAGGCGGGCGTGCACTGCCGCGCGGCCTTCCTTCTGGCGCTGCCGATCGTGCTCGTCGATTCGCTCGAGGCGGGTGACGCCATAGCCGTGCCGCTCGAGCCAGGGGATCTTGTCCTCGGCCACGTAGGCGTCGACGACGACACCGCGCTTCTCCTCGCGGTGTCCGACCACCACGACCCGGAGCTTCGTGGCAAGCTCGGTCAGGTGGCGACGATCGCGCCCGGTGACGGCGACGTGATAGACGGCCAAGGCGGTGCTACGACGCCAGCTCGAGTCCGGCCTTCTGGAGCCCCTCGACGACCGTCTTCTGCAGCTCGACCGGCTTGATGAAGTGACCGATCAGCGTCGCGCCACGCTGCGCGAAGTGCGGCTTTGCCTGCAGCAGCTCGGCGACGCTCGCCTGCGCTTCGCGCAAGCGTCCGAGGTGACCGAGACAGCAGGCGATCATGAGGTCGCGCCAGAAGAAACCGGAATCGCGATAACCGAGCGCCGCGACGTACGCGGGCTCGAGCTCGCCGCGCCGCAGATGGTGCGCCCACAGACCGTGGTTGACGTGCGGCAGGCAATAAGGATTGCGCGCCACGGCGTCGCGCATCACCTGCAGACCGCGCTCCCAGTCGCCGGCAAGCGCCAGCAGCCAGCCGACCGATTCGCGGTGCGCCAGCGAATGCAGATTGAGTCGCAACGTCTGCTCGAGCACGTCTCGTGCCGGCCCCAGCTCACCGGTGACGAGCAGTATCGCCGCGAGCACGCAGCGAGCACGGGCATTGGTCGGATCGAGCAGGACCGCCTGGTTCGCGTACTTGAGTCCCTGTCCGATCGGCGTGTGCACTTCGGACAACTCGAAGGCATGGTTCATCAGATGGAGCCGCGCGAGATACGTCCAGCCCGTCTCGACCTCCGGCTCGCGAGCGATCAGGTCCTCGAGGGCCGCGATCGTCGGCGCCAGCTCGGCGACATCGCGTGAAAAGAGCAGATGATGATAGGCGGCGACCGCGTCGAAGCGCTGCGAACCCGCGCGGCGTCTTGTCGCATGTTCCGCCGCCAGCACACGACCGATGACCCCCTGCTCGGAGCCGATATGCGCCGCGATGAGGCGCGGAACGTCGGCGAGCTCCGCGGACCAGCCGTCGGAGGCTGGGCCGGCCTCGTATTCGTCGCCGCAGATCTGGTGTCCGTCGACGCGGTCGATGAGCCGCGCTCCGATGAGACGACGATCCTGGATCCGGCGCAGCGTACCGATGAGCTCGAAGCGGATCGACGCTGCGTGCGAGCGCTCGAGCGCGCCGGCCTCGCCTTCCCGCACCACGCGCACGTCGCCATGCCGGCACAGCTCCCGCGCCAGCTCGTCGTCCACTTGCACGGCAAGCTCGCCGTCCCGCGCAGCCGCGACTGCGAAGGGACGGACGAGAACCGTCGGCCAGGCGACGTCGATCTCCGCCAGCTCGATCCGCCGCTGCCACGCGTGATCGCCCGGAGTGGTCTCACGGAAGACCGGAGCGTAGCTACCCTTTGGCAGCTCGATGCGCATCGGGCCGTCGCTGCGGGCGAGCAGGTAATAGCGTTCGAGAGAGCGGCGCAGCCGCCCCGCCTGAACGCGTACGATCGGGTCGAGGATTGCGTCGAAGTCTGCCGTGCGACCGAACACCGCGACGGCAATCGTCGCCTGGCTCAGTTCTGCGCCGCGGCCGGCAAGGGCCTCGTCGACCACGTAGGCGAGAAATTCCCGGGACCGCGCCGATGCGTCGAAGTGCGAGCTATCGAGCAGGGACCGAAGATGCCGGCGGACGGTGTGCGCGAACGCGGCATCGTCCGGCCCGCCGCATGGACGCTGGTTCGTGACGCTACCCTGTCTCGACAAAGATCCATCTCCCCGCAGGCACGAATCGAATCCCGCCGGCGCGGCAACCGACGACATCATCGATTCTGAGCAGACTGCATGCTGCGCCGGTGTTACGACCGGACGCGACTGACCCGGGTTCCCACCTTCCCCGCGAGCATCATACGCGGCGACGACGCACAAATAACCTCGGAGAACTACGAGGTAGCCTCTCGTAACTGTCACTCAAGCAGTGGGCAATTCAACCCGATATCAATGAGTTGCAGACACAACCTCGGACGATTCAAGCGTCATCGTCGGCACCCGCCAGCAGCTGGCGGCGGAGCCGATACAGCAGCGCCTGCGCGTCGCGCGGTGACAACGCATCGGGATCGAGGCCGCGTAGCTCGCGGAGGACGGCGGCCTCGGCAGGATCGACCGCCGCATCGAGCGGCAACCACTGCTGCCCATGCGCGCCGTCGGCCGTGCGGTCGCGCCGCTCGAGCGCGGTGAGATAACGGCGCGCTTTCGCGAGCACCTCGCCCGGCACGCCGGCGAGACGCGCAACCTGCAGTCCGAAGCTGCGGTTCGCGGCACCTTCGCGCACTGCGTGCAGGAACACGAGCTCCTCACCGTGCTCGGTCGCGTCAAGGTGGACGTTGGCGCAGCCTTCGAGCTCGTCGGCGAGCGCGGTGAGCTCGAAGTAATGCGTGGCGAAGAGCGTGTAGGCGCGCAGCTCGACGATCAGCTGGCGCGCGCAGGCCCAGGCGAGCGACAGTCCGTCGTAGGTGCTCGTGCCGCGGCCGATCTCGTCCATCAGCACCAGGCTCTGCGCCGTCGCGTTGTTGAGGATGTTGGCCGCCTCGGTCATCTCCACCATGAACGTCGAGCGTCCGCCGGCAAGGTCGTCCGCCGCGCCGATGCGGCTGAAGATCCGGTCGACCGGACCGATCATTGCGGCATCCGCCGGGACGAAGCTGCCGATCCCGGCCAGAATCACGATCAACGCGTTCTGCCGCATGTAGGTCGATTTGCCGCCCATGTTCGGGCCGGTGATCACGAGTGCGCGGCGACTCTCCGAGAGCTCGAGGTCGTTGGGAACGAACGGTGCGTCGAGGTGCTGCTCGACGACCGGATGCCGGCCGCCGCGGATCTCGATGCGCGGCTCGTCGACGAACACCGGCCGCGTCCAGCGCAGCGCAAGCGCGCGTCCGGCGAGGCAGGCGAGCACATCGAGCATGGCGAGCGCCGCGCCGCTCGCCTGCAGCGGCGCTAGCGAAGCCGTGAGCTCGTCGAGCAGCGCCTCGTAGAGCGCCCGCTCGCGCGCCAGCGCCCGATCGCGGGCGCCGAGCACCCGATCTTCGAAGCTCTTGAGCTCCGCGGTGACGTAACGCTCCGCGTTGCGGATCGTCTGGCGGCGCGTCCAGTCGGGCGGCACGCGATCGGCCTGGCTGCGATGCACCTCGATGTAGTAGCCCTGCACACGGTTGTAACCGAGACGGAGGTTTGCGAGCCCGCTGCGCTCGCGCTCGCGCAGCTCGAGCGCGAGCAGCGCCTCGTCGCTGCGCTCGCTGATGGCGCGCAGCTCGTCGAGCTCCGCGTCGTGACCGCTTGCGATCACGCCACCTTCGCGCAGCAGTGCCGGCGGCATCTCGACGAGCGCGCGTGCGAGCAGCGCGTGGATCTGAGGGTGCGTGCCGGCCTCGGCGCCGAGGCGCGCGATCAGCGGCGCGTCGAATCCGTGGAGCAGGGCGCCGAGCTCCGGCAGCACCGCGAGCGCGGTGCGCAGCTGTGCCAGATCGCGCGGCCGCGCTGAACGCAACGCGACCCGCGCGAGGATGCGCTCCACGTCGCCCACCCGACGCAGCAGCTCATGCAGCGTCACGTGACCACCGCTGTCGATCAGCGTCTCGATCGCCTGCAGGCGCAGCTCGCGCTCGCGCCGTCCGCGCAACGGACGCGACAGCCAGCGCCGCAGCTCCCGACCGCCCATCGCAGTCGCGGTGCGGTCGAGCACCCCGAGCACCGTGCACTCCGGCCGGCCGGAAAGACTGGTCTCGATCTCGAGGTTGCGGCGCGTTGCGGCGTCGATCAGCAGGGCGTCGCTGCGCTCCTCGCGCCGCAACCCGCCCAGGTGCGGCAGCGCGGACTTCTGCGTGTCGCGCACGTACTGCAGGAGGCAGCCCGCTGCGCCGGTGGCGAGCGGCGATGCGTCGAGACCGAAGCCAGCGAGATCGCGCACGCCGAACTGCTCGCAGAGCGCGCGCCGTGCCGCCTCGGGCTCGAAGTGCCAGGGCGGGCGCGAGCGCAGCGCAGTCGTGGTCGGCGCAGAAAGCGCATCGCCTTCGGCGAGGAGCAGCTCGGCGGGCCGCAACCGCTCGAGCTCGGCGGCGAGCGCCTCGCTGCCTTCGTCCTCGAGCGCGGCGAAGCGGCCGCTCGCCAGCTCGAGCCACGCGAGACCGAAGCGCGCGCCGCGGACTGCGAGCGCCGCAAGCAATGTCGAGCGCCGTTCCTCGAGCAGCGCCTCGTCGGTAACGGTGCCGGGCGTGACCACGCGCACCACCTGTCGCTCGACAGGACCCTTCGCCTTCGCCGGGTCGCCGATCTGCTCGCAGATCGCGACCGACGCGCCGCCGGCGAGAGCGCGGGCGAGATAGGCGTCGACGGTCTGCACCGGGACGCCCGCCATCGGGATCGGCTCGCCGCCCGCCTGCCCGCGCGCCGTCAGCGTAATGTCGAGCAGCCGTGCGGCCCTGCGCGCGTCATCGAAGAACAGCTCGTAGAAGTCGCCCATCCGGTAGAAGAGCAGCTCCTCGGGATGCTGCGCCTTGATGCGCAGGTACTGCTGCATCACTGGGCTGAACTCGCGCTGCTTCTCGATATCCTGCGTAAGGCTTTGATTAACAGATTGTTTCGTTGCCACAGCGCTGGTTTCGTAGGCGTTCTGCAGGTCGGTTGCACGGTCGAAGCGCTGCATTGTGCCGCAAAGCTCCGCGGCCGCGTCTGGCAGGCACGCGCGTGCTGCATCTCGGGGCGCCGTCCGATCGGCAGCGGCCGCGCCTGCGTGTATTTTTGCGCGTGGGAAGGTGCCGTCATGTCTACGCAACTCGCTACGGCTTCGTCCGCGCCGCAGAAATCCCGTGCTTCGATCCGCCGGAAGTCCACCGCGCGGCGTGTGCTCGCCGGGCTGCTCGCGCCGGCCGATGTCGATCTCGACGGCGATCGGCCGTGGGATGTCATCGTCCACGACGCCCGCATGCCGCGGCGCGTGCTCGCGCAGGGTTCCCTGGGCGCGGGTGAGTCGTACATGGACGGCTGGTGGGACTGCGACCGTCTCGACGAGATGCTGACGCGCGTGTTGCGCACCGACGTCGTGCGCGGCTTGCGCTCGCTGCGCAAGTACTGGAGCGTTTCGCTCGGCGTACTGCGTAACCCGCAGAGCTACCGCCGCGCCTTCGTCGTCGGGGAGCGCCACTACGACATCGGCGACGATCTCTACGAGCGGATGCTCGACCGCAGGATGATCTACAGCTGCGCGTACTGGTCGGCGGCTTCGAGCCTCGAAGAGGCGCAGGAACACAAGCTCGACCTCGTCTGCCGCAAGCTCGGACTCGAGCGGCGCATGCGCGTGCTCGACGTCGGCTGTGGCTGGGGCGGAGCCGCGCAGTTCGCGGCCGAGCGCTACGGTGTGCAGGTGACCGGAATCACCGTCTCGAAGAACCAGGCGGAGGCGGCACGGGAGCGCTGCCGAGGTCTGCCGGTCGAGATCCGCCTGCAGGACTACCGCTCGCTCACGGGAACGTTCGACCGCATCTATTCGCTCGGCATGTTCGAGCACGTCGGCCTGCGCAACTACCGGCGCTATCTGCGCAAGATGCGCGAGCTGCTCGACCCGGACGGCTTGTTTCTGCTGCACACGATCGGCGCCAACATCTCGCACCGCGTTACCGACCCGTGGATCGAGAAACACATCTTTCCGAACTCGATGCTGCCATCGATGGTGCAGATCGCGCGGGCGGCGGAGTCGTGCTGGGTCACCGAGGATTGGCACGTTTTCGGCGTCGACTACGACCGAACGCTGATGAGCTGGTCGCGCAACTTCGACGCGCGCTGGGGCGAGATCGCCGGGCGTTACGGCGAGCGGTTCCGGCGCATGTGGCACTTCTGGCTGATGAGCTCGGCGGCCGCGTTCCGCGCGCGGCGTCTCCAGCTCTGGCAGATCGTGCTCTCACCGCATGGCGTCCCAGGGGGATATCGCGCCGTACGCTGAGACCTTCTGACCCCGCTCCTGGATGGCCGACGCAGTGCACTGCGGCGAAGCCGCAGCCGATTGCGGACGCCACCGTGAATCGTCGCGAAACCCGCCAACCTGTCGCGGCACGCTTGTTGCAAGCATCTCCTGCAACGAGTCATGCGCCTGCGAGGTTGGCGTTCGTGAGCAGAAGTACGTCTCATACCCACGTCGCGGCGTGCGGCGCGCTTTCCATGCTGCTCGCTGTCACCGCGCAGGCCGCGCCGTTCGAGTTGCGGCGCGATACCTCCAGCCTGACGCTCGAGGCCTTTGCAAATGTCACTGCGGGTCTCACACCCGACGACTCCGGGAACGCCCGCGACGGCGACCTGCGTGTCGACGGGGCATTGCGCTTGCTCGGGCGACAGGAACTGGCAGACGGCCCCGATCTCGGATTGCGCGTCGTGCTTCGCACATCGCCGGAGGACCGTTTCGAAATCGGTGAAGCGAGCGTCCTGCTCCTGGGAAAGTCGGGCCGGCTGGAAGTCGGTGACCGGCAGGGTCTGCCCGACGTGCTCCTCGGCTACGCGCCGAACAATTTCACCTTCACGGGCGCCGAGTTCGGACCCGCGTCCGGGCCGAGTCTGGACCCGGGCGGCGGACTGCAGATCGCGTTCCTCGATCGCGACCTTGCGGCGCAGCTGGCGCCTCTGACCGTGCTCGGGTTCACGGCATCCCAGGCGGGCGATGAATCGGCTAAGGCCCTGTACGTCTCGCCCAAACGCAGAGGATTCCTGGCTGGCATCTCGTATGCCCCGGACGCGACGGACCGACGGTTCGGCGATCTCGTCCAGCTCGGGCTCACTCACGATACGTACTGGGCCGACAACGTTCTGCACGTCGGCGGATCGTACAGCTATGCGCAAGGCGAGCATGCCGCAGGCGAGCCGTCCGTTCGCGACCTGCACTCGATCAACGCGGGCGCCACGCTGGTGCTCGATTACGACCTGCAGATCGGGCTCAGCGTGACCTATGACGGAGCGAGCGGACGTGCGGTCGCGCCGGGCGATCCGGCCCCGTCCGACGCCGTCGGGACCGTGTTGAGCGTCAATTACAACCGCGGTCCGTGGACCGTCGGCGCGTTCGCACAATGGGCGCAGACCGAAGGCGAAAGCGCTTTCGCCGGCAATGACGTGTTGCGCGCCGCCGAAGCGGGCGTGTCCTACCGGACCTCGACGCGCTTGCGCATCTACGGCGCGTACTACCACTACGACTTCGAGGACGAGGGAGCATCGGCTCCCGGAGGCAGCTTCGACGGCGGGGTCGTCGTGGTCGGCATCCGCGGAAGCCTGTAGCAGGGATCTAAAAGGCCTTTGGAATCACAGCCACAGCGAATTATCGAGGTGTCACATGACGACGAACGAGAGAATGCTCGGAACGATTGCGGCAGCGCTGGCGGTGCTCGCGGCAGGCGTCGCGAGCGCCCAGGTTCACCCTGAGAAGCCCACCTATGCGTACGAGAAGTGCTATGGCATTGCAAGGCAGGGCATGAACGACTGCTTCTTTGCGGCAAACTCCTGTGCGGGCACGACCGAGCGCGACCAGGAGCCGGGCGCCTGGATCTATCTGCCCAAGGGCACCTGCGAGCGGATCGTCGGCGGAAGCCTACAGCCGCCCGGGGCGGAGTGATCCGCGGGCCGGGATCTCGCGGACAAGGACTCCTCAAGCCGTCTCGCGCGCAATCTTGCGCTCCTGGATCACTGCGTAGATAGCCGGAATGACCACCAGAGTCAGGATTGTCGCGGAGACCATTCCGCCGACCATCGGTGTCGCAATCCGGCGCATGACCTCCGAGCCTGTGCCCGTCCCCCACATGATCGGCAACAAGCCGGCCGTGATGGCAATGACGGTCATCATGAGCGGGCGCACGCGGTAGACGGCCCCCTGCATCACGGCCCCGTGCAGATCGGTGACGGTCACGGGCTCGCCGCTTGCACGGCGCCGCTCGATCACGGATCGGCATGCATGATCGAGGTAGATGAGCATCACGACACCCGTCTCGGCCGCTACGCCCAGCAGCGCGATGAAGCCGACCCCCACGGCCACGCTCAGGTTGTAATCGAGCCAATACATGAGCCACACCCCGCCGACCAGTGAGAACGGCACCGACAGCATGACGATCAGCGTCTCCGTGAGCCGCCCGAAGTTGAAGTACAGCAGCAGAAAGATGAGCAGCAGCGTCACCGGCACTACGATCCGGAGCTTCGCGATAGCGCGCTGCATGTACTCGAACTGCCCGCTCCAGGTGATGTAGTAGCCGCTCGGGAACCGGACGCTCGCGCCCACTGTCTGCTGTGCCTCGGCGACGTAGCTGCCGATGTCGCGACCGCGGATGTCGACGAAGACATAGGCGGAAAGCAGCGCATTCTCGGTTCGGATCGCCGGCGGTCCCTTGACTATGCCGACACGGGCGAGCTGCCCGAGTGGCACCATGGCCCCGCTCATCGTGGGGACGAGGACTTGCGTTGCGATGGCCTGCGGGTCGCTGCGCAACCCGCGCGGATAGCGCACGATGACCGCAAAGCGCTCGCGCCCCTCGACCGTCGTCGTGATCATCTCGCCCCCGAGCGCGGTTGCGACCACCTCCTGCACGTCGCCGATCGCAAGCCCGTAGCGCGCGAGCGCCAGTCGATCCGGCTCGACGTCGAGGTAGTAGCCACCCGTGAGCCGCTCGGCATAGGCGCTCGTCGTGCCGGGCACGTTCTTCACGACCGCCTCGATCTCTTTGGCGAGCCGCTCGATCTCGCCGAGATCCTTGCCGAACACCTTGATGCCGATGGGTGTGCGAATGCCGGTCGACAGCATGTCGATACGCGCCTTGATCGGCATCGTCCAGGCATTCGTTACGCCCGGCAGCTGCACGGCCCGATCGAGCTCAGCGATCAGCCTGTCCATGGTCATGCCAGTTCGCCACTCGCTCTCCGGCTTCAGATTGATGACAGTCTCCGCCATCTCGAGCGGAGCTGGATCGGTGGCGCTGTTGGCCCGGCCGGCCTTGCCAAACACCGAAGCGACCTCGGGGAAGCTGCGCAGAATCCTGTCCTGCATCTGCAGCAGACGCGCCGCCTCGGTGACCGAGATGCTCGGCAGAGTGGTGGGCATGTAGAGCAGGGTGCCTTCGTTGAGCACCGGCATGAACTCGCTCCCCAGTCGCAACCACGGCAGGGCAGTCGCAGCAAGCGCCACGGCGGCCGCGGCAATGGTGACGGCCTTGTGGCGCAGCACCCAGGCGATGACGGGTCGATACGCGAAGATCAGGCCACGCACGAGCGGATTGCGGTCTTCAGCCGGGATGCGCCCACGAATGAACAGGTACATCAGGGCGGGCACGAGAGTAATGGAGAGGAGCGCCGCGCCCGCCATTGCAAACGTCTTGGTATACGCCAGCGGCTGAAAGAGACGGCCCTCCTGGGCCTCGAGCGTGAATACGGGCAGGAACGAGACGGTTATGATGAGGAGACTGAAGAACAGCGCCGGCCCGACTTCGCGGCAGGCCGCGATGATCACCTCGAGGCGTGACTCGCCGGGCTCCATGTGCTCCAGGTGCTTGTGCGCGTTCTCGATCATCACGATCGCCGCATCGACCATTGCGCCGATCGCAATGGCGATACCGCCCAGGCTCATGATGTAGGAATTGAGGCCCAGCACCCGCATCGCGATGAATGCGATGAGCACCCCGATAGGGAGCATGAGAATGGCGACCAGCGCGCTGCGCGCATGCAGCAGAAAGACCACGCAGACGAGCGCGACAATGAGGCTCTCTTCGATCAATGTGCGGCGCAGGTTCTTGATGGCCCGGTGAATGAGCTCGGCACGGTCGTAGACCGGCTCGATGGTCACGCCCTCGGGCAGCCCCGCGGAAATCTCCCCGATCCGATCCTTCAGATTGTGGATCACATCGAGCGCGTTCTGGCCGTAGCGGGCCATCGCAATCCCGGCCACCACTTCGCCTTCGCCGTTGAGCTCCGTGATGCCGCGACGCTCATCGGGCGCGAGCTCGACCCGCGCCACATCGCTGAGCAGCACGGGCGTGCCGCGCTCCGCCTTGACGACGAGCATCTCCAGGTCGGACGTGCCGCGCAGATATCCACGCCCTCGCACGACGTACTCCGTCGATGCCATCTCGATGACGCGTCCGCCGACGTCCTGATTGCTCATTCGAATGACGTCCGTGACCGCCTTGAGCGGAACGGCGTAGGCCTGCAACTTGCGGGGATCGACCGTGACCTGGTAGGTCTTCACGAAGCCA
>JBQGDL010000036.1:0-35166 GCA_052039045.1 Steroidobacteraceae bacterium
CAGCAGCACGATCAGGACATGGAAGAGCACCCAGACTGTGCCGGTCAGCAAGTGCAACCCGATCCCGAGCAGCGTCGCGCTGCCGCCCAGGCCCGCGATCAGGAAAAAGATCAGCTCGCCCGCGTACATGTTTCCGTAAAGCCGCATGCCGTGCGAGAGCGTCTTCGAGAAGTACTCGATGACGTTGAGACCGAGATTCGCGATCGCAAGGAGGATCGCGCCTACCCAGGTCAGCGGGTTGAATGTGATCTTCACCATGCCGAACGGCGCGCAGAGCAGCTCATGGATATACCCGCCAACGCCCTTGACCTTGATGCTGTAGTAGAACACCAGCAGCAGCACGCCCACGGACATGCCGAGTGTCGCGTTCAGGTCGGCGGTCGGCAGCGGGCGCAGGTAGTCGACCCCGAACCATTTGCCGACCGTCGGCAGCCAGTCGACGGGCAGCAGGTCGATCGCGTTCATCAGCGCGACCCAGCAGAGCACCGTCAGCGCGAGCGGCGCGACGAACGTGAGATTACCGCGCACCAGCGCGTTGGCCTGCGCGTTGACAAAGTCGACGAGTATCTCGACCGCCGCCTGGAAGCGTCCCGGGACCGCGGCCGTCGCTTTGCGCGCGGCGAGCCAGAGCACGAACAGGACGATGAAGCCGCAGAGCAGTGCGAAGAACACGGTGTCCCAGTGGACGACCGAGAAATCGAGCAGCCCGTTCTGCTCGCGGTTGGCGAGGTGGTGCAGGTGGTGGTCGACGTAACCCGTCACCCCCTCTTTGCCACCCTCGCTCGCCATCCCGCTCTCCTCGATCGCACCGCATCGCCGGCTGACCGTCGGCCTTCGTCGTCCGCAGTGCCACTTAGGCAGCGCCGCTCATGGCGAAACCTGGCACTACGAACCGGCGACTGAAGAAACGCGGTTCCGGAGCGACTGAACTGCCGCGCATGCCGCGCTGGCCGCGGATGGCGGTTCACCGTTGCTTTGGCCGGCTCGCAGCGCAAACCGGCCTCCGAAAAGGCGCGAGAGTATATCCGGTCCTTTTGCACTGCTTCAAATCGCCCTCCAGCGCGCCGCGCGGCCGCGCGAAGACGTGCGCCGCCTGCCAAGCGCACGCCGCCGGCTTCGAGAGCGCCAAGACTGATTTTAGAAACCCCAGGTAGTCCGGCGACAGCGTGGAGATTTATAAGAAAAACTAATATATATCATCAGTGGATGTGCTCGAGGATCCCATCGAGCTCGTCGAGGCTGTTGTAGTTGATGACGAGCTTGCCCCGGCCGCTGGTGGTGTGCTGGCAATGCACCCGGGCCCCGAGCTTCCCGGCGAGATCCTGCTCGAGACGCCGGATGTTCGGGTCCTCACGCGGCGGCTCGGTGCGGGGCGGAGCGGGGTTCGCCAGCCGCCGCACGAGTGCTTCGGTCTCGCGGACGGACAGGCCCTTCCTGGCGACGAGCTGCGCGACCTCCGACTGCTGTCGGGCGAGCGTGAGTCCAAGCAGAGCCCGCGCATGGCCCATCTCGAGCTGCCGCTGCTCGACGAGGCGCTTGACGTCATCCGCCAGCTCCAGCAAGCGGAGCAGGTTGCTCACGGCGGCGCGCGAGCGGCCGACGGCGTCCGCTGCGGTCTGGTGCGTCATGTCGAATTCGCGGATCAGCCGGTCGAGGGCGCGGGCTTCCTCGAGCGGATTGAGATTCTCGCGCTGGATGTTCTCGATCAGGGACATGGCGATGGCCGCCTCGTCGGGAACGCGGCGGATCACCGCCGGCAGATCCGCGAGGCCGGCCATCTGCGCCGCGCGCCAGCGCCGTTCGCCGGCAATGATCTCGTAGCGCTGCGGTTCACCGGGCCGTACCGCAAGAGGCCGCACGACGATCGGCTGCACGACCCCCTGGGCGCGGATCGAGTCCGCCAGCTCCTGCAGACTTTCGGGCCGCAAGTCGAGACGCGGCTGATAACGGCCGCGTTGCAGCAGATCGACTGGGATCCGGGCAAGCTCCTCGTGGTTGCGATCCCCGGCCGGCGGGGCTCCGCTCTCCGTCTCGTCGGACAGCGTGGCGGTGCTTCCGCCGAGCAGCGCTTCGAGCCCGCGCCCGAGACTGGGTCGTTTCGTGGCCATGCCGCGCAGTGTAGCGGATGGACCCGAGCTGCTAACCATCGGGGCCCGACGAGAGGGGCCAGCCGGGCTTCGGGCGCTGCGTCAGTCGGCGAGCGTCGAGACGCCCGGAGCTTCGGTCATGGCTGGCGCCTCTGCGAGCTCCGGAGCCTGGTCCGGTACGGCGGGTGCGCCCGCAGCGATCGCCGCAGCCTCCTCTTCGCGGCGGATCAGCTCGCCGGCGAGCGCCAGGTAAGCCAGGGCGCCGCGCGATTCACGGTCGTGGTAGAGCGCGGCTTTGCCGAAGCTCGGCGCCTCGGCGAGCCGCACGTTGCGTGGTATGACGGTGCGAAACACCTTCTCGCCGAAGTGCATCAGGAGCTGCGCCGACACCTCGTTCGAGAGATTGTTCCGCGGGTCGAACATGGTGCGCAGGATGCCCTCGACCTCGAGATCCGGGTTCACTGCCGCGCGGATCTGATCGATGGTGCTCATGAGCGCGCTCAGGCCCTCCAGCGCGTAGTACTCGCACTGCATGGGCACGAGCACGCTGTCCGCGGCAACGAGCGCATTCAGTGTCAGCAGATTGAGCGCGGGCGGGCAGTCGATGACGACGAGATCGTAGAGACCGCGGATCGGCTTCAGGGCCTGGCGCAGCTTGAGCTCACGACCGATCTTGCTCATCAGCTGGACCTCGGCCGCGACCAGATCCTGGTTGCCGGGTAGCAGCGTGAATCCGCCCGGGTCGACCGGCAGCAGCGCGGCAGCCGCCTCGGCCTCGCCCAGCAGCACGTCGGTCATGGACACCCGCAGGCGCCGCTTGTCGACACCGCAACCCATGGTCGCGTTACCCTGCGGATCGCTGTCGATGAGCAGCACGCGCCGCTGCGTGGCGGCCAGCGACGCCGCCAGGTTCACCGCGGTCGTCGTCTTACCGACGCCGCCCTTCTGGTTGGCTACCGCGATCACCCGTTTCATGGAACGCGAAGAATAGCCGCGAAACCCCGTTGTGAGGTCATTTCTTCGCGGCGTCCCGCTCGTGCGAGCGGCAGAGCACGACCAGGTGCCGCTCCGCTTCCAGCCCGGGCACCGAAAGGCGGTGCACTGCAGCGACCTTCCAGCCGTTCAGACGCGCGGCGAGCTCCGCTTCGGCCAGGCGGCCCTTCATGGCCAGGAGCCGCCCGTCCCCCGCGACCAGATGCCCGCCGCTGCGCACGAGTCTGGCGAGAGGACCTACGGCGCGCGCAATCACGGTCGGGAATCGCACCCGCGGGCGCCAGTGATCGCTGTGCGCCTGCACCACCTCGACGTTGGCGAGACCCAGCTCCCGGACGGTGTGGCGCAGGAAGTCGCACTTCTTGCCGGTCGACTCGATCAGCGTGAACTGACGGTCGGGGGTGACGATAGCGAGCGGAATCCCCGGGAATCCGGCGCCGCTCCCCAGATCTGCGATCCGTTCGCCCCGAAGCCAGGGGTGGACCGAAAGGCTGTCGAGCACGTGGCGCGTGATCTGCTGACTGCGGTCTCTGATCGCGGTCAGGTTCATCCGCGCGCCCCATTCGTCCAGCAGATCGAGGTGCGCGAGGAGCGCGCGTTCCTGCGCCGCGGTCAACGCGAGACCGAGAGCCGCGGCACCGTCGCGCAACCGGCTACTCACGCGTGGCTAGACAGGTCCGGCCGCAGACAGCTCACACGCACAAGGTGCAGGGTCTGGGCGTCATCGAAAAGCGTCATCCGCGAATCCGCCGCTGCCACCGCAGTTTCTATGGTCGGTCGCGGGGTGCCACTCGGTCAACGATACGTGCGCATGCGCGCGCGAATCAACCGCGCTGGCGGCGCGGGCGCGGGGCGCTCGGCGCGGACGTTCTGCGGGCGGGTAGCATGCTCCTCAGGACGTGATCGCGGTCCCAAAGGTGGTGCTTCAGCGCGCCGATGACGTGCAGCGCCGCGAATGCGACCAGGACGTTGAAGAGCATCTCGTGCAGGTCCTCGAGCGTGTCCTCGTCCGCGCCGACCGAAATAGACGGGAGCTCGACGAGGCCGAAGAAGAGCACGTGGTCTCCCTCCGCCGAGGACAGCAGCCAGCCCGTGATGGGCAGGGCAAAGAGAAGTGCATAGAACGCCATGTGCGTCGCGCGCGCGATCGCGCGCTCGTACGCAGCCATGGTCGCAGGCCAGGGCGGCCGGCGGTCCACGATTCGCCACACGACGCGCAGGACCGCTAGCGCGAGGATCGTGATGCCGACGGAGCGGTGAAGTCCCATCCACCCTCCCGCTTCGTCGTCTTCGGCGGCCTCGGCGAGGAAATAGGACGCGATCAGCCCGATGACGATCAGCCAGTGCAACGACTGGCCCACGAATCCGTAGCGTTCTGCGGAGTTACGCCAGTGCACTCGCCTACTGTCCCGGCTCGTGGTGCTTCAGCGAAGCCCCATGCGTCGCCAGGCGGTTGACGCCTTCCACGAAGTGAATGTACTCGACGTAAGCCTGCACGTAGGCTCGCCCCGCCTCGACGTTTTCCTCCGCGTGCTTCCTGCGCTCCATTGTGGCCGCGAACCGTGTCCTGATTCCGTCGCTGACGGCGTCCGACATGTGCCGCACCAGCTCGTCCGGCGTGCCCGCATGCAGTGCCCGGTCGGCGGCGTCGATGCCTGGATCGACCTCTCCTGCGGGCTTCAGCCCAGTGAATGCTTCTCCCTCGCCGGCCCGGTGAATCCTGACGAGGGTCTCGAAGAAGAACCGGTCGGCCAGGTCCCTCGCGTCGTTTCCGAGTCCGCGCACTGCGACGGTTCGCCGGAACGTGTCGCGGATCCCTGCTTCATGCTCCGCACTCACCCACTTGAGAACGGGCGTGACGTCGTTCGACTCGAGCGCCTTGCGGGCATCCTGCACCACCGGCCCGGCGAGAGAGTCGCAGTGGCCCCACGCCGCCGTGGAGAACGCAAGTGCCGCCACGGCGAGATACAGATACCAATGAGGTCGATAAAGAAACATTGCCAGTATGGTCGATCGCCGGCACGCCACGGAAAATCCGAGCTAATACGTAGCGGGCACGGCGCCCGGCGGATTGGATGCGCGCGCGAGTGCGGCTCCTGTTACCATTCCCGGCATGGTCGGCGCGGCAATTGCCTCGGCGCCGAAGATGCGTTAAACGCCGCCATGCGGCCGCTCAGTGCTGAAATTCTATTCGCCATCGCAATGGTGGTTGCGCGGCCGACCGCAGCGGAGCGGCCGCAGTCTGCGGCTACCGACACGGACTTGCCGGCGCTTGCTCCCGCCACGACCGCGGCGCCCGCTCCCGCGCAGCTGATTGAGCCCGCCGACCTCGCCCGTCTCCTTTCTGACAGCAGTGGTCGCCGGCCGGAGGTTCTGCACGTCGGATTTCCCATCCTGTTTCGATCCGGTCACATCACCGGGTCGCGACACGTCGGACCCGCCTCCACGCCGGAAGGTCTGCAGGCGCTGAAGCAGGCCCTGCGCGGGATCCCGCAGGGCCGGTCAATCGTCCTGTATTGCGGCTGCTGCCCATGGGCCGACTGCCCCAACGTGCGCCCGGCGCTGCAGCTCGCGCAGGAGCTCAAGCGCTACGACGTCAAACTGCTTTACCTGCCGGAAAACCTTCAACACGACTGGATCGAGCAGGGACTGCCGATAAGCCGTGGCGAGCAGTAGCGGAGCACGGCTTCCCTGGCGACCGCCGGTTACAATCGGCCGCGGCGGAGGTGCAACTTGAGCGTCGAGGCCCCGAGGGGCATTGCGGGCGTCTGGGACCGCCTGCGAGAGCGCAAAGTGGCGCAATGGGGCCTTGCTTACGCTGCGGGAGCGTGGGGTTTCCTGCAGGGTCTTGGGTACGTCACCGACACCTTCGGGTGGCCGGCGCAGATCCGACAGATCGTCACCCTTGCCGTACTCATCGGTCTGCCGCTGGTCCTGGTTCTGGCCTGGTACCACGGCGACCGCGGCCAGCAGAAGGTCAGCGTCGCAGAACTGACGATCATCACGCTGCTGTTCTTCGTGGGCGGCGGCATCTTCTGGATGTACCAGCGCGCCGAGGAGTCGGGATCCGCCGCGGACTCGGCGGGAGAGATCGCAGCGCCGGCGATCGCAACCGATGCCTCGGTGGCGGTGCTGCCGTTCGTGGACATGAGTCAGAACAAGGACCAGGAGTACTTCGCCGACGGACTGGCCGAGGAATTGCTGAACCTGCTTGCCGGAGTACCCGAGCTCCGTGTGATCGGCCGGACCTCCTCGTTCCAGTTCAAGGGTCGAAACGAGGATCTGAGGCTGATCGCCGCCAAGCTCGGCGTGGCCAGCCTGCTCGAAGGCAGCGTGCGGAGGGCCGGCGACCGCGTTCGCGTCACCGCGCAATTGATCAAGGCAGTCGATGGCTCCCACCTCTGGTCCGAGACCTTCGAACGGGACCTGAACGACATCTTCGAGGTGCAGGACGAAATCTCCAGGGCCGTGGTCGCGGCGCTCGAGGTCAAATTGCTGCCCCAGAAGGCGAGCACAAGTGCTCCGTATCGCACGCCAAGCACACAGGCCTACAACCAGTACCTTTTGGGGCGCCAGTTCTTCAACCGCGGCAGCGGGGAGGATTTTCGGCGCGCGGTAACCGCCTACCAGCAGGCGGTGAAGTTTGATCCGAACTTCGCCTCCGCCTATGCGGGCCTGGCCGTGTCGGAGAACGAGGTTGCGCGCGCGCCCGGGAACACGCTGGAGGAAGTGCAGGCTGCACAGGCGCGTGCGCTGGCCGCGGCGGATCGCGCGATCGAGCTCGATCCGGGGATGTCGGAAGGCTATGCGGCGCGCGGATTCCTGCGGTTCACCATCAACTGGGACTGGCCGGGCGCGGAAGCGGACCTGACACGCGCCTTCCAGCTGGATCCGGGCTCGTATCGGGCCTACACCTGCTACGCGTGTTTTCTCGCCAGCCTCGGTCGGCTGGACGAAGCGCTCGTGATCAATCTCAAGGGAACGCAGCGCGACCCGCTGTCGGCCGACACCTGGTTCCGTCGCAGCATCCAGCTCAATGCCGCCGGTCGCTACGCGGAGGCACGTACCGCGGCGAACCGCGCCCTCGAGATCAGCCCGGAGCACGGCATCGCCCGGTTCAACCTCGGGGTCAGCTCACTGCTCGAAGGCGACCCGGCCGCCGCACTGGTCGAATTCGAGCGCGCGAGCGCCGGACGCCGCCAGGCAGGTGTCGCAATGGCGGCGATGGACCTCGGCCGCCACGGGGAGGCGCAGCAGGCCCTGAAGGAGCTGATCGATAAGTTTGCGCAGAGCAATGCGTACCAGATCGCCGAAGTGTACGCGTGGCGCAACGAGCGGGACTCCGCTTTCTCGTGGCTGGAGCGCGCCTACGCGCAGCACGACGGCACGCTCGTCCAGGTCAAGTTCGATCCGCTGCTCGCCAGGATCCGGGACGATCCGCGCTATGCAGCGATGCTGGCGAAGATGGGGCTGCCGCCGTAGGGCGATCCGGCTCTGCCGGCTCAGGAGTTCTTCACCATCGCCGCGACGAACTCGTGCACAGGCATGGCTTCGAGCTTTGCGCGGTCGGCGAACATCGCGGTGATCTTCGCCGTCTGCGCGGCCGGAAAGTGCGCCGCCACGCTGGTCGCGAATTTCTCCTTGAGCAACGGAATCCCCTCCGCGCGGCGTTTGCGGTGACCGACCGGGAAGTCGACGTGCGCCCGTTCGGTCGAGCTACCGTCGCGGAAGAAGACCTGCACCGCATTGCCGATGTAGCGCTTGTCCGCCGCGTAATACTCCTCGGTGAAGGTCGTATTCTCGCGCACGACCATCCGCCCGCGCAGCTCGTCGATGCGGGGATCGCTCGCCACCGTGTCCTCGTAGTCGGCCGCGATCAGCCGGCCGAAGATCAGCGGGATCGCAACCATGTACTGGATGCAGTGGTCGCGGTCGGCGGGATTGGCGAGCGGGCCGGTCTTGTCGATGATCCGCACGCTGGGCTCCTGGGTCTCGATCAGGACGTGCTCGATTTCGCCCAGCCGGGATTTCACGGTGGGGTGGAGCTGCATCGCGCACTCGACCGCGGTCTGCGCGTGGAACTCCGCCGGATAGGAGATCTTGAACAGTACGTTCTCCATGACGTAGCTGCCGAAGCCCTGCGGGTAGCTGAACGGCCGGCCCTTGAACAGCACGTCGTAGAACCCCCAGGTCTTGGCCGAAAGCGCCGACGGATAGCCCATCTCGCCGGCGAGCGCGATCAGCGCGTGGCGCACCGCACGGCTGGTTGCATCGCCCGCCGCCCAGCTCTTGCGTGAGCCGGTGTTCGGGGCATGACGGTAGGTGCGCAGCGCGCCGCCGTCGATCCAGGCGTTCGACACCGCGTTCACCACCTGCTCGCGGCCGCCGCCGAGCATGCGCGTGACGACTGCGGTCGAGGCGACACGTACCAGGATCACGTGGTCGAGACCGACGCGATTGAAACTGTTCTCGAGCGCGGTGACGCCCTGGATTTCGTGCGCCTTGATCATCGCCGTCAGCACGTCGCGCACCACGAGCGGCCTGCGACCTTCGACGACCGCCTTGCGCGAGAGATAATCGGCGACCGCGAGGATGCCGCCCAGATTGTCGGACGGGTGCCCCCATTCGGCCGCGAGCCAGGTGTCGTTGAAGTCGAGCCAGCGGATCATGACGCCGATGTTGAACGCCGCCTGCACCGGATCGAGCTCATAGGAGGTCCCGGGCACGCGCGCCCCACCCATCATCGTGGCACCGGGCACGACCGGACCGAGGAGCTTCGTGCAGGCCGGGTACCTGAGCGCCTGGAAGCCGCAGGCCAGCGTGTCCATCAGGCAGCAGAACGCCGTTTCGTATGCGACGTCGCTCGTGATCTCCTGATCGCAGACGTAGGCTGCGATGTCGACCAGAACCTGATCCGGCTCCGGCCGCCGGGCCGACTTGTAGTCATGCGCTGACATCAACTCGAAACCTCATCGAGAAAATCTGGCTCAGAGCCAGATTACGCGGCGGTAATCCGGCTCCATCTACTTGCGCTTCGCGAGCGCGACGAATTTCTGGTCCTCGGGACCGATGTAATTCGCGCTCGGGCGGATGATCTTTCCGTCGATGCGCTGCTCGATGACGTGCGCGCACCACCCCGTGCTGCGGGCAAGCACGAACAGCGGCGTGAACATCGTCGTGGGCACGCCCATCCGGTGGTAGGACACGGCGGAGAACCAGTCGAGATTCGGAAACATCTTCTTTGCGTCCCACATGACCGCTTCGAGGCGTTCGGCGATGTCGTAGAGCGTCGTGTCGCCCGCCTCCTGCGAGAGTCGCCGCGCCACCTCCTTGATCACCTTGTTGCGCGGGTCCGAGACCGTGTAGACCGGGTGACCGAAACCGATGATGACTTCCTTCGACTCGACACGACGGCGGATATCCGCCGCCGCCTCGTCGGGGGTCGCGTAGCGGCTCTGGATCTCGTAGGCCCCTTCGTTCGCGCCGCCGTGCTTCGGGCCGCGCAGCGCGCCGATCGCGCCGGTCACACAGGAATAGATGTCCGCGCCGGTACCGGCGATGACTCGCGCCGCGAAGGTCGAGGCGTTGAATTCGTGCTCGGCGTAGAGATTGAGCGACACGTGCATCGCTTTCACCCACGACTCGGACGGCGGACGGCGGTGCAGCAGGTGCAGGAAATGCCCGCCGATCGAGTCGTCCTCGGTCTCGACGTGCACGCGCTGCCCGCTGTGGCTGTAGTGGTACCAGTACACGAGCATCGAGCCGAGACTCGCCACGAGCCGGTCGGCGATGTCGCGTGCGCCGGCCGCGGCGTGATCGTCCTTCTCCGGGAGCGCGCAACCCAGCACGGACACGCCGGTGCGCACCACGTCCATCGGATGCGTGGCGGCGGGCAACGCCTCGAGCACGGTGCGCACCGCAATGGGCAGACCGCGCAGCCCGCGAAGCTTGGCCTTGTAGGCGGCGAGCTCCGCAATGTTCGGCAGCCGACCGTAGATCAGCAGGTGGGCCACCTCCTCGAACTCGCACTTGTCCGCGATGTCGAGGATGTCGTAACCACGGTAATGCAGATCGTTGCCGGTGCGCCCGACGGTGCACAGTGCGGTATTGCCCGCCGGCACACCCGACAGCGCGACGGATTTCTTCGGCTTGAACCCCGTGGTGCTCGTGGTTTCTGTCATGTGCTTTCCGCCTTTCCCGATCCCTGCGCTCGCTTAGCTGGTCCGGCGCCGCTACTGCTCTGCGGCCTCGCGGCTGAAGAGTTCGTCGAGCTTGCGCTCGTAGTCGTGGTAGCCGAGCACCTCGTAGAGCTCGGCGCGGGTCTGCATGTAGCCGACCACACTCTTCTGCGTGCCCTCGCGGCGCAGCGAGCTGTAGACGACTTCGGCCGCCTTGGACATCGCGCGAAACGCGGACAGCGGATACAGCACCAGCGATACGCCAGCCGTCGCAAGCTCGGCGACGGTGAAGAGCGGCGTCCTGCCGAACTCGGTGATATTGGCGAGCACCGGCACGCGTGCAGCCGAGGTGAACTGGCGATACTCGTCGAGCGTGGTCAGCGCCTCGGCAAAGATCATGTCCGCGCCTGCCTCGACGTAACGCTGGGCGCGCTCGATCGCGGCCTGCTGTCCCTCGACGGCGTGCGCGTCGGTGCGCGCCATCAGCACGAACTCGCGGTCGGCTCGGCCATCGACCGCCGCCTTGATGCGGTCGACCATCTCGTCCGCAGGCACCAGCGCCTTGCCGGGACGATGCCCGCAGCGCTTGGCCTGCACCTGGTCCTCGAGATGACAGCCCGCGGCGCCAGCGCGGATCAGGTCGCTCACGGTGCGCGAGATGTTGAACGCGGCGCCCCAGCCGGTGTCGGCGTCGACCAGCAGCGGAAGCGGGCTTGCGCCCGTGATGCGCCGTACGTCCTCGCAGACATCGTTGAGGCTCGTGATGCCGAGGTCGGGCAGCCCGAAGGAGGCGTTTGCGACGCCGGCGCCGGAAAGATAAATGGCGCGAAATCCGGCCCGGCCGGCAAGCAATGCCGAATAGGCATTGACGGTACCCACGACCTGCAGCGGCCGTTCCTGGGCCAGCGCGGCGCGGAGTCGCGCCCCGGCGGAAGCTGGGCTCATCAGCGATCCTTTCGCAGTGCAAGAAAGGCCGGAAATCATAACGCGGATGCCGGCGCCGCGCTTGCAACCCGACCTCAGCGGGGACTGCCGGCGGCGGAGGGTCGGGGCCCGGGCGGCAGTCCGCGCTCGGCCAGCGCCGCGTCGAGCCTGGCGATCAGATCCTTCACCGGCCTTTCTCTCTGCACCGCCGCCCGCTCGCGCGCGATATCGGCGCGAACCTGGTCCATCATCCGGCGAAACCGCGGCTCGTCCTGCACGGCGGCCCGGGGCGCGCGACATTCTGCCGTTGCGCAGGCTGGTGAGGCCAGCCTTCGAAATGGAAATGGGACATTCTCCTTTTCCCCGAATCGGGAAAAGGAGAATGTCCTATTTCCATCAGCTGGCAGGGCCGAGCCGCCCGTGCGCGCGCAGCTGCTCGACGATCGCGGCCGCCGACTGCTCGGCGCTCAGACGGGTCGTGTCGAGGTAGATCTCCGGGTGCTCGGGCGCCTCGTAGGGCGAGTCGATGCCGGTGAAGTGAAGCAGCTCGCCGCGGCGCGCCTTCTTGTAGAGCCCTTTGAGGTCGCGCCGCTCGGCCTCGGCGAGCGGAGCATCGACGTGCACCTCGACGAACTCGCCCTCGTCGAACAGACCGCGCGCCATGCGCCGCTCGGCACGGAACGGCGAGATGAACGACACCAGCACGATCAAGCCGGCGTCGACCATAAGCTTTGCGACCTCGGCGACGCGGCGGATGTTCTCGACGCGGTCGGCGTCGGTGAAGCCGAGGTCGCGCGTGAGGCCGTGGCGGACGTTGTCGCCGTCGAGCATGTAGGTGTGGCGGCCGAGCGCGTGCAGCTGCTTCTCGACCAGGTTCGCGATGGTCGACTTGCCGGCGCCGGAGAGACCGGTGAACCACAGCACCGTCGGCTGCTGGCCCTTGAGCACGGCGTGCGCGGCCTTGTTGACCTCGAGCGCCTGCCAGTGGATGTTCTGCGAGCGCCGCAGCGCGAAGTGGATCAGCCCCGCTCCCAGCGTCGCGTTGGAGAGCCGATCGATCAGGATGAAGGCGCCGGTGTCGCGGTTCTCGGCATACGGATCGAACGCGATCATCTGGTCGAGCGACAGGTTGCACACCCCGATCTCGTTGAGACCCAGCGTCTTCGCCGCCAGATGCTCGAGTGTGTTGACGTTGACCTTGTACTTGGGCTCGGTGATGGTGGCGGTAGCCTGCCTGGTGCCGATCTTGATCCAGTAGGGCCGCCCGGGGAGCATGGGCTCGTCGCTCATCCAGATGATCGTCGTCTCGAACTGATCGGCCACACCCGGCAGCGCATCGACGCCCGCGAACACGTCGCCGCGGCTCGCATCGATCTCGTCGGTGAGCGTCACCGTCACTGACTGCCCGGCCACCGCGCAATCGAGATCGCCGCCCATCGCCACCACGCGCGCGACACGGCTTTCGCGGCCCGAGGGCAGCACGCGGACCCGGTCGCCGGGGCTGACGGCGCCGCTGACGATCGTGCCGGCGAACCCGCGGAAATCGAGGTTCGGGCGGTTGACCCATTGCACCGGGAGCCGGAACGGCGCGCGGGTGACGTGGTCCTCGATCTTCACCGTCTCGAGATGCCCCATCAGCGTCGGGCCGCGATACCACGGCATCGCAGCGCTCGGGTCCTTGATGTTGTCGCCCTTGAGCCCCGACACCGGGATCGCGACAACGTCGGGAAGATGGATCTGCTGAGCGAAATCGCGGTACTCGCTGACGATCGTTTCGAAGATCTCGCGCGAGTAGCCGACGAGGTCCATCTTGTTGACCGCCAGCACCACGTGGCGGATGCCCAGCAGCGACACGATATAGCTGTGGCGGCGCGTCTGCGTGAGCACGCCCTTGCGGGCGTCGATCAGGATCACCGCCAGGTCGGCGGTCGAGGCGCCCGTCACCATGTTGCGCGTGTACTGCTCGTGTCCGGGCGTGTCGGCGACGATGAACTTGCGCTTGTCGGTCGAGAAGAACCGGTACGCGACGTCGATCGTGATGCCCTGCTCGCGCTCGGCGGCGAGACCGTCCACGAGCAGCGCGAAGTCGAGCGCGCCGCCCTGGGTCCCGACCTTCTTCGAGTCGGCCTCGAGCGCCGCGAGCTGGTCCTCGAAGATCATCTTCGAGTCGTAGAGCAACCGTCCGATGAGGGTCGACTTGCCGTCGTCGACGCTGCCGCAGGTGATGAAGCGCAGCAGGCTCTTGTGCTCGTGGGCCTCGAGGTAGGCCTCGATGTCCCTGCCGATGAGGTCCGAGACGTGCGCCATCAGAAGTAGCCCTCCTGCTTCTTCTTCTCCATCGAGGCCGCCTGATCGTGGTCGATCACGCGGCCCTGGCGCTCGGAGCTCGTGGTGAGCAGCATCTCCTGGATGATCGCCGGCAGCGTGTCCGCGTCGCTCTCGATGGCTCCGGTCAGCGGATAGCAGCCGAGCGTGCGGAAGCGGACCTTCTTCATCACCGGCTGCTCGCCGGGGGCGAGCGGCATGCGCTCGTCATCGACCATGATCAGCGTGCCGTCGCGGGCGACCACCGGCCGCTCCGCCGCGAAGTACAGCGGGACGATGGGGACGTCGTGCAGGTAGATGTACTGCCAGATGTCGAGCTCGGTCCAGTTCGACATCGGGAAGATCCGAATGCTCTCGCCCTTGTGCTTGCGCGCGTTGTAGAGCCGCCAGAGCTCGGGGCGCTGGTTCTTCGGGTCCCAGCGGTGCTGTGCGGAGCGGAAGGAGAAGATCCGCTCCTTGGCGCGGCTCTTCTCCTCGTCGCGGCGCGCGCCGCCGAACGCGGCGTCGAAGCCGTATTTGTCGAGCGCCTGCTTCAAGGCCTGGGTTTTCATCACGTCGGTGTGCACGGCGGAGCCGTGCGTGAAGGGACCTATGCCCTGGGCGAGCCCGTCGGGGTTCGTATACACGAGCAGGTCGAGACCGAACTTCTGCGCCATCCGGTCGCGGAACTCGATCATCGCCCGGACCTTCCACGTCGTGTCGACATGCAGCAGCGGGAACGGCGGCTTGGCCGGGTAGAAGGCCTTCAGCGCGATGTCGAGCATCACCGCGCTGTCCTTGCCGATCGAATAGAGCATGACCGGCCGCTCGCACTCGGCGACCACCTCGCGCATGATCTGGATGCTTTCCGCCTCGAGCCGCTGCAGATGGGTGAGCGCAGCCGGGCGTGGGAGGGTCGGCACGGGCAACGGACGCATGGGTGGCGCGAATCTCCGGGTCGATATACGACGCCGCGGGAGCTCGGGAGCCCCCGCGGCCATGAAAAACCAGCCTACTTAAACAGGCCCTGCGGGCGGCGGCAAGGACGGCGTCCGCAAAACCGGCGGCCGCGTGCCTCTGATGTCAAACCGGGCCGCGCCGGATGCGGACCAGCGTGCGCCCTGTGACGCCGCCGGACAGATAGGCGCCGAAGACCGTGGTCAGGTCGTCGAGATCGACCACGCGGGTCACGATGCGATCGAGCTTCGCAGGTCTAAGGTCCGTTGCGATGCGTTTCCAGACCTCAAGGCGCGTTGCGCGCGGCGTCGCGACCGAGTTGATGCCAAGCAGCGAAACGCCGCGCAGGATGAACGGCATCACGGTCGTCTTGAGCTCGGCGCTGCCCGCGAGCCCGATGCTGGCGATGTTGCCCCAGAAATCCACGGTGCGCGTGAGCCAGGTCAGGATCTCGCCACCAACGTTGTCCACGGCCCCCGCCCACAGCGCCTTCTCGAGCGGCCGCGAGCCCAGGTCGAGATCGGCGCGACGCAACATGCGCGCCGCGCCGAGCTCGCGAAGGTATGGCTCGGCATCCGCTTTGCCGCTGACCGCCACGACCTCGTAGCCGCGCCCTGCCAGCATGTTGATCGCGATGCTGCCGACGCCGCCGGTGGCGCCGGTGACGACGATCGGACCGCCCTCGGGACGCTGCCCGTTCTCCTCCATGCGATGGATGGCGAGCGCCGCCGTGAATCCTGCGGTACCGAGCGCCATGGCATCGCGTTCGCTCATGCCGGGCGGCAGCTCGATCAGCCACTCGCCCTGAAGGCGCGCGTACTCCGCGTAGCCTCCATCGTGCGTCTCCGACAGCCCGCAACCCGTGACCAGAACCCTCTGCCCGGGCTTGTAGCGCGCATCCGTCGAGCTGACGACTTCGCCCGCCAGATCGATCCCGCCGACGAGCGGGTAGCGGCGCAGGATCGGCGAGGTGCCGGTCGCCGCGAGCGCGTCCTTGTAGTTGATGCCGGACCATGCCACGCGCACGACGGCTTCGCCCGGGGACAGATCGTCGAGCCCGATCTGTTCCAGACGCGCCTGGATGCGACCGTCTTCACGGTGAATGCGCAGGGCCTTGAATCGCTCCATGTCGTCAACCTCCCGAATGCACCGTCATGCGCGCGCCAGCCAGACTTCCAGTCCCTGCGTGTTGAGACCGATGTCCGGATCGAGCAGCTCGTGCCTCTGGCGATCATCGCCGGCGTAGCCGTGCGCGTCCAGACGCGCGCTCAGATTCTCAAACATCGCTGCGGCGATGCGCGCGGAACGGTCCGCGTCACTTGCATGTCGTCGCGCCATGTCGACGAACGCATCGATCGCGGCGTGCATGTCGCGGCTCAGCCGCTCCAGGTCGCCGACCGGTCCGAAGTGCGTGAGGATCATGCGCCTGGGCCGGCGCGCCATCAGCCGGTCGATGGACGCGTGCAGCGCCACGGGGTCGAACTGCACCGGTGTGGTGGTCGGGAACACGAACGGACCGGCGGCTGTGTCGAATTCCCGGTAGGAGATGCCGAAGGTGTCGCCGCTGAAGATCTGCTCGTGATCGAGGTCGTGGGCGCAGTAGTGGTGGCGCGCATGCCCCGGTGTGTCGAGCAGCTCGAGCGTGCGTCGGCCGACGACGTATCGGTCGCCGTCGTTGGCGATGATCACGCGCTCGGCCGCGATCGGCACGATCTCCTCATAGAGCTCACGATACAGCGCCTCGCCGTACACCTCGATGGTGCCGGCGATGAGTCTGGCGGGATCGACCATGTGTGGCGCGCCGCGCGGATGCAGTACCGCCCGCGCGCGCGGCAGCGCGCGCAGCAGCTGGCCTGCGCCACCGGCGTGATCGAGATGCACGTGAGTGAGGAACACGTAATCGACCTGGTCCGGCGCGAGACCGGTCGCAGCGAGCGCGGCCATCAGCCTCGGGTGTGCGGGCGCCGCACCGGTGTCGACGAACGCTGCATGCCCGTCGTCGACGATCAGGTGACTGGCCGCCAGCCCCGGGCGAAGGTACCGGGTGTCGATGCGGTACACGCCGTTGCCAACTGGAAAAGGGGACATTCTCTATTGCCGGCCGCGAACCGTGTTGGCTGAGACGATCATTCCGGAAATAGAGAATGTGCCCTTTTCTGCGCGGCCTAGTCGCAGCGGCCTTCGTCGCGGATCCTGTCGGTGGAGCAGAGGGCCGGGCGCTGCGCGGCGTAGTAGCGCGCGAGCGTCTGGATGTCCTCGTCGGTGAGCGCCGCCGCCATGCCGGCCATCACCGCGTTGCGGCGCTGTCCGGAGCGATACGCCCGCAGCGCTTCCTCGAGGTAATCCTCATGCTGACCGGTCAGGCTCGGATACTCGGGGAGGATGCCGATGCCGTCGCTGCCATGACACGCGACACAGGTATGGCTCGCCTTCGGCGCCGTACCCACGGCCCGTCCCGTCGAGGTGATCTCCGGCCCGGCGAGATATGCCGCGACGTCCGCCAGGTCGGACTCGCTCAAGCTCGAGGCGTGCGCGTGCATGGTGAGGTGGCTGCGCTCCTGGCTCGCGTAGGCCTTGAGCGCGACGACCAGATAGGCCGCATGCTGTCCGCCCAGCTTCGGCACGCTGTACACCGGGAAGGCGTTCTTGTAGTTCTCGATGCCATGACAGCCGTGGCAGGTGTAGCCGAGATCCGCGCCGCGCGCGGTGTCGGCGGCCTGCGCCGCAAGCCCCGGCAGCGCGAGCAGCAGGCCGAGCACGACCCGGGCCGATCTCGAAGCCATTGATGCATCCTCGGTGGTCGGCTCCCCTGGCCGAAGGGCGGGGATGTTAAAGAAAAGCGCCATCGGCGTCGATTGACCCCGATGCCCTAGACTGCGCGTATATCAACCTGGAACCGCGCCCGCCGGGCGCCGCGGGCCGACGGGCCCCGAAGGAGTCGCGAATGCAACGCTTCTGGCTGGCGATGGTCCTGCTCGCGTCGTGCCTGTCGGGCGCGCAGGCAGCAGCGGACGAGCCGCGACCGAGGACGGTGAACGTGAGCGGCGTGGCGGAGGTGAGTGCCGAGCCCGACATCGCGCGGGTGTCGCTCGGCGTCGAGGCGCGCCGTCCTTCGCTCGCCGACGCACGTGCAGAGGTCGTGGCCGCGGTCGACCGCGTGCTCGCTCTGACGCGCGATCTCAAGATCGATCCAAAGAACGTCAATGCGACGCGCATCCAGGTCCAGCCGGAATATCGCTGGAACGAGAACGATCGCGAACGCGTGCTGCTCGGGTACCTGGTCAGCCGGCAGGTCGAGGTCGAGCTCAGGGATCTCGATAAGCTCGGCACGCTGCTCGAGCGTGCGGTCGACGCGGGCGTGAATCAGGTCGGCGACCCGGTGCTCGATTCGAGCCGCCGCAAGGAGCTGGAGCGCGAGGCGATGACCAAGGCCCTCGAGGACGCGCGGCTCAACGCGGAAGCATTGGCGCGCGCCGCAGGCGCACGGCTGGGTGCGGCGCGCACGCTGTCGGCGTCCGGCAGCTCGCCGCCGGTCCCCGTCTATCGCGACGCCGTCATGGCGACCATGGCGAAAGCGGCGCCCGAGGCGACCTACCAGCCCGGCAACATGAAATTCAGCGCCAGCGTGAACGCCGAGTACGACCTGGTCGTCGGACCCTGACGCCACGCGGGCGGCTGCAGCGCGTCGGCGATACCGCGACGAGCAGACCTTCGCGAGCGCCGGCAGCGTCAGCCGGGCAGACGGTCGACGATCAGCACGCTGCCGTCGACACCCGTCACGCGCACGCGCGTACCGGGAGGAACGTTCGGACCGCGCAGCGACCAGTTGCGGTTGCCGAGCACGGCTTTGCCCGCGCCGTCGCGAATGCCTTCGGTGAGGGTCATGACCTGGCCGATGTAGCGCTCGCCGATGCGATGCGGCGCCTGCGAGCTCTGCATTTCGCGCTGCTGGACCTTGTACTCCCGCCAGAAGTACAGCCCGAAAACCGTCACGGCGAAGATCAGAAACCAGCCCATCTTGTGCTCGTCCGAAGGGATGCGGCAATGGTGAGCGCGGGCGGCCCGGCGCTCAACTGCGGGGCGTTTCCGCCCGGTGTGAACTGTGAACCGATGCTCACTCGCCGGGCGTAAGCCAGAGGTCGTGGCTGTACTGAATGTTCACGGCGTTGTCCGACCAGCCGTGCACCTGCGGCTTGATCAGATGCTTGTTGACGTAGAAATAGATCGGCAGCAGCGGATGATCGGCCAGCATCACCCGCTCCGCCTCCTCGAGCAGCGCGCGGCGCTGCGCGGTATCCGGCTGGCGGATGGCCTCGGCCAGCAACGCGTCGTAGCGCGGGTTCGAGTAACCCGTCAGGTTGATCCCGAAGTCACTCTGCAGCTGCTGGGCGAAGGTGTACGCGTCGTCGAAATCGCCGATCCAGCTGGAGCGGAACACCTCGGTCTCGGTTCGGGCCTGGATCGAGGCCAGCAGTGCACGGAACTCCTCCGCGTACAGCTTCGATTCGACGCCGAGCGTTTCCTTCCACATCGCGGCGATCGCCACCGCGATGCGGTTGTGCGCCTCCCCCGTGTTGTAGCGGATCTCGACTTCGAGCGGCCGGGCCTCGGAATACCCGGCCTCGCGGTACAGCTCGCGCGCCTCGCGCACGCGATCCTGGTACGGACGTGACGCATAGTCGAACTGCTGCGGCGTGTAATCGGCAATGCCCCGCGGCACCCAGCCGTAGGCTGGCGTCTCGCCGACGCCCGTGACGGCAGCGGTAAGGCGCTCGCGATCGATCACCAGGGATAGCGCGCGGCGCAGCCCGGGCTGATCCTTGAACGGCGCTCGCGTGAGGTTGAATCCGTAGTAATAGGTCGAGAGCTGCGGCGAGATGCGCAACTCGCCGGCGAGGTGCTCGCGGATCCAGCCGTACTGCTGCTGCGGTACGACATAGGTCACGTCGATCTGGCCGGCACGGTACAGACGGAACTCGCTGCTCGGGTCGTTAACGTGCACGAACCGCACGTGTTCGAGACGTGTGTGAGCATCGTCCCAGTAGTTCTTGTTGCGACGCACGGCGATGTGCGAGCCGACGACCCACTCCTCGAGCACGAAGGCACCGTTGCCGATGAGCCGCCCGGGCTGCGCGAAGCGCTCGCCCTGCGCCGGCAGCGACGCTGTGTGGGCCGGAAACGTGCTTGGATGGCACATGAGCGCGAGCAGGTAGGGCGCGGGATTGACGAGCCGCACGACGACCGTGCGGTCGTCCGGCGCGTCGACGCCGAGCGCCGAGACCGGACGCTCGCCGCGGACGATGGCAGCGGCATTGATCACTGGCTCGAGGATCTGCGCGTATTGCGAGGCGGTCGCGGGATCGACCAGCCGGCGCATTCCGGCGACGAAGTCGCGAGCCAGGAGCGGATCGCCGTTCGACCACCGCAGGCCCGGGCGGAGCCGGAACCGATATTCGCGGCCGTCTGGCGCCATGGTCCAGGATTCCGCGGCGGCGGGCACCGGCTTGCCATCCGCGCCCACCGCCGTAAGGCCTTCGAAGAGATCGCGAATGACATTGAGGGAGGCGTCGGTGCGGGCGCGCTGCGGGTCGAGCGAGTCGGGCTCCGGACCGTTGCCGCGGCGCAGCGTGCGGCTATCGGCGCCGGCCCGCGCGTCCTGTGCCGAGGTCCTTTCCGCCGACGGAGTCGGTTGCCGGCCGCAGGCAGCGACTCCGAGCACGATGAGCCCTGCGAGCAGCAGCCCGGCGGCCCGCCACGTCCGCGCCGGCATCGGCATCTTCAGCCGGGCAACGCCGTGCGCGCCGCGGTAGCCGCGGGCGCGCCGCGCTTCAGGTGGACGAGCAGCAGCGACACCGCGGCGGGCGTGACGCCCGGGATCCGCGCGGCCTGACCGAGCGTCGCCGGACGCTGCTCCGTAAGGACCTGCCGGACTTCGTTCGACAGGCCACGCACCGAGGAGAAATCGAGCCACGCGGGTACGACGGTGTCTTCGACACGGCGCTGACGCTCGATCTCGTCTCGCTGGCGATCCACGTAGCCCGCATAGCGAGCCTCGACCTCGAGGGCAAGCGGCACCTGCCGCGCCAGGCGCTCGTCGTCGCCCCAGTCGCCGGGCTCCGCGCCGAGCGCCGCCGACAGCGCGGCATGCGAGACTTCGGGCCGACGCAGCAGCTCGTCCGCGCGCTGCTCACGCGCGAGCACGAGCCCGGTGAGCGTCCCAAGCCGCGCCGCGCCCGTCGTGCCGGGGTGAAGCCACGCTGCGTGCAGCCGTGCCGACTCTGCTTCCACCGCGCTGCGCTTGCGCTCGAAGAAGGCCCAGCGCTCGTCATCCACCAGACCCATCTCCCGCGCGACCGGTGTCAGGCGCAGATCCGCGTTGTCCTCGCGCAGCGACAGCCGGTACTCGGCCCGGCTGGTGAACATCCGGTAGGGCTCGGTCGCGCCGCGCGTGATCAGATCGTCGATCAGCACACCGATGTAAGCCTCGCTGCGGCGCGGCCACCACGGCCCCTGGCCGCGCACGGCGCGCGCCGCATTGATGCCCGCGACGATCCCCTGGGCGGCGGCCTCCTCGTAACCCGTCGTGCCGTTGATCTGCCCGGCGAAGTACAGCCCGCCGAGCGAGCGCGTCTCGAGCGAGGCGAGCAGATCGCGCGGATCGAAGAAGTCGTATTCGATCGCATAGCCCGGCCGCGTGATGTGCGCGCGCTCGAAGCCGCGGATGCTGCGCACGAACTCGACCTGCACGTCGTAGGGAAGGCTCGTCGAGATGCCGTTCGGATAGACCTCGTGCGTGTCGAGCCCTTCGGGCTCGATGAAGATCTGGTGTGAGGCGCACTCGGCGAAGCGCACGACCTTGTCCTCGACCGACGGGCAGTAACGCGGGCCCACGCCCTCGATCACGCCGGTGAACATCGGCGAGCGGTCGGTGGCTGCGCGGATCAGTGCATGCGTGCGCTCGTTGGTCGCGGTGATGTGGCAGACAACCTGCCGCGGGTGTTCCGCGGTCCGCCCCAGGAACGAGAAAACCGGCCGCGGCTCGTCACCGGGCTGCACAACGAGACCCGTGTAATCGATGCTGCGCCCGTCGATGCGCGGCGGTGTGCCGGTCTTGAGCCGGCCGATGCGCGGCATGAGCTCGCGCAGACGCGACGCCAGGCGGTTCGAGGGCGGGTCGCCGGCTCGGCCGCCCGCGTGCTGCGTGAGCCCGACGTGGATGCGCCCCGCGAGGAACGTGCCGACCGTGAGCACGACGACGCGCGCCGCGAACGTGACACCCGACGCGGTGACCACGCCGCCGACACGCCCGGCATCGACCACGAGGTCCGCGGCCTCCTGCTGGAAGATCGCGAGATCTGGCTGGCTCTCGAGCACGCTGCGGATGGCGCGGCGGTAGAGCTGTCGATCCGCCTGGGCACGCGTCGCGCGCACCGCGGGTCCCTTGCTCGCATTCAGCGTCCGGAACTGGATGCCGGCGCGGTCGGCAGCGCGCGCCATGACGCCGCCGAGCGCGTCGATCTCGCGCACCAGATGGCCTTTGCCGATGCCCCCGATCGCGGGATTGCAGCTCATCTGTCCGAGCGTCTCGACGTTCTGCGTGAGCAGCAACGTTCGTGCGCCGAGCCGCGCCGAGGCGAGCGCTGCCTCGGTGCCGGCATGGCCGCCGCCGATCACAATGACCTCGAACTGCTCCGCGAATCGCATCTGTCGCTCCCCGGGCCGCGCATTATATTGGGGACATGCTCGATCTCGGTGCGGTTTCGGCGGGACTCATTTCCCGAAATCGCGAATGTCCCCTTTGTTCGGCTCCGGGCCGTTCTTCGAGCTCCGGGCCAGCTTCTGGCGCAGCGCCGGCAGACGCAGATCGACGAAGCGGCGCGCCTGGCGCTCGTAGCGGTTCGACCAGTAGCCGTGGCGGACCCACTCCGCCAGATAGCGCGGCACGGAGAGCCGGCCCCGGTTCCACTGCCTGAGGACGTGGAAGTACTCGTGAAGCACAAGCGCCGGGTCGGCGAAGAACTCACTCGCCGCTCCGGGCAGCAGGATGCGGTTGCGGCGCGTCGTGGCCCGCGCGCCGCGGTGCACCCGCGCGTACCAGGAGTTCTCCACCACGTCGACCTCGTCGACGCGGTCGTCGAAGAGCTCCCGCAGCGCCGCGCGCAGGCGCTCCGGCATGCACTCGCAGGTGCGCATACGGTGACCGCGCAGCACGGTCAGTGCGTGAGCCGTGCGCCGCCGGTCGTCGGGCGCACGCCGCGGCGACCGTTGCCCTTCCGCCTCCGGCGGCCGCGCTTCGCCGTGTGCGGCAGCTCGACCACCGGCTCGGTGCGAACGATGCGCCGCTGCTCGTGCAGGTCGCGCGCGGCCTTCGCCAGCTCGACGAAACTCTCGCGCAGGCACGCGGCGAAGACCTCCGGATCCGGCAGGATCTCGCGGCACGAGACCGCACAGATGCACAGCGTGCCCGCGTAGCTGAAGCCCGTGCAGTTGAGCCCGATGCCGTCGACCACGATGCTGATCGGTGCGTAGGCAGTGAGCCGCGCGCCCGCCATGTAGAGTGCGGCGTCGGGCCCGCGGACGTTGGACGCGATGAGCGAAATCTTCGGCGGGCGGACGTTGCGCAGCACGGCGTCGGCCAGCGGCGCGGGCAGATTCTCTAGGGCGTTCATGACGAAGTCCCTGCCCAATGCGCCGCTCACCTGCTTCGCCGCGGCGGCATCCGCGCGGATTGCGCGCAGGCGCTCCAGCGGATCCGCGATCTCCGAATGGATGGCCATCAGCGTCATGCCGATCCGGTTGCCCTCTCCGGACTTGTCGGCGCCGCGCAGGGTCAGAGGCACACCGGCAACCATCGACGACGCCGGCAGCTCGCCGCGCGGGCCGAGGTAGCGGTGCAGCGCGCCGCCCACGATCGTCAGGAACAGGTCGTTGATTGTCGCGTCGCCGACCTGCTGCCGGATGTCCTTGAGTTCGGTCATCGGGACGCCCACCGCATCGAAGACGCGATGCGCGGACACGGCCGCGGAGAAACGCGTGGCGGGCGGCAGCCGTGGCAGCACGGCGGTCAGGTCGCCCGAGGCGAGCGCGGCGAGCTTGTCGCGCAGTTGCGCCCCCTCGCCCTTCATGCGTCGGACCGTGAGCGCGCCCATAGCGGCGAAGCGCGCCGCAGCATCGAGTGAAAAGCGCGCCAGGCCGGGCAGCTTCTGCAGATTGCCGGCCAGCGCCCGCGAATAGATCTCGACGGATGTCGGCTCGCGATCCGCGCTGCGCTGCGAGATCCCGGCGCCGTCGCCGCCTTCGACGTCGTCGGGCGAGAGAGAATGAATCGCCCGCGTCAGCTCGCTCCCCGCTTCACCGTCGACCAGCGCGTGGTGCACTTTGGTATAGAGCGCGAAGCTGCCCGGTGGAACGCCGGGCACCTGGTGCAGACCCTCGATGACGTACGCTTCCCAGAGCGGCTTGCTGCGGTCGAGCGGGCGCGAGTGCAGCCGTGCCACCTGGATGCAGAGCTGGCGCCAGTCACCCGGCTGCGGCAGCGCGATGTGTCGCACGTGAAACTCGACGTCGGGGTCGGCATCCTCGATCCACCACGGCCGGTCGAGCATCCAGGGCACTGCGACCAGCCGGCGGCGAAAGTGCGGGAATCGTTCGATGCGTGCCGCGAAGAACCGCAGGATGTCCTTGAAGCGGACCGATCCGCCCGGTGCGGTTGACGGATCGTAGATGCCAAGACCGGCGACGTGCATGTAATTGTTGCCGCGCTCCAGTTGCAGGAACGCGTAATCGATTCCGGACAGCTGTCTCATGGACTCCCTCGCGATCCCGTCACGCGCTGGTATGCAGCCCGCCCGTGATCCGCACTCCGGCACCGTCGTCGACGGCGTACGCCCGGTTGATGAAGATCAGGATCGACGTCAGCGCCTCGGCCGCTGCGGAATTGACCAGCGGCCCGGCATGCAGCGCGCGCAATCCCGCCGCTGCGGCGAGCGCGACCACGCGCTCACGCGCTTCCTTGTGGTCGCCGAACACGAGCACGTCGCAATCCACGGCCTTCGGCTGCGCGAGTGCGTACGCTGCGACGTTGTGAAAGGCCGACACGACCGTTACCTCCGGCCCGAGAATCCGCTGGGCGCGGACGGCGGCGCAACCCTCCTCGGGAAGCTGCACGCGCATGACCTTGGGCGGCACTAGAGGCACTGTCGTGTCCACGACCAGCTTGCCCCGCACCACCGGACGAATCGTCTCGAGCACCGCCTGCTGCGAGGCAAACGGGACCGTCACGACGACGACGGCGGCGGCGGCGGCGGCTTCGGGGTTGCCGAGCCCCCGCACCGGTCGGCCCAGCTCCGCGGCGAGTCTGGCCGCGGCGTCGCTGGCGCGCGCGGCGTCCCGCGAGCCCAGAATCACCTCGTAGCCAGCCCGCACCCAGCGCCGCGCCAGCGCGCCACCCAGCTGTCCGGTACCGCCGACGACGGCGAGCGTCGGCCGATCGGCCGCTGCGCTCATGGCGTGCCCGCGTGCAGCGCGCTCGCGTCGCGCGACCAGGGCGCCGGCGGGATCGGTGGGGCGCTCGCCCGTGCTGCGGCTGGTCGATACAGCGTCGTGCGCTGCCAGGGACGACGACCCACCTCCGCCGCGAGCTCATGCAACCTCTGCACCGTCATCTCCTGTCCGTGCGCACCACCCGCCGCCCGCGTGATCGTCTCGTTCATGAGCGTGCCGCCGAGATCGTCCGCCCCGGCGCGCAACGCCTGCACGACGCCGGCGGCCCCGAGCTTCACCCACGAGGCCTGCACGTGCGCGATCCACGGATGCAGCGCGAGGCGTGCGACCGCATGCATGAGCAGTGCCTCGCGGTATGTCGGGCCGGAGCGCGCCACGCCGCGCCGCCAGATCGGCGCTTCCAGGTGTACGAAGGGCAGCGGGACGAGCTCCGTGAACCCCCCCGTGCGCAGCTGCAGCTCGCGGATGCGCAGCAGATGGCGGGCCCAGTGCTCGAGACCGTCGACATGACCGAACATGATGGTCGCCGTGCTCGAGAGCCCGACGTCGTGCGCTGTCTCCATCACCTCGAGCCATTCGGCGGTCCGCAGCTTGTCGGGGCACAGTAGCGCGCGGACGTCGTCGTCGAGGATCTCCGCCGCCGTTCCCGGCAGGGTCGACAGTCCCTGCGCCTTCAACCGCGCCAGGAATGCCTCGAGCGTCAGCCCGAGCGTGCGCGCGCCGTGGCTCACCTCGAGCGGCGAGAATGCGTGCACGTGCATGTCGGGCGCCGCTGCCTTGACCGCTGCGACGATGTCGAGATAGGTCTCGCCGCTGAACTCCGGGTGAATCCCGCCCTGCAGGCAGACCTCGGTCGCGCCGCGGCCCCAGGCCTCGCGAGTCCGGGCGGCGATTTCGTCGAGCGACAGCAGATATCCCGGTCCGCGCAGGCTTCGGGCGCTGCGCCCCTTGGAGAATGCGCAGAATCCGCAGTGGAAGGTGCAGATGTTCGTGTAGTTGATGTTGCGATTGACGACGTAGCTCACCCCGTCTCCGACCGCGACGTGTCGCAGCTCGTCGGCGGCGTTGAGCACGGCGGCCAGATCGTCGCCGCGGGCGCGAAACAGCGCGACGATCGCCGTCTCCTCCAGCGGCGCAGCGTCGCGCGCGCGAGCGAGCGTCGTCGTGATTGCGCGGGATGCACGCGCCGTGCCGCGCCACCAGTCTGCGGCGGTCTGCGGTGGCGCCGGAGTCAGCCCGGCGTGCCAGCCGTCGGTCCGTGCGTAACCGGCGGTGTCGCGCAGACGCTCGATGCGCGGGCGCAGCGCCGCATCGACCCAGTGCGCCGCCTGGCGCGCGAACGACGGCACGAGGGCGAGCCGCTCGACGGGCTCGCGGCCGGCGGCGCGCGTGAGTCGTGCGAGCTCGTCCAGGCCGGGCCACGGGGCTTCCGGGTTGACGTGGTCGGGCGTCACGGGAGAGACGCCGCCCCAATCGTTGACGCCGGCGGCAACCAGTGCGTCGAGCTCCCCGCTTTGACGCAGGTTGGGCGGCGCCTGGATAGACATGGCGGACCCGAACAGCAACCGCGCCACCGCAATCGCCCACTGCTGCAGCTCGAGCCCCGCGTCGGGCGCCTTCGCCATCGGCGTATCGGCCTTGGCGCGGAAATTCTGGACGATCAGCTCCTGGATGTGACCGTAGCGCTCATGCAGAGTGCGCAGTGCAATCAGCGACTCGACGATCTCGCGGCGTGTCTCGCCGATCCCTACCAGCAGGCCCGTGGTGAACGGCACAGCGAGCTCGCCGGCCGCGGCGAGCGTCGCAAGCCGCACCGCAGGACGCTTGTCGGGGCAGCCCCAGTGCGGGCCGCCCGGCTCGCAGAGCCGCTCGGATGCGTTCTCGAGCATCAGCCCCATCGACACAGAAACGCGCCGCAGGCGTCCGAGCGCCGCGGCGTCCATGACGCCGGGATTCAGGTGTGGGAGCAGACCGGTGTGCTCGAGCACGGCTCCTGCGGCACGCTCCAGGTATTCGAGCGTGCTTGCGGCGCCGAGCCGACGCAGCGCGCCCCGCGCCGCGGCGTAACGCAACTCCGGTTGATCGCCGAGCGTGAAGAGCGCTTCCTTGCAGCCGGCGACGGCGCCGGCTCGCGCGATCTCGAGTACATCGTCGACCTCGAGGTAGGCTTTCGGCAGGCGGCTCGGTACCTCGGCGAAGGTGCAGTAGCGGCAGACGTCGCGGCACAGCCGGGTCAGCGGCACGAACACCTTGCGCGAGTACGTGATGTCGCGGCCGAAGCCCGCGAAGGTCAGCGCCTCCGCGGTCGCAAGCAGCGACCGCGTCGGCGCATCAGGCAGGATCGCGAGCGCGTCCGTGTCGTCGGGAGCGCGCCCGCGCACGGCATCGGCCAGCAGCCGATCGAGCTGCGTCGCGCTCATGCGCGGCGCTCCAACCATCCCGCCGCTGCGCACGCCTCTCGGCCGCGGCCGACGAACGACTGCAGATCGGCGGCGGTATCGAGATCCTCGGCGAGCCCGGGCCGCATCACGATCGCGGGCTCGATGCCCAGGCGACCGGCCTCGGCTTCGTGGCGGGCGCGGCTGCCCACACCGAACCGGCAGCGGAAGTCGAGGTCGGCATCCAGGTACAGACCGTTGGTCCCGAGACCGCGACGGTCGGGCGCGATCGCGATCCGGGTCTGGCGGCCCGCCCTGACGAGCGCATCCACGTCGGCCGCGGTCAACTGCGGCAGATCCGCGGGCAGCAGTACGACGCCGGCGACCTGCGTGCCTCTGACGCGGGCCCGTGCCTGCTCGAACGCAGCACTCTGCCCGGCGCCGCCGTCATGCACCACCTCGTAGCCGGCGGGCAGCCCCCGGGCGTCGGGCGAGACGATCAGCACCCGCGAGACGGCGCGCGCGCCCGCTGCGGCCGCAAGCACGCGCCCGAGCATGCGCTGCGCCAGCAGGTCGCGGTCGGCCACATCGAGCACGGCCTGCAGGCGACGCTTGCGCCGCAGGCGGGATTTGATCGCGACGATCGCCCAGCAGCTCACTTCCGCCCTTCGATGCGCCGGGCGAGTTCGGGCCGGCTCCTCGATAATAATGACCCGGAGTGAGTCACGCGACCATGCACCTACCCGAACCCGCACCCGCCGCCGCTCACGCGCTGTGCGTGATCGCGCTTCAGGGTCTGCCCGAGGTCGTGCCGGGACAGGAACTCGGCGCGCTGCTCGCGCCGCTGCTGCGCGTGCTCGACCCGCCCCTCGCCCGGTTCGACGTGCTGGTCGTCGCGCAGAAGATCGTCTCCAAGGCCGAAGGCCGGTTTCTCGAGCTCGGGTCGTTGCAGCCGTCGGCCCGGGCGCGGGAGCTCGCGCGAGTCACCGGCAAGGACCCCCGCCTCGTGGAGGCCATCCTCTCCGATTCCAGCGAGGTCCTTAGGGCCAGGACCGGCGTGATCGTCGCGCGCCACCGCCTCGGCTACGTGATGGCGCAGGCTGGCGTCGACCGCTCCAATGTCGGCGGCACGGACCGCGTGCTGCTCCTGCCGGAGGCGCCGGACGAGTCGGCCGCACGCCTTCGCGCAGCGCTCGCGCACCTGCTCGGCGTTGCGCCCGGGGTGATCGTCAGCGACAGCTTCGGCCGGCCGTGGCGGCTCGGCACGATCAACGTGGCCCTGGGTGCCGCAGGCGTGCCGGCGCTCTGGAACCGGCGCGGTGAACACGACCGCAACGGCCGCCCGCTCGAGACGACCGAGGTGGCGTGGGCCGATGCGGTAGCGGCGGCGGCGGGACTGGCCATGGGTGAGGGGGCCGAGGGCACTCCCTGCGTCCTGGTGCGTGGGCTGTCCTGGAGCGCGCCCGAGCTGCCGGCGCAGCGGCTGCTGCGGCCGATCGAGGACGACCTGTTCCGATGAGCGCGATCGAAGTGCTGGCGCTGACCGGCGGCGTCGGCGGCGCGAAGCTCGCCCTCGGCCTGGCGCGGTCCCTGCCCGAAGGAGCGCTCGCCTGTGTGGTCAACACCGGCGACGACTTCGTTCACCTTGGGCTGCACATCTCGCCGGATCTCGATACGACGCTTTACACGCTCGCAGGCTGCGAGAACGCGGCGCGCGGCTGGGGACGTCGCGACGAGACCTGGACTTTCATGCAGGCGCTGGCGACGCTCGGCGGCGAAACCTGGTTCCGACTCGGCGACGGCGACCTGGCGCTGCATGTCGAGCGCACGCGCCGGCTGGCAAACGGCGAGCCGCTGAGCGCGATCATGGACGAAATGCGCCGCCGCCTCGGAGTCGCTACGCGGCTGCTGCCGATGAGCGACGACGCCGTGCGTACGCAGGTGCACACGGGGTCGGGCATCCTCGACTTCCAGGAGTACTTCGTAAAGCACCGGGCCGAGCCCGTGGTGCGCTCGATCCGCTTCCAGGGCGCGGCGCAGGCGCGCCCCGTTGCGGGCGTCCTCGACGCCATCGCCGGCGCAAGTTTGCGCGCGATCGTGCTGTGCCCCTCCAATCCTTACCTCAGCATCGACCCGATCCTCGCCGTGCCGGGGCTCGCCGCGGCGTTGCGCGGGTGCGGCGTGCCGATCGTCGCGGTGAGTCCGCTGGTCGGGGGCCGCGCGGTCAAGGGGCCGACGGCGAAGATCATGCGCGAGCTTGGCGTCGAGACCTCGCCGCGCGCCGTCGCCGCTCACTACGGAAGCCTGCTCGACGGCCTCGTCATCGACGAGGCCGACCGCGACGATGCGCTGCCCGAAGGGCTTCCGATCCGCGTCTCACGCACCCTGATGACGACCCTCGAGGATCGCATCCGGGTTGCGCAAAGCGCGCTCGAGTTCGCCAGCGCATTGCGCGCACAGGACTGATGCGCACGCGTCGCTCGAACCGCACAGCCGGTGGCCGGCAATCGGTCGTCGACGGCTCACCGGGCAAGTACACCCTGGCGCCGCAGGCGTTCGAGCAAGATCCCCTTCAGCAGGTTGATCGTCTCGGGCTCGTTCTGGATGTCGTGACCTCCCCGAACGCGGTTCTCGCTGCCCTGCGGCCACTGCGCGCTCGTGAGCGACACGATCCCGTCGCCCTTTTCCGGGGCGTCCTCGTCGCGAACGCCGATGATCGAATGGATCTCGATGCCATCGGCAATCGGCAGCTTGCGCCCCGCCTGAATCAGGGGCTGGTCCGGCGACAGCGTGTCGAAGCTCGTCGGCCCGCCGACGAGGTCGCCCGAATGTACGGCGTCGCTCACGAGATCCGGGTTTGCCTGAGCGAGCGCGCCGAGAAACGAGAGGGCGTCGGCCGGCAGGTGGATCAGGCCGCGCGTAAACCTGGCGAGCGTGCCGTCGGCGTACTCGCTCCCGCCGTGCGGTGCCGCGATGAATACGACTTCATCGACCGCGCCGATCGGAGTGAAGATCAGCAACCGACGCGCGGCTTCGACCGCGTCGGGCGGCCCCTGCAGCATGTCCGGCTCCTTCATGAAGGCCGCCTGCCACAACGTCGAACCGGAATCGGTCACGAGCAATCGCGCGAGCACACCGCCCATCGAATGTCCGACCAGGACGGCGTTGCGCGGCGGCTCGCTTGAACCCGCCAGCGCCTGACGGCGGAAGTTGTCGATCAGCGTCGCGATCTGCTGTCGGTTGACCAGCAGCGGCTGACCGGTCGAGTAGCGCACGAGCCAGATCTGGAGGTTCTCGGAGATGTCGGGATCGCCAAGCAGCTCGTTCGCGAGGTTGACCCAGGCGAGCGGGCTGCTCGCGAGCCCGTGGATCAGGATCACCGGTGTTTTCGCGGGATCGTACGGCGCCAGAAGGCGGATCTCGGGTCGCTCGCTGCCCCGGGTGCCGCGCAGCGCCTCCCATGCGGTGAGCTCCGCGCTGAACAGATCGGCAGCCGTCGCGTAGGCCGTGCTCACGTCGCGCGCGAGCGCGAGGCTGCCGAGCGCGGTGTCGATCCGTCGCGGCCGCGAGGCGTCGCTGACGACGATCGTTGGCGTCGCGTCCTGGTCCACCTCGAAGCGCAGGTTGACGGCAAGCGCGAACGGCTGGGCCGGGAACCCCACCGCCGCCTGTGTCTTCGCGCCGATCGCGACGGCGGCGACACCAAGCCCATCGTCGTATTGCCGGGTGCGCAGCCCCTGCACGTTGAAGCGGTCCGCGAGCCTGATGCGCTCGACGCCCTGGCTCGGGAAGTACATCTGGTCGACTTCCCAGCGCAGGCCGATTCGCGGCCGTGCGGCCCGGAGCTCCACCGCGTGCAGCAGCCCGGCGACGCAGGCGTTGTGCAGCCGCAGTGCAAGCTGGCTGCGGCCTTCGAGCGCGCCGCTCCGTCCCACCAGCGTTGGCGCGAAGAGATACCGATGCGTCTCGCGAGCGCAGCCGAGCCATGCGGGAAATGCGTCCGCCGGTCTGGCGCGCACGGCGTACCGGTACCAGAGTTCCGCCGCGGCCACCGAGCGCGTCGCCGGGCGGACCGTCCCAGGCCGCGTCAGCACCAGATCCGCGCACGCCGGGACGGGTCGCGCACAGGCCGCGTCGATGTCGAGCATGGCGATGACATCCCGCGTCGTATCCGAGAGCCCGTCCGCGATGTCGAGGCCCTCGATCGACATCCCGCGCGACGGGGTCTCGACCCGCTCGACCTCGACGCTGTGGCAGCCGCTCGCGAGCGCCGCCACCACGAGACACGCGCCGGCGAAGCGGCACGCAGCGTGCGAGGCGCACCGAACGCTCGGTTCCCGGTCGAGGTTTCCGTTTCGGCGTCGCACGGCTCACTTCCCGATGCAGAAACTCGCGAAGATGGCCCCTAGCAGCTCGTCCGAGCTCACCTCGCCCGTGATCTCGCCCAGTGACCGGTGAGCGTCGGCCAGCTCCTGCGCGACAAGCTCACCGGCGCGACGCTCGATGAGCAACCGCTCGGCTTCGTCGACGCGGGTGCGCGCGCGGCGCAGCGCATCGACATGCCGCCGCCGCGCAGAGAGCGTACCCGCGCTGCAGGCGACGTAACCCGCGCACGTCTTGAGATGCGTACGAAGCGCGTCGAGGCCGTCGCCGGTGACGGCGGAGACGTAGAGGCGTGGCGGCTCCCCCGCCTCCTCGCGTGCCGCTCCGCCGACGAGATCGATCTTGTTCATGACGACGGTTGCCGGGGTGGCCCCAGGCAGCGCCACGACGTCGGCCGGCACCGCGGCGACGGCCGCGGCGTCGGAGGCGTCCACGACGTACAGGACGCGATCGGCGCGGGCAATCTCGCGCTCGGCGCGCCGGATCCCCTCACGCTCGATCTCGTCCGCGCTGCTACGCAGCCCCGCCGTATCGAGCACGTGCAGCGGCAGACCGTCGATGTCGATTCGTTCGCGCAGCACGTCGCGGGTCGTGCCGGGTGTGGCGGTCACTATCGCGGCATCATAACCGGCCAGCCGGTTCAGCAGGCTCGACTTGCCGGCATTCGGGCGGCCGGCGATCACGAGGGTCAAGCCGTCGCGCAGCAGCGCACCCTGCCGTGCCGCATCGTCGAGCGCCCCGAACCGCTGCCGCAGAGTGCGCAGGCGCTCGGCAAGCGTGCGGTCGGCGAGGAAGTCGATCTCCTCCTCCGGGAAGTCGATCGCGGCCTCGACCCACATGCGAAGCGAGAGCACCGCTGCGGAGAGCTCGCGCACCTGGCTCGAGAACTCGCCGTCGAGCGACCGCATGGCTGCGCGCGCCGCCTGTGCGGAGCCGCTGTCGATCAGGTCGGCCACCGCCTCGGCCTGGGCAAGGTCCAGTCTGTCGTTGAGAAACGCCCGCTGCGTGAACTCGCCGGGGCCGGCGGCCCGCGCGCCGAGCTCGAGAACGCGCGCGAGCAGCAGGTCCATCACCACCGGACCGCCGTGCCCATGCAGCTCCAGCACGTCGTCGCCGGTGTATGAGTGTGGCGCGGTGAAGAAAAGCGCGAGACCGGCGTCGATGGCGCCACCCTGCGCATCGCGGAACCTGTGCACTTGCGCGCGTCGCGGTACGGGCATTCGTCCGAGCACGCCAAGCGCGATGGCCTGCGAGCGCGGTCCGGACACACGCACGATGCCGATACCGCCGCGACCCGACGGTGTCGCAATTGCAGCGATGGTGTCGTCCGTGTTCATTGACGAAATATAGGGCAAGCCAGATGCTGCAGGCCCGGAGAACGAACGGGCAGGCTCGATGTCCCTGGTGACCGAACTACGGCGGCGACAGGTCTTCCGGGCCGCGGCGTGGTATGGAGGCCTGGCGTGGCTCGCCGTGGAGGTCGCCAACACCGTCTTTCCGCACTTCGGGCTGCCGGAATGGACGGTGCGCGCGGTGATCATCGCAGCCGTGCTCGGCCTGCCCGTGGCGCTCGCGCTCGCCTGGTCGTTCGATCTCTCGTCGCTCGGGCTGCGGCGCGAGGTGCCGGCCCCGCGCGGCGCGCCGCAGAGGTCCGCCGCCGCTGTCGCGGCGCCGTTGTGGCGCATTCCGTCGTTCTGGATCGCTCTGCTGCTCGGCGCCGGTCTCGCCGTGAGCGCGCAGCAGGCCTGGCAGCGGCTCATCCGGCCGGCCTTTGGCGAGCGACCGGGACTCGCCGTGCTGCCCTTCGCCAACCTCAGTCCGGACCCGGAGAACGCCTATTTCGCGGACGGCCTGCACGAGGAAATCCTCGCGACCCTGGCGCGCGCCGGCGGACTGCGTGTGATCTCGCGCACCTCGGTGCAGGCCTATCGCGACACGAACCGCAATCTGCGCGAGATCGCCGACGCGCTCGACGTGACGCTGATCCTGGAGGGCTCGGTACGCCGTTCGGGCGACGACCTGCGCCTGACCCTGCAGCTGATCGACGGGCGCACCGACGAGCACCTCTGGGCGAAGACCTACGACCGCAGGTTCCGTGATGCGCTCGCTTTGCAGCAGGAGGTTGCGCAGCAGGTGGTCGCCGAGATCGGTGCCGAGCTCACACCGGCGGAGGAGCGTCTGATCAAGACCGCATCCACGTCGAACCCGGAGGCCTACGAGCGCTACCTGCAGGCCCTCGCGCTGTTCGGCAGACAGGACTTCGAACAGACCGAGCTGCGCAATGTCGAGCGCCTGCTGAGCGAGGCCATCGAGCGCGACCCGAATTTCGCGGTGGCCCATGCCCTGCGGGCCAAGGCGCGCGTGCGCATCCAGCACAGCGGCTGGGGGTCGCCCGGGGCGGCCGAGGGCGCCCGCGCCGACATCGAGCGGGCGCTCGAGCTGCACCCCGATCTCCCGGAGGCGCTCGTCGCGCGCGGCCTGTATCGCACCTGGATCACGCTCGACGCCGAACGCGGACTCGACGATCTGATGCGCGCGCTGGGGATGGCGCCGAACGACGCCGACACACATCACACCGCGGCGCTCGCCTTGCGCCGTCTCGGGCGTTTCGACGAGGCGCTGACGGAATTCGAACGGGCCGAGCTGCTGGCGCCCGGTCTGATCGGCTATCAGTACGACCGCGCCTTCACGCTGCTCGGGCTGCGGCGCTACGAGGAGGCCCTCGCCGCCTGGCAGTCGCTCATCGACAGCCACCCCACGCTCACCTGGGCGCTCGCCGGCCGTTATTGGTTCCGGTTCGCAGGCACCGGCCAGACCGCGGGCTGGCGCGACGCCTGGGAACGACTGGCGCCGACCATGGACAAGTCGGACCGGGCGATCACCGCGTACGTCATGTACACATGTACCGGCGATCTGGCGGGCTTGATCGACTGGTACGAACGGGCGCCGCCCGACGAGATCGCGGGATCGCGCGAGTACACGCTGGGGGTGGCCTACGCGGCGCTCGGCGACTTCGACCGCGCAAGGCCGCACCTGCAGATCGCGGCAGCTGCGGCCCGCGACCCGATGGCTCCGGATTCGAACGCCGAGGCTGCCGTCGCGCTCGAGCTGCTGGGGGAGCACGCAGCCGCGATGCGCGCGGCCGACGAAGCCGTGCGCCGTGTTCCCGAAAGCCGCGACGCCGCCGCCGGGCCTGCGGTCGCGATGCTGCGTGCCTGGATCCTGATCCACTCGGGTACGCGCGTCGAAGAGGGCCTCGCCGAGCTCGAGCGATTGATGGGGGCGTTCGGCGTCGTACCGCGTTTCGTCGCCACGGACCCGCTCTGGCGCCTGCTCGAGCACGACGCGCGTGTGCAGCAAATCATTCGGGAACACCTGCCGCAGTCGGAGAAGTTCCCAAACTCCTGACCGCGCCTCAGACTCGCGCGATGTCCGTGATCTCCGAGCTCCGTCGCCGCC
>JBQGDL010000037.1:0-26572 GCA_052039045.1 Steroidobacteraceae bacterium
CAACACTGCAGCTATCCGCACGCCTCGACGTCAGGATCGGCGGCACGGAGTCGCTGGCCCTGGTGCCCGTGGCGCGCAGCAATGTAGTCGAGCTCGAGTCCAGCTGGCCGCATCCTCGCTTCGGCGGCGACTTCCTGCCCCGCGAGCTGGATGTCAACGATGAAGGCTTCAACGCGCGGTGGGAGGTCTCGTCGCTGGCGTCCAGTGCCCAGGCGCAGTTCCTGGCGGGCAAGAACCTGCCGTCACTCGAGGAGTCGATGCTGCGGTCGCGTTACGGAGACGACCACGCGGCAGTCACCAGCGACGGGATCGATGCCGTGGCCGTCGCCCTGGTCGACCCGGTGAACATCTACTCGAAGGCCGACCGCGCCACCAAGTACGCGCTGCTGTTCGTGCTGCTGACGTTCGCAGGCTTCTTCATGTTCGAGCTGATCAAGCAGCTGCCGATTCACCCGATGCAGTACGCACTGGTCGGACTCGCGCTCGCCATCTTCTTCCTGCTGCTCGTCAGTCTCAGTGAGCACATCGCCTTCCATTGGGCGTATCTCGCTGCGAGCTCCGCGTGCATCGGATTGCTGGGGTTCTACCTCGCCGCGGTGCTGCGCAGTACGGGTCGTGGACTTGGATTCGCCGCAATGCTGGCAACCCTCTACGCCGCGCTATACGGGCTTCTCGTGTCGGAGGACAACGCACTGGTGCTCGGCGCGGCCCTCCTGTTCATGATCCTTGCCGCAGTCATGGTGGTGACACGCAGGATCGACTGGTACCAATTGGGCGGCGGCAAAGCGTCGACGCCGACATGAGATGCGTCTGGACCGGCTGCGGCCCTCCTGATCGTGGACTTGGTCGAGGGGTGATCACCGTGTGATGATTGGCCAAAGGACCAGGCGTCCTGCCGTCACGCGGGCACTCGAGGAGTACGGCCGCAGGTTCGCTGCCTGCGGGGACGGTGAGCATGCCGAGCGCGAGAATCCCTCCGGACACCGGTGTCGGCCGCTTCGTGCGCATGGCAGCGATCTCGATCGCCGCGCTCGCGATGGCTGCGGCGGCCGCTGCGCAGCCTCCCGGTGCAGCCGGCCTGCCCGCCGGGTGGATCGTCGAGCATAACGAGCTCGTGTGGCTCAGCGCGATACCGTTGCGGATGGGCGGCGCGCGTTACGAGTTCCGTTCGGGCGATCAGCTCCTCGGCTATCCCATTCAGCGTGGCAATACGCTGCGACTGGCGCTTGGCGCTGCCGGGCGGCTCGAGAACCTGTCCGTGTGGGCAGGCGGTCGGCGCATCGATGCCGCAGCGCCGCGGCTGCGCATCACCGCCGGGTTGCCGACCGCGGAGCCGGAGATCGCCCGTGCTGCAGCCGACCCGGCGACGATCGGTCCGTACCGAACTCAGCGTCTGCAATACAGGTTGTCCGGTCTCGCGGTGGAGGGCTATGCAGTACCGATCGAAGTCGTCGCCGAGGTCAGCGGGCCGATCGGCGCCGCCGGCACGATGCCGCTCGTTCTCCTTCTGCATGGCCGGCACAGCACCTGCTATCGAGGTGGCCCGCGCGGTGCAGCCTCCGGTGATTGGCCATGCCCGGCGGGATGGCGTCCCGTGCCGAGCCACACCGGATATCGATACATCACGGACGTGCTGGCCTCCCAGGGCTATCTGACCGTGTCGATTTCCGCGAACGGTATCAATGCTCAGGACGGGCTTTTCATCGACGGCGGCGCATCGGCGCGCTCGCAGCTGATCCGGCACCACCTCGCCCTGTGGTCGGAGTGGTCGACCGTGGGTGGCGACCCGTGGGGAAGCCGTTTCCTTGGTCGCGTGAACATGAACGAGGTCGTGCTCGTCGGTCACAGCCGCGGCGGCGAAGGCGTCGAGCGCGCTGCGATCGATACCGACGCCGACGACCCCTGGCAGGTCCAGGGTCTCGTGCTGATCGCCCCGACGGCCTTCGGGCGCCAGGTCGCAGCCGGCGTGCACACCGCCGTCATCCTGCCGTTCTGCGATGGAGATGTGACCACTCTCGAGGGTCAGCAGTACGTGGACATCGGCCGGGATCTGACCGCCGACCGCGCGTTGCGCTCCTCGGTGCTCGCGATGGGGACCAACCACAACTTCTACAACACCGAGTGGACACCGGGGCTGTCGCGATCTCCCGCGTGGGACGACTGGTTCGACCCCGCCGATCCGCAATGCGGTCCGAACCGGAACGGACGGCTGATCCCGACCGGGCAACAGGCGGTGGGACTCGCCTACACGGCGGCCCTGGTCGATCTCGCAATTGCCGAGAACGTCTCGTCGCTTCCCTTGCTCGACGGCACGCTCGTAAGACCCAGCTCGATCGGTCGAGCCAAGACCCACGTGCACGCCATCGGTGGCGACAAGCGGTTGTTGTACGCGGCCGGCGCCGGGATCGACGTGACTCCACGCGCGCTGTCCGCCACCGAGTGTCGGGGATACTTTCTCGCGGGGCCCTTCGACCTGCGTGCCGGGTGCACGCCGCAGCTGTTCTTCGAAGTGCTGCCCCACTGGATTCCGATGTCTTTCGCGGAGACGGCTCCCGCGCCGCGCGCGCTCAAGGTGGTCTGGCAACAGGGCGGAGGAGCGGTGGAGATCCCGGTTCACCGTAACTTGAGCGGCGCGGCCGCTCTCGACTTCAGAATCGCCGGCGAGCCGGGTGCGCCGCCCGTGGAGCTGACCGTCCGGGTGCGCGACGCCTTCGGAGGCCGGGCCGATCTCCCTGTGCGACCGATCGCGCTGCCGTCCTTCAGCGGGCCGAACCCGCTCGGCAAGGTGGAAGCCCGGCAGCTGCGGGCTTCGTTGCAAGGGGCGCCCGTCGATCTGCGCAATCTCGCCTCGATCGAGCTGATCCCGCGCACGGCTCGCGGCCGTTTCTTCCTGCTCGACGTGTCGACCTGGCGAGACAGCCTCGCGGCGAGCGATGCCATCCATCTGCCGAGGGTGAGCGCCGGCGACGTCGTCGTGGTCGAGGGCGACATGGGTGAGGTGACCGTGGACGTGCCGATAAGCATCGAAGGGACGCTCACGAGGCGGGCAACCCTGTGGGTGCAATTGACCGACCCTGCGGACTTCATTCAGCCGACGAAGGGTTTTCCGCTCGTGCTCGAGCCGGGGACCGGCTCGGCCACAGTGCCGGTGACGTACCGGGCCGACAACGTCTTCAATCCCTTCGAGCAGCGCACGCAGGTAATACTCCTGGCGCGGAGAAACGCCGTGACCGGCGACTACGACGCATCGGTCCTGGTCGAGGAGGACGAGCCTGCGCCCACGCTGAGCGTGGATGCGAGCGAAGTCATCGCCGTAGAAGGATCCGAGCTCGAATGGACCTTCCGCCTGTCGGCACCGATGGCCGCCGCCGGGTTCTGGTCGATTCAGATCGTGTCGCCCGACGACCGGTTCACCGAACTGGACAGCGACGATGTGCCGCGGTGGTTCCTCGAACTCTACGGCATTACTCCGCCTGACCCCGCCGTCCCGCTCTCGGAGCTGGGGATCTTCCTCAGCCTCGAAGTCGCGGCGGGTGCCACCGAGGCGACACTCACGGTTCCGATCGAAAGCGATGACAAAGCCGAGCCGCTCGAGGGCATCGCCTTGCGCCTGGAGAGTTCCGGGGATCCAGTGGTGCCGAACCCGATCGAGCTCACCGGGCTCGTAGCCGCTCATTGAGCATCCGAAGGACTAGTCAGAACGGAGGTGCACGCGTGCCGGTTCTGTGCCGGGCAATTGATCCAGATCAAGGACGTCCGGGCGTCGAAGATCTGTAGAATGCTCCGGCGCCGCAAGGGCGCGGTTTGACGCGCACGCACTGTTCCAGGGGGGGCAAACATGAGCATCGGATCAGAGTCCGGCGACGAGCGACCGCCCGAGCGACCGCCGTTCTTCCAGCGGTTGCTGGACAACCCGTTTCTGCTTCTCTTTCTCGGGGTCACGATCCCCACGGTGCTCTACATCATCTGGGGCATCATGGAGATCATCCAGATCCCACTCGCGCCGACCTGACGGGAGCGCCTGCTATGGCCATCTCACCTCCGAGCGAGCGCAACTGGTGGAACGAACCGATCCACAAGGTGGAGCTCATCTGGATCATCGTCGCGTTCCTGTGGGGAATCACGATGTTCCTGATGATGATCTACTGGCACGGATTCGGCGAGCAGAACCTCTCGAACGAGGCGTATCGCACCACGCCCGCCGCCTACGCGGGCAAGGTGGACGCGATGATCGCAGCGCACACCGTGCGCCAGGAGGGTGCGTTTCCGGTCGTGCGTCCGCCGCCCGGAAGTGACGTGTACATCATGGCTCGGGTGTACATGTTCTGGCCGATGCTCGAGCTCGTGAGGGGCGAGACCTACCGGCTGCACGTGTCCTCGATCGATCTGCAGCACGGCTTCTCGGTGCAGCCGGTCAACATCAACATACAGGTGCATCCCGGCTACGAGACAGTGATGACGATCACGCCGAACCAGACCGGCGAGTACGGGATCGTCTGCAACGAGTACTGCGGGTTCGGACATCACACGATGACCGGACGGATCTACGTGGTCGACGAGACCTGAGGGGCGCCGCCATGCAAGTCGCCAGCCTGTTCCGCACGTGCCCGACGACCGGGCTCAGGATGGACCGCTCCGCCGAGAGTCTCATCAAGGCAAACGCGGTTGCGGCGGTCGTATTCCTGATGATCGGCGGCATCTTCGGGCTGTCGGTTGCGCTCACCCGCTGGCCCGCGGTGCACCTGCTGCCGGCCAACTGGTTCTACCTGGCCCTGACGGCTCACGGGCTCGACGTGCTCCTGGTGTGGATCATCTTCTTCGAGATGGCGGTGCTGTACTTCGCCTCGGCGGTGCTGCTCAACTCGCGACTCGCTGCGCCGCGCTGGGCATGGGCGCAGTTCGCGTTGATGTTGACCGGCGCCGTGATGACGAACATCGCCGTGCTGAAAGGCAGCTCGTCGGTGATGTTCACCTCGTACGCGCCGCTGATGGCGGCACCGACCTTCTATCTCGGCCTGATCCTTTTCGCCGTCGGCGCGTTGATCGGCTGTGCCGTGTTCTTCGGAACGCTGGTCGTGGCGCGCGACGAGAAGACGTACCAGGGTTCGATCCCGCTGGTGACCTTCGGTGCGCTCACGGCCGCGATCATCGCGGTGTTCACGCTCGCCTCCGGCGCGATCATCCTGATTCCGACGTTCCTGTGGTCGGTCGGGATCGTCGGCAACATCGATCCCCTGATGTACAAGCTGGTCTGGTGGGGCATGGGCCATTCATCCCAGCAGATCAACGTATCGGCGCACGTCGCGGTGTGGTACGCGATCGGCGCGATGGTGCTCGGCGCCAAGCCCCTTTCCGAGAAAGTGAGCCGAATGGCGTTCCTGCTGTACATCCTGTTCCTGCAACTCGCGAGCGCGCATCACATGCTGGTCGAGCCCGGCGTGAGCTCGAGCTGGAAGATCTTCAATACGAGCTATGCGATGTACCTCGCCGTGCTCGGCAGCATGATCCACGGTCTCACCGTCCCCGGTTCGCTCGAGGCGGCGCAGCGCGCCAGGGGCTTCAACAGCGGGCTCTTCCAGTGGCTGCGGAAGGCGCCGTGGAGCAATCCCGCGTTCGCCGGCATGTTCCTGTCGCTGGTGCTGTTCGGCTTCCTCGGCGGGATCTCGGGTGTCGTGATGGGCACCGAGCAGATCAACCTGATCATGCACAATACGCTGTACGTCCCCGGCCACTTCCATGCGACCGTCGTCGCCGGCACGACTCTGGCGTTCATGGCCATCACCTATCTGCTCATCCCGCTCATCTTCCGCCGCGAAGTCATGTTCAAGAAGGTCGCGCAGGCGCAGCCTTACATCTTCGCGCTCGGTGTCGCAGGCATCTCGTTGTTCATGATGGGCGCCGGCACGCTCGGCGTGCCACGGCGGCACTGGGACATCACCTTCGCCGACGCGCTGTCGCAGTTCCAGTACTCGCCTGCGGCGTTCCTGATGCTGGCGCTCAACGGGCTGTCCGCAGTCCTGGCGGCGCTGGGTGGGGCGATGTACATCGTCGTCGTGGTCGCGTCGGTGCTGTTCGGCAGGAAGATCGGCGACACCGAAACCGTGAGTCTCGGTCCGGCGTCAGGGGCCTCGTCCGCGGCTGCGGTTGCACATTACGGAAGCGCCGGTACGCTGAAGATACCGGGCACGGCGGTGCTGGTCGGGGTCTTTTTCGTGTCTTTCGTGCTGTATTACTTCGTGAACTGGAAGTATCTCGCCGAGGTCTGGCCGCTGAAATAGGAGTCGATCGTGACACAGGCCACGGCTCGCGACGTTTCGGTCACGATCGGCACCGCGCGCTGGCGGATCGCCACCGTCTTCAAGCCACGCATCGGCCTGGAAATCATGCTCGCCGCCATCGCGGGCGTCGCGGCGACGGAAGGCGCCGCGCTGCCGCCGTGGCGCCTGCTCGTGCTGGCGGCGTCGGTGTTTCTCGCGGCCGCGGCTGCGGGCGCGCTGAATCACCTCGCCGAACGCGATCTGGACGCCCGGATGTCTCGCACGCGAAACCGTCCATTCGTCACCGGCGAGCTGCAGGTGGGCGCGCGCTGGCTTGCCCTGATCGTCGCGATGGCGATCGTCGCCGTGATCTCCGCGGGCCTTGCGACGAACTGGCGCGCTGCAAGCTGCGTCCTGCTCGGCGCGTTCACTTACGGGGTCGTCTACACCCTCTGGCTCAAGCGCCGCACGTGGCTGAACATCGTCGTCGGCGGGCTCGCGGGCAGCTTCGCGGTGCTGGCCGGAGCGTACGCGGTCGAGCCCGGTCCGGGGTTGGCCGCGTGGACGCTCGCGACGGTGCTGTTCCTGTGGACGCCACCGCACTTCTGGAGCCTGGCGATGTACTACCGGCAGGACTATGCACGGGCGAGCGTGCCGATGCTGCCGGTCGTTTACGGCGAACGAGTCTCGGCGCGGGCGATCCTCGCGCATACGCTCACGCTCGCGTTGCTCGCGTTGCTGCCGATCGCGTGGGGAGCCGGCATCGTCTACACGGCATGCGCGCTGTCGGGCGGTGGTTACTTCATCTACCGCAGCGTGCTCCTGGTACGCGCCCCGACACAGGCCAACGCACTGCGCTGCTTCCTGGCGTCGCTCCTGCAGCTGAGCCTGCTGCTGGTCGGGACCATCGTCGACGGTGCGCTCGCCGGCCGGTTGCTGGGGCCCTGAGGCGTGGACGCCGCGCAGCGGAGGAGTGCGTGGCGGTGCGCCCAGGTGCTCGCGCTCCTGGTCGCCGTGTCGCAGCCACTCGGCGCAGCCGGACGGTCAGCGGAGGAGCGCGAGGCGCTGACCGCCAGCCAGGCGGCCATCAGCCGCACGCTTGCCGACTACCAGTTCGTCGACGCGCGCGGTCAGCCGTTCAGGCTGTCCGACCTGCGCGGCAAGCCGCTCGTCCTGAGCCTGGTATACACGAGCTGCTACCAGGTTTGTTCGGGTCTGACGTTGCATCTGCGTGATGCCGTCGACGTTGCGCGCAAGGCGGTGGGACCCAAGAGCTTCACGGTGCTCAGCGTCGGCTTCGACACCGTCAACGATACGCCGGAGCGCATGCGGCAATATGCAACTGAACGTGGCGCGAACCGGCCGGGGTGGCATTTCGCGAGCACGGACGCCGCCACGATCGAGCGGCTGGCACGAGACGTCGGCTTCTCGTATCGTCCGTCGGCCAAGGGCTTCGACCACATCACTCAGACGACCATCATCGACGGCGCGGGCCGCGTGATGCTGCAGATCTACGGGCAGGATTTCAGCGCGCCCGTGCTCGTCGAACCCCTCAAGAGACTGCTGAGGGGCGACAGTATCGCTCGCGGTACGCTGGGTGGGCTCATCGAGTCGGTTCGGCTCTTCTGTACGATCTATGACCCGACGACCGGACGCTATCGTTTCGACTACGCGCTGGTCGTCGATATCGTTGCGGGAGTACTGGCGCTGGGCATGGTCGGTGTCGCAATCGCCCTGGCGGCGCGCCGCGTACGCTGACGGACCTGCTGCTCCCGGGAACGATCGTGAACGCGGTCAAGAAAGCACTGCGCGCCGTGTTCCTGCGGCTGGAACAGCTCTGCGACGCGGCGTTCGGGGCCGGCCTGAATCCGGTCGTGCATCTGAGCGCGCTCGGCTGGTGGCTCTTCTGGATCGTCTGCGTCAGCGGCATCTACGTGTATGTCTTCTTCGATACGGGCGTGACACAGGCGTACACCTCGCTCGAGTCACTGTCGCGCGAGCAGTGGTACCTCGGCGGCGTGATGCGCAGCGTGCACCGCTACGCATCCGACGCGATGGTCGTGGTGGTGATACTGCACATGTTGCGCGAGTTCGCAATGGACCGCATGCGCGGCAACCGCTGGTTTCCATGGGTGACCGGTGTGCCGCTGCTGTGGTTTCTCTACGCCTGTGGCATCACCGGTTACTGGCTCGTATGGGACCAGCTGGCACAGTACGTGGCGATAGCGACCACGGAGTGGCTCGACGCTATCGGCATCTTCGCCCAACCGATCGCGCGTAACTTCCTCGACAGCACGCACCTGAGCGGACGGTTCTTCACGCTCATGGTGTACATCCACATTGCAGTGCCGCTTGCGATGCTTCTCTTCATGTGGGTGCACATCCAGCGGCACGCGCATGCGCGGGTCAATCCGCCGCGTGCGCTCGGGCTGGCCGTGCTCGGGGCGCTGGTGGCGCTGGCGCTCGTCGTCCCGGCGACGAGCCAGGCGCCCGCCGACCTCGACCGTGTCCCGCAGCAGGTGGGGCTGGACTGGTTCTATCTCGCCGCGTATCCGCTGCTCGACGTTGTGAGCGGCGGAACTCTCTGGCTTGCCCTGGTCGGCGCCAGCCTGTTGCTCACCGCGTTGCCATGGCTGCCGCCGCTGCGCAAACCGCCACCCGCGGAGGTCCACCTCGACAACTGCAATGGCTGCGCGCGCTGCTTTGCCGACTGTCCTTTCGGGGCGATCACCATGGCGCCGCGCTCGGATGGCGCGGCGTACGAGCAGGAAGCGCGCGTCGCTGCCGAGCTGTGCGTGAGTTGTGGCATCTGCGCGGGTGCGTGCCCGACGGCGACGCCATTCCGGCGCGCGACGGCGCTCGTGCCGGGCATCGAACTGCCCGGCGACCCGATCGCCGTGCTGCGCGATCGGGTCGTCGCGGCGACCGAGCCGCTGCGCGGCAGTGCGCGCACGCTGGTGGTTACCTGCACCCATGCAGTCGATCCCGACGCGCTGCGGGAGCCCGACGTCGGCGTGATCACGGTGCCCTGCGTCGGCATGCTGCCCCCCTCGTTCATCGACTTCGCGCTCTCGCGCAAGCACGCCGATGGCGTGCTGATCGCCGGATGCGCGACGGAGGATTGTTTCGAGCGGCTGGGCCAGCGCTGGACCGAAGCCCGCATCGCCAACCAGCGAGACCCCCAGCTGCGGGATCGGGTGTCGCGGGATCGAGTCGCGGTGTCCTGGAACCTGCCGGCGCAGCGAAACCAGGGGCATCGATCATTGCAGCAGTTCCGCGCACACCTGCGGTCGCTCGCCGCGCCTGATCGGGCTGCGACGGGCAGCTCCGCATGGCGAGCCGCACCGCGGAGTCTGCCGGCGCCGGCGCGCTTCGTCGCTCAGCTGGTCGTGCTCGCATCGGTGGCGGCGTTGATCGGATGGTTCGCGACCCGCCCGACCTACGCGCAGCTCGGCCGCGACGCATCGCTGCTCAAGCTGAGTTTCAGCCACGCCGCGCAGCCGCTGAAGCCCTGCCGGCGCTACTCGCCGGAGGAGCTCGCGAAGCTGCCCTTCAACGAGCGTCGAGCCACGACGTGCGAGCGCGGCCGTTGGCCCGTGTATCTGGAGCTCCACCTCGACGGCCGGCCGGTTCATCGCGGGATTCATCGACCGGCGGGCCTCTGGAACGATGGGCCCTCGACCGTGTACGCGCGCTTCCCGGTGCCGGCAGGCCGTCACAGGCTCGATGCGCGGCTCCGAGACAGCGGTCGCGCCACGGGCTTCGATTACAGCGGTACTGCGACCGTTGACCTGGCGCCGGGCCAGAACTTCGTGATCGACTTCCAGGGCACCGAAGGGGGGTTCCGCTTTGGGCAGCCGCGGCCCGCCTCGCCGGCGACGAGGAGTACCGTCGAATGAGCCTGCTCGAGTGGCGTGACGAATTTCGGATCGGTATCGACGAGGTCGACCACGAACACCAGCAGCTGATCGGCCTGATCAACGCGCTGCATGCATCGCTTGGCGCGGAGCGCTCGCCGGAGGGTATCGAGGCATTCCTCGGCGAGATCTTCGCCCGCATCTCGGCACACTTTGCGCTCGAGGAAAAGGACATGCAGGCGCGCGACTACCCGGAGCGCCCCGCCCACAAGGCGGATCACGAGCGTCTCCTCGATGATCTTCGCGACATCATGGACGAGGTCCACGAGCAGGGCGTGCTCGACGATGCCCGGTTCTCGCAGCGCCTCGGGGGCTGGTTCGGCGATCACTTCAGAAGTCACGACGTACGACTGCACCGCTTCCTGACACGCTGAGTGAGACAACGGCGGCCGCGGCTCCCGTTGCCCGAGAACGAGGGCGCGAACCGGCGCCTCGCCGCGGTCTTCCGCGCCGTGGCAAGACGCGTACATCCGCGTACAATCCCCGGCCCGACATCGCCGCGGAATCGTGCACCGCGGCCTGGAACCCGAAGCGAAGCCGTACGGGGGACGTTCAGTGATGACCCGATCGAGCCAGTCGATGCGCCGACGCGCGACGCTGTTCGTTGCAACCGCAGTGATCGCCGGCTGCGCCCGTGAGGACGCCAGGACCGCCGCCGATCTCGCGCTGACGAACGGCAGGATCTACACGGTGAATTCCGAACGCGGGTGGGCCGAGGCGGTGGCCATCCGCGACGGTCGCATCGTGTTCGTCGGAACGAACGACGACGCCAAGGCGTACGTCGGTCCCGGGACGCAAGTCGTCGAGCTCGATGGGCGCGTCGTCCTGCCCGGCTTCCAGGACTCGCACGTCCACCCGATCTCCGCGGGGATCGAGGCCAACGCCTGCAACCTGAACGGACTCACGACCGTCGACCAGTACATCGCCGCGATCAAGAAGTATGCCGAGGCGCATCCGGACGAGCCGTGGATCACCGGCGGCGGCTGGCTCATGTCCGCCTTTGGTCCCGGCGCGCTCGCACGCCGCGAGCTGATCGACGCCGTGGTGCCCGACCGGCCGGTGATACTGTCCAGCACCGACGGCCACACGGTCTGGGTCAACACCAAGGCGCTCGAAATCGCCGGCATCACGAACGACACCCCCGACCCAAGGGATGGCCGTATCGACCGCGATCCGAAGACCGGTGCCGCGGTCGGTAGCCTGCAGGAAGGTGCGGGTCAGCTGGTCGCCTCCAAGATGCCGCCGACGAGCGACGAGCAGCGCGCGGCCGGCCTGCGCTACGCGGTCAAGTACCTGAACGGTTTCGGTATCACCGCGATCCAGGACGCCTCGGTCGATGAAGACGACCTCACGACTTATCGAACGCTCGACGACTCAGGCGAGCTCTCGCTGCACGTCATCGCCTCGATCTGGTGGGAGCGCGGGCAGGGCCTCGAGCAGATCGAGGGTATGAAGCGGCTGCGCACCGAGTACACGAAGGGCCACGTCGATGCCGGGACCGTCAAGATCATGCAGGACGGCGTCATGGAGAATTACACGGCTGCGATGCTCGAGCCCTACCTGATCCCGAGCAAGTCGCGCGGCATCCCGATGGTCGAGCCGGAAAAGCTCAAGGCGGCCGTGACGCAGCTCGATGCCGAGGGCTTCCAGGTGCACTTCCATGCGATCGGCGACGCGGCGATCCGCCAGTCGCTGGACGCGGTGGAAGCCGCGCGCAAGGCGAACGGCGACCTCGGCCATCGTCACCACATCTCGCACCTGCAGCTGATCGACGTCGCGGACATCCCGCGCTTTCGCCAGCTCGGCGTCGTCGCCAACTTCCAGCCGCTCTGGGCCTACGCGGACGAATACATTAGGGATCTGACGATTCCGTTCCTGGGTCCGGAGCGCTCGGCGCACCTGTACCCCATCGGCAGCGTGCAGAACAGCGGTGCGACCGTCGCTTTCGGCAGCGACTGGTCGGTGTCGAGTCCGAATCCCTTCGAGCAGATGGAGACCGCCGTGACGCGCCTCGGCGCGCTCGGCGAGACGACCGAGCCTTTCCTGCCCGACGAGGCCATCACTCTGCCTGAGGCGGTCGCCGCCTTCACCATCAATGCGGCGTATACGAACCGGCTCGAGAAGGATACGGGCTCGATCGAGACCGGCAAGCGGGCGGATCTCGTGGTGCTCGATCGAAACCTGTTCGAGATCCCGGCGTCCGAGATCTCGGACACGAAAGCGCTCGTGACGCTGTTCGAAGGCAAACCCGTCCACGGGAACCTTGCAGCGCTCTGACCAGCGATCCGCCACACCTGCACGTGACGCGGGAGCGTCGCGGCGACCTGCGCGCCCGCGGCGCTGCCGGGTCGAAAGGCGCTTGACAGCCGGCACGCGTGCTCGAAACTGTCTCGCGGGGGAAGGGTTCCACTCTAACGACAAGCGAGGTCACGTTATGTCAACTCGCAAGATTCTCTCTTGCTGGAGTTCGCTGATTGGTGTGCTCATGGCCATCGGGTCCGCACAGGCCGACTCGATCGCCATTCCGGCAGCCACACCGGTGTTCGGGATCACCACCGCACCGGACGGGAGCCTGCTCGTCGCCGATGCAGGCTCAGGAATTCTCGAGCTTCGCAAGGGAGCGGGTGCCTCCGTCGCGCAGCTGCCGGGCGCGACCGATGTCGCTGCGCTCGGGCGCGGCAACATGCTCGCGCTGACCAGTCCCGGTTTCGGCGGCGATGGCAGGCTCTATCGAATCTCGCGCGGGTCAGTGCGTGAAGTGGCCGATCTTCTCGAGTTCGAGGCGCGGGTCAACCCGGACGGAGGGATCATCGAGTCGAATCCCTTCGACGTCGCGGTGTTGAGCGGCGGACGCGCGCTCATCGCCGATGCAGCGGCGAATGCCCTGCTGATCGCGGATCAGCGCGGTCGCGTCGACTGGGTCGCGACGCTGCCTAACGCGCTGGTGCCTACAGCGAACGCCAAGGCCATCTTCGGCTGCCCCGCGTCGGGCGCCGACATCTGCTTTGCGCCCGATGCGATCCCGGCGCAGGCGGTGGCCACGAGCGTCGCGATCGGCCCGGATGGTGCGTATTACGTCGGTGAGCTCAAGGGCTTCCCTGCGCCCAAGGGCGAGTCGCAGGTGTGGCGCATCGAGCCCTGGGCCCGACACGCGGTGTGCGGAGTGAGCCCCGACTGCCAGGTGGTCGCCGACGGGTTCACGTCGATCATCGATCTGGCCTTTGGACCGGACGGAACACTGTATGTCGCGGAGCTCGACGAGGAGAGCTGGCTCGCGATGGAGTTTGGACAGGGCGCCGGCGGTTCGCTGAACGCGTGCGATACATCCACCTGGACGTGCGCACAGATCGCAACGGGACTGAACCAGCTGACGTCCATCGCGGTCGGGCGCGGCGGCACGGTGTTCGTGATCAACAACGCGCTGATTCCCGGAGCGGCACAGGTCTCGACCGTGCCCTGACCGGCATCGCCACTGGCGTCCTGATCACGGTCTGAGACATTGGACGCCGGGTCGGTGCTTGCAGAGCGCCGCGGCCCGGTGCCGCGATACACTGCCACCGATGAACCCGTGGTGGAGCCGCGCGGGCCTTACGGTCCGCGACCATCGGCTGCTGTTCGCCGGTCAAGACGCCGAGCGCACCGCGCGCGAGCACGGCACGCCGCTCTACCTCTACGACCCCGCGCGGCTCGAGGCGAATGTGCGCCGCCTGCAGGCGGCATTCGATCGCGCCGGTCTCCGGCATCGCGTTCACTACGCGCTCAAGGCGAATCGCCTTCCCGCCTACCTGGCGCGGCTGCGCGACCTCGGCAACGTCGGCATCGACGTCTGCTCGCCGCAGGAAATGCAGCTTGCGCTTGCGGCAGGATGGGCGCCCGGTGAAATCTCCTATACCGGCACGAATCTGAGCGAGCGCGATCTCGACGTGGTCCTGGCGCAGCCGGTGATCCTGAATCTCGACTCGCTGAGCGGGATCCGACGCGTGGGCCGGCGCGCACAGGGTCGCGCGATCGGGCTACGCATCAACCCGCAGATCGGCGCGGGCTACTCGGCGCAGCTCACCTACGCCGGCGAGAAACCGACCAAGTTCGGCATCTATGCCGACCGGTTCGAGGAGGCGCTGCGGCTGGCGCACGATTGCGGGCTCGAAGTGCGCGGCTTGCACTTTCACATCGGCTCGGGCTGGCTGGGCGAGGGTCTCCCGCAGTTTCTCGAGGCGCTCGCGCGCGGCGCTGCGCTCGCGCAGCGCATGCCGCGACTCGAGTACTTCAACGTGGGAGGCGGCCTCGGCATTCCGCTGCAGGCCTCCGACCGGGCTGTCGATCTCGACGCCTACGCATGCGGGGTCGCCCGGGAGCTCGCGCCGCTCGGCGTTACCGTATTCGCCGAGCCGGGGGATTACCTGGTCAAGGACTCCGCAATTCTGCTGGTCGAGGTCGCGACCGTGGAAGAAAAGGGCGGCGTGCGGTTCGTCGGCGTCGACTGCGGTTTCAACGCCTTCAACCTGCCCGTCATGTACCACTATCACCAGGAAGTCGTGTTGTGCCGCGCCGCCGACGTCCCTCCCGGCATGAGCTGTACGGTGGCGGGACACATCAACGAGGCCGGTGACCTGTTTGCGGAGGGTTGCCGGCTGCCGGACGTCCGCGAGGGCGATGTCCTCGCCTTTCTCAACGCCGGCGGGTACGGCGCCTCGATGGCCTCGCACCATTGCGCCCGGCCGCCCGCCGCGGAGCTCGTGGTAGAGGTATGCTGAGGCCTGGCAACACGGGCCAACGCAGCGATCGCTGCTCACCTCAGGGGTAATGCCATGGAGCGAGTTACGACGGCCGATCTGATGGACGACTTGCGCAAGGTCGTGCACGACACCGAAGCGCTGCTGCGGGCAACCGAAGGGCAGATCGGCGACAAGGCCGACGAGGCGCGGCGACGGGTCCAGGCCGCCCTCGAGAGCGCGCGCGCGCGCCTCAAAGCGATACAGGGGTCGGCGGCGGAGATGGGCGAGGAAGCCGTGCACGCCACGGAGACCTATGTCCGTGACAACCCGTGGCAGGCGATCGGCATCGCGGCCGCCGTCGGGCTGCTGCTGGGCCTGCTGCTGTCGCGCCGCTGAGCGATGGACCGGGACCGCAACACCGGCACCGCCGCGCCCGGCGCTGCGTCGCAGCTGCTGCGCTCGGCGGTGCAGATGCTGGGTACGCTGGTCGAGGCGGTGCAAACCCGGGCCGAGCTCCTCACGACCGAGGTCGAGGAAGAGATCCAGCGGGTCGCGCGCGTGCTTCTGCTGGGCGTCGCGGCGCTGCTCGCCGGCATCCTGGGTGCGCTGATCGGCGGGTTCGTGGTCGTGCTGGTCTTTTGGGACACGCACCGGCTGGCCGCCGCGCTTGCGGTGCTGGGGATCTTCCTGCTCGCCGCCGCGCTGTGCGGATTCGCCGTGCGCCGCGAGCTGCGCGCCCGTCCGAGGCTGTTCGAGGCGACGCGCACGGAGCTCGCGCGCGACGTGGCGCGCCTTCGGGGGCAGCAGTGAGCGCGCGCGATGCCGAGCTGCGGCACCGCCGGGAAGCCCTACTTGCGCAGATCCACGCCGAGCGCCGGCTGCTCGCCGATCAGCACGCGCGGATCGCCGACGGGCTCGCCCGAGCGGATGGATGGTTGTCGCTCGCGCGTCGCGCCACACCCGTCGCGGCGATCGGCGCGATCGCGCTCGGGCTGCTGATCGGCCCGCGCCGGATCGTACGCATGCTGCAGGCGGCCGCCCTGCCGGCACTACTCCTGCGCCAGATTCTCCTGAGCTCGGCGGGTTCGGTCGAGGACGGTCCAGCGAGGCTGCTGCGCCTCTTCGGCCGCAGGCACCGACGCTGACGGTCGATCGCGCGCGTCGCCCTACCCAGGGAGGAGGATGGATGCGCGATCCCGATTTCAACCGGATCTCGAGGCGGCGGGTCTTGCAGGCGGGGATCGCCGCCGGCGTCGCTGCGGGCGCATCGCGGACGCTCGGCGCGCGCAGCGAACCCGCCGGCAGCACACCGCTGGTTCGCAAGGCTATCCCTTCGAGCGGCGAACGGCTCCCGGTCATCGGTCTCGGCACGAACAACTACAACGTGACCTCGGCGGATGATCTCGCGTCGCGGCGCGACGTGCTGCGGCGCATGCCGGATCTCGGCGGCACGGTCATCGACACGGCCCCCGCGTACGGGCGGTCCGAGATCGTGCTCGGCGAGCTGATGGCCGAGCTCGGCAACCGCGACCGCTTCTTTCTCGCGACCAAGGTGACGGCACCTGCCGGCGATGTCGCGCAGGGCCGCGCAATGCTCGACGAATCGTTCCACCGCCTCCACACGCCGCGGATCGATCTGATGCAGGTGCACAATCTGGACGGCGTCGATGTGTTGATGCCGATGCTGCGCGAGGCGAAGGACGCGAAACGCATCCGTTATCTCGGCGTGACGACCTCCAACGCCGCTCAATACCCGAAAATGCTCGAGGTTATGCGGCAACATCCGCTCGATTTCATCCAGGTCGACTACTCGATCGACAACCGCGCAGCGGCCGAGGACGTTCTGCCGCTCGCGCAGGAGCGCGGTCTCGCCGTGCTGGTGAACATGCCGTTCGGCGGGCGCCGCAGCGGCAACCTCTTTCCGAAACTCGCCGGACGCGAGTTGCCGCCGTGGGCTGCGGAGGCAGGTGCGGCGAGCTGGGCGCAGCTGCTGGCGCGCTACGTCGTCTCCCACCCGGCCGTGACCTGCGCGATTCCGGGCACTCATCGCGTGACGCACCTCGAGGATAACCTTGGCGCCGGCAGGTCGGAGCTGCCGGATCCCGCCCTGCGCACGCGCATGGAGCGATACTGGGACAGCCTGAGCTGATCAGCCGGTCAGTCCAACTTCTCCCAGGCGGAGGGGGGCATCGCGTCGAAGAACATCTGGATCCGGTGCAGGAGATAGTTGCGATCGGCCCAGTCGACCTGCTCGCGTAGGCGCTCGACTTTCTCGGCCTGCGTCGGATCGTGGTCGAGGCCATGAGTCAGGGGCGGCGGCGGCGGAGTCTTGCCGCGCTTCTCAGCCTCCTCTGCCAGCATCTGGTAGAGCCGCTCCCAGTAACGAGGCGTAGGATAGGCTCGGCCACGGGCCCGGTGGTGCTGCAGCAGATTGCTGGCACGGCTCGACGAGCGGAATGACGGCATGGCGCGCGGCCCTCCGCGGCGGCACGGATCCAGTATCAAGCGTAACCGGTCCCCGGCGGGTCTGAACATGGCTGTGGTTCTCGCTCTGGCGGCGGCGCTGCCCCTGATCGCGCTCGCGCCGCTCGCGTCGGCGGTCGAGGTTCTGCCGGCCTCCGGCAATCTCGGCTGCGACGATCTGCGGCTCCGCACCTGCGAGTTCTTCGATCCGGCGAGCGGGCTGTCCGTGAGGCTGCCGCGCGACTGGCCGCTGCGACGTTTGCGGGTCCGGACCGAGACCGGGCCGTCCGCGGGCGTGCGACAGCGGTTCGCGGAGCGCTGGGTGGTCATCGATTACCTGCCCGAGGAGCCCTCCAGCCCGGAGGCGAGCCTGTTTCACGCGGCCGTACTGCCGCGCGCGGACTGGCTGCGTCTGTCGGAGAGTCCGGAGCCCCCGCCGGGGACCGAGGTCGCGAGCTCGTCATCGCTCGCCGTCGTCGCCGCACAGGACCTTGCCAACCCCTACCCGCCGGAGTCCCGCGACGCGCAGATCTTCGACGCGCTGATTCCGACGCTCGAGGAGATGAGCCTCATCTTCACACTGCGCCCGGTGCCCTGACAGTTGCACCCGCACGCGATCGGCTATGCTCGCGACGGAACCGGCTGTGATCGGCGTTCAGACTCGCGTCGCGGCACGCGCGCGTCGCAACCCGTCCGCGGCGTAGATCGCAAGACCGCACCAGATCAGCGCGAAGCCGATCGCACGCGCCCGCGGAAAGGGCTCGCCGAAGAAGAACACCCCCAGCAGGAGCTGCATGCTGGGGGCAAGGTACTGGGTCAGACCCACCGTCGACAGCGGGATACGGCGCGCGCCGTAGGCAAACAGTGCAAGCGGGACGGCGGTTGCCACGCCGCTGCCGAGCAGCAGCAGGTCCAGCCCCAGGCCGAGCCGCCCGAACGCGCCCGTCCCCTGCGCCCCGACCCACAGGAGGTAGCCCGCGGCCAGCGGCGCGAGCAGCAGCGTCTCGGTGGCAAGCGCCGGGAGCGACTCGACCGCGACCACCTTGCGGATCAGTCCGTAGAGACCGAAGGAAGACGCCAGGACCAGGGAGATCCAGGGCAGCCGACCCGTAACGATCGTCAGGTACAGCACGCCCGCCGCGGCGAGCGCTACCGCGGTCCACTGCGCCCGGTTCAGCCGCTCGGACAGCACGACTACGCCGAGCGCCACGCTGACCAGCGGATTGATGAAATAGCCGAGGCTCGAGTCGATGACGTGACCGTGGTTGATCGCCCAGACGTAGGTGAGCCAGTTGACGCTGATCAGTGAACCTGACGCAGCGAGCCGCAGTCGCGAGCCGCGATTCGCCAGCGCCGCACGCATCGCGGGAAGCTCACCGCGCAGCGCGACCCAGGCGACCACGAACACGCAGCACCAGACGATTCGATGCGCCAGGATCTGCAGTGCCGGGACGGCGGCAAGCAGCGCGAGATAGAGGGGAAACACGCCCCAGAACAGAAATGCACCGATCGCCGCGACGAGCCCGCTGCGATACTGCGTCGCGGCGGTGGGCGCCGCGGCCGCGATGCTGTTCTGGCGGCTCATGCTGGATGGAAGACCGGGAGCGGTGGGCGGCCGCCATGCGCGGCAGCCGAGTCGGCATTGTCTCAGAACGACCCAGGGTCCGAAGATCCGTTCGGCATGAGCCGAAACGAAGCCGCCCCGGTCCCGTGGCGGGCCGGGGCGGCGGATTCACGGACGGGTCAGGCTCAGGCCGCGCGGGTCACGCGCACGACCGAGACATCATCCTTGTCGAAGACCTGATCCTTGAGAAAACCGTTCTGCGGCTGCCATTCGATCGCTTCGAGCTTCCTGCGAAGCGCCTCGGCTGCGCTGTCGTCGACCAGCCGTGCCCGGGGCGATACCCGCATGCTGCGGTTGCTGATCCAGCTGAGACTCATGGCTACTCTCTCCTGTGCGGGAACTGAACCTTGCAGCCGGAGTAGTGCAGGCTTCGTGCCAATGGCAGAAAATCTTTTTGAATCAGTTGGTTAACCGATGAAGGCCGGCCGGCGTGCTCAGCCGGCCGCGGCCGCTGTCAAGTGTGGCGACAGCCCGCAACCCGTTGCATCTACGCAACGATGGCCCTTTCCTGTGACGCAGATCACAGCTTGAAGCACTGTGACGTGCGTCGCAGTCGGTTCCGGGCCTGCCCGCCAGCCCTCCTCTCTTGTCAGTTTTTCCGACGGTCCGGAGCCCTCGGCATCCCTCCGCTCCGGCGGGCCAATTTGCCCGTCGCTGCACAAAACATGTCGGGCACATGTTCGCGCCGCAAGTGGACAGGCCGCGGTGCTGCCGGGATGATCGCGAACCATCATGACGTGGATCGTGAGCGCGCACGGGCCGCGCCGTGCGGCGCTGGCTTTCATCTTCGTCACCATCGCGCTCGACATGATGGCGATCGGCGTGGTCGTTCCAGTCCTGCCGAAGCTGGTCGAGGATTTCGTCAACGAGGACACTGCGGCCGCGGCGCGCATCTTCGGCGCATTCGGTGTCGTGTGGGCACTGATGCAGTTCCTGTCGATGCCCGTGATCGGCGCGCTCTCGGATCGCTACGGACGGCGGCCGGTGATTCTGCTGTCGAATTTCGGCCTGGGGCTGGACTACGTGCTGATGGCGCTGGCGCCGAATCTGGCCTGGCTGTTCGTGGGGCGCGTGATCTCCGGCATTACCGCCGCCAGCATCAGCACCGGCATGGCGTACGTGGCCGACGTCACGCCGGTCGAGAAGCGCGCTCAAGCCTTCGGCATCACCGGCATTGCCTTTGGTGTGGGGTTCGTGCTCGGACCCGCGCTCGGCGGCCTGCTGGGCGGCATCGACCCGCGGCTGCCGTTCTGGGCGGCAGCGGGCTTGAGCCTCGCGAACGGACTCTACGGCCTGATCGTGCTGCCCGAGTCGCTGCCGCCCGAGCGGCGCCGGCCCTTCGAGTGGCGGCGGGCCAATCCCGTCGGCTCGCTCAAACTGCTGCGATCCACTCCGGGTCTCGCCCCGCTCGCGGGCATTTCCTTCATCAGCAACCTGGCGCACGCGGTTCTGCCATCCGTGTTCGTCCTGTACGCGGGTTTTCGCTACGGCTGGCAGGAGCGCGCGGTGGGATTCTCGCTGGCGCTGATCGGCGTCAGCTCAGCCGTGGTGCAGGGCGCGCTCGTCGGGCCGCTGGTCGCGCGGCTCGGCGAGCAGCGCACGCTGCTCACCGGGCTCGCATTCGGCTGCGTCGGGTTCGTCGCGTATGCCGTCGCGCCGACCGGCGTGCTGTTCCTCGCAGCTATTCCGCTCGTCGCGCTGTGGGGTCTCGCGGGACCTTCGGCGCAGGGACTGATGACTCGCCTCGTCGATCCGCGGCGTCAGGGCGAGCTGCAGGGCGCGAACGGTGCCGTGCTCGGGATCGCAGCGATGATCGGGCCGGGATTGTTCAGCCAGACGTTCGCGACGTTCATCGCCGCCGATGCCCCGCGACAGATTCCCGGCGCGCCGTTCCTGCTCGCCGCCGCGCTGCTCGCGCTCGCCTGGCTGATCGGGCTGAGCGTGGCGGCGACTACTCCCGCTGCGTCGCGCTGATGGCCGCGACCGTCGACCTTGCCTCCGTTCCGGCGCCGCTGCGACCGGCGCTCGAGGACAAGCTCCGACAGCTGGCGGCCGCCCTGGCTGGCGCGCTGGACGCGGAGCTTCGTGCACAGCTGCCGCGGGTCTGGGCCGCGAGCGATTTCGTCGCCGACACCTGCCTGCGCCATCCACCCTGGCTCGACTGGCTCGCGACCGCCGGCCGCCTGCACGATGCCGCCGACCGCGGCTGGCTTGCACAAGCCCTGGCGGAGTCGCTGTCCGCGGAGGCGGACGATGTGCAGTTCATGGACGCGCTGCGTCGCTTCCGGCGCCGCCAGCTCGCGCGTATCGCATGGCGGGATCTGGCCGGGCTCGCCACCATCGACACCGTGCTCGAGGAGCTGTCGCTGCTCGCGGATGTCTGCATCGTTGCGGCGTGCGCGCGCGCCGAGCGCGAGCTCGCCGCGCGTCACGGCGCGCCGTCGTCTCGCGACGGCGGCACGCTGCCGCTCACCGTGCTCGGCATGGGCAAGCTCGGTGGCGGGGAGCTCAACTTTTCCTCGGACATCGACCTGGTGTTCCTGTTCGCCGAGCACGGCGAGACCGGGGGACGGCGCCCGCTCACGCACGAAGAGTATTTCAACCGATTGGCGCGCCGCGTGGCCCAGCTGCTCGGGACCGTAACGCACGAGGGTTTCGTGTACCGCGTCGATCTGCGACTGCGGCCGTTCGGCGAATCAGGTCCGCTGGTCGTGAGCTTCGGAGCGTTCGAGGATTACCTGCAGCAGCACGGCCGCGACTGGGAGCGCTACGCCTACGTCAAGGCACGCCCGATCGTGGGCGGCGAACGCTTCGACGAGCTGTATCGCAACGTGCTGCGGCCCTTCGTCTACCGGCGCTACCTCGACTTCGGGGTCTTCGAATCGTTGCGGGCCATGAAGGAGCTGATCGCGCGCGAGGTCGAGCGACGCGAACTCGAGGACAACATCAAGCTCGGCCCGGGTGGGATCCGCGAGATCGAGTTCATCGTGCAGGCCTTCCAGCTCATCCGTGGCGGGAGCGATCCGCGCCTGCAGTCGCGCGCTCTGCTGCGCGCGCTCGACTTGCTCGCCGGGCAGAAGCTGCTGCCCGCTGCCGCGGTCAGCGAGCTGGCGGCGGCCTACCGCTTCCTGCGCCGGGTGGAGAACCGACTGCAGGAGCGAAACGACGAGCAGACGCACGAGCTTCCCGTAGAGGAGGTCGATCGCGTGCGCCTCGCCGCGAGCATGGGTGCCCGGACGTGGGACGATTTCGCGGCCGAGCTGCGCGGCCATCGCGAGCGTGTCAGCACGCATTTCCTCATGCTCGGTTTCGGGCCCGCGCCACGGGCGCGGACCGGTGCGGAGCGCGATCTCGAGCGGTTCCTCGACGCCGACCTCGACGAGGAGCGCCGCGCGGTGCTGCTGCGCGACTCCGGGGTGATCGACACCGCGTCAGTGCTCGCGAGCCTCGCCCGGCTGCGCGACAGCGCCTATCTGCGGCGGCTGGATGCGGCGGGGCGGCGCCGCCTGACGAGCCTGCTGCCGAAGCTTCTGCAGCGCATTGCCGGCCGTGATTCCGAAGCCGTCGCACTGGGTCGCGTGCTGCACGTGGTGGAGCGCATCGGCGGGCGGACGGTGTACCTGGCGCTCCTCAACGAGAACTCGCTCGCGCTGTCGCGGCTGGTCGATCTTTGTGCGCAGTCCGGGTTCCTCGCCGAGCAGATCGCTGCGTTTCCGCTGCTGCTCGACGAGCTGCTCGACCGGCGGCTCATCGAAGCGCCGCCGACGCGCGAGGAGCTGGCCGCGGAACTGCGCGGGCGGATGGCCGGCGCCGGCGCGGAGGAGCCCGAGCACCAGGTGGAGCTCCTGCGGCAGTTCCAGCGCGCCGCCGTGTTCCGCATAGCCGTGGCCGACCTCTCCGGCAGGCTGCCGATCATGAAAGTGAGCGACCGTCTGACGGACATCGCCGAGCTGATCGTGCAGGAAGCGCTCGAGCTTGCCTGGACGCAGATCACCGCGCGTCACGGCCTGCCGCAGCGCGACGACGGCGACGGCGCGCAGCCGGCCGGTCTGATCGTCGTCGCGTACGGCAAATTCGGCGGTTACGAGCTCGGCTACGGCTCGGACCTGGACCTGGTGTTCCTGCACGACTCGGCGGGCGACATCGAGCGCACCACCGGTCCGGTCGCCGTGGAGAACAGTGTGTTCTTCCTGCGGCTGGTGCAGCGCCTCGTGCACCTGCTCACCGTCCACTCGGCCGCCGGCCGGCTGTACGAGGTCGATACGCGACTGCGCCCGAGCGGCAAGGGCGGACTGCTCGCGCAGAGCATCACGGGCTTCGAGCAGTACCAGCGAGCCGACGCCTGGACCTGGGAACACCAGGCGCTGCTGCGCGCGCGCGCGGTCGCCGGACCACAGGCGCTGCGCGAGCGCTTCGAGGTGCTGCGCGTCGACGTGCTGCGCGAGGCCGTGCGGCGCAATCGGCTCCGCGAGGACGTGCGTGCAATGCGCGAGCGCATGCGCGCGGAGCTGTCGCGGGGCCGGGCTGGCACGTTCGATCTCAAGCAGGACGCGGGCGGGATCGCCGACATCGAGTTCCTCGCGCAGTACTGGGCGCTGCACTGGGCCCCGCGGTATGCGGAGCTCGTGACCTTTCCGGACGTGATCCGTCAGCTCGAGTCGCTGGCCTCCGTTACGCTCGTGCCGCAATCGACCGTGGACGTCCTGACGGACGCCTACCGTGCATATCGCCAGCGCATCCATCACCTGTCGCTCGAAGCGGGCGGCAGCGTCGTGCCCGAGGGCGAGTTCGCCGCGCAGCGGGCGGCGGTGCGTGCGATCTGGAACGCAACCATGGAAGGCTGAGCCGGGTGTTCGGCAGCCTATAATCGCGCTCCCGAGTGCCGAGACCGAATCATGGCCGAGCTGCTGGTCCCCATTTCCCCGGGCGAGCTGATCGACAAGATCACGATCCTCGAGATCAAGTCGCAGCGCATGCGCGATGCTGCCAAGCTCGCGCACGTGCGAGTCGAGCTCGGCCTGCTGATGGATACGTGGCGCGCCTCGCCCTGGGTCACGTCGGATATCGACGCGGAGTGGACGGCGCTGCGCGAAGTCAACGAACGGCTCTGGGTGATCGAGGATCAGATCCGCGACAAGGAGCGTGACGCGCAGTTCGACCGCGAGTTCACCGAGCTCGCGCGCGCGGTGTACATCACGAACGACGAGCGTGCCGCGATCAAGAAACGCATCAACACGCGGCTGGGCTCCGCGCTGGTCGAGGAGAAGAGCTACGCCGACTACCAGCGCAAGGGGTGAAAATGGCTAAATGGCTCGGAGCCAATTTTTTGGCGTTGACTCCCGCTGCGGGTTTACAGCTTGAGTCGGAGTCGGTCTTTGAAAAATTGGCTCCGAGCCATTTTCTTACTGGCTGCGGGCGAGCGTGTACTCCGCGCTGCAGTAGGGGCACTTGGCCCGGCCGGTCGCCTCGATCGGCAGGTATACGCGCGGGTGTGAGTTCCACAGGTACATGCCCGGCATCGGGCAGGACAGCGGCAGATCGTCCTCGGTCACGTCGTAGTGGTGCTGGGCGTTCGGCTGGATGAGCTTTTCGGCGCGGGTTGCCGTCACGGCAGCGTCCTCGTCGGTCGAGGTGAGCATTATCGCTGAATCACGCGTGTCGGAGTGCGCGGCGCGCCCGCATTCATCAGGGCGTCCAGGCGCTCGATCACGTCCTCGACCTCGATCAGCTCCATGACGCCGGGCCGCTCGATCTTGGTCGGCCAGGGCAGCTCCACGGCCGGCCGGCCGAGAAAGCGCCGCGCCGCGGTATCGAAACGATCGACGCACCACTCGCGGCTGTAGTAGGGACCGCTGCGCGCCGGGTTGGTCGCGGCGTACAGACCCAGCACGGGCGTTCCGACCGTCGTCGCGAGGTGTGCGGGCCCTGCATCGGGCGTCAGCACAGCCGTTGCGCGTGCGACCGTCGCCAGGAATTCGACCAGCGTGTCCTTGCCCACGAGGTTGGCGGCGGGATGCTGCATGCGCTCGACGATCTGCGCGCCGAGTTCGAGCTCGGCGGGACTGCGTCCGCCGCAGATCATGACCCGCAAGCCGTGTCGGGATATCGCATGGTCCGCCACGGCCGCGTAGCGCTCGGGCGGCCAGTTGCGCAGCCTATGGCTCGAGGCGGGGCTCACGACGAGTGTCGGTTCGCCCGCCGGAATCGCGCGCGCGGCGTACTCGAGCGCCGCCGCTTCGAGCGGTATGTCCCAGCGCATCGATCGTCCCGCGATGCCGAGCACGGCCGTGAATCCGAAGAAGCTGTCCTGCACGTGCTCGCGGCGGCGCGGCTCGATGCGCGTATTGGTCACCAGCCACTGCAGCTCGCGCGCGCGTTCGCGATCGAAGCCGATGCGCAGCCCCGCCGGGATGCAGGCCGCCGCGAGCGTCGCGCGCAGCGCAAGCTGCATGTGCAGCAACGCATCGAAATGACGGCCGGCCAGCCGCGAGCGCAGCTCGCGATAGGCACCCACGCCGGCGGCCTTGTCGAACACGAGAAACTCGATCCCGGGCAGGTGCCCGAGGAGCTTGTGTTCGAGCCGACCGATGATCCAGGTCAGGCGCGCCGCCGGCCAGGCATCCTGGATCGTGCGCACGACCGGAAGCGCATGGCAGACGTCGCCGAGCGCCGAGAGACGCAGCACGCAGACCGACTCGAGCGGCTTATCCGTGGCTGGCGCGGGCATGGGCGGGTAGGCAGCGGCAGGGCAATCGTGAAGAATCCGGTCCCGTGAGCGACACCGGCGCATCGATCGTCGCGGGCGGTGACCGGGAGGTCTGCCGACCGACCGCGCGCGGCGGGATGCTATACGATGCCTCGCTCGCCGGCCACGCGGACGAGAGCCTGTTCGATCCCGAAAGCTGGCGGCGCCGCGGCGCGGTCGAGCAGCAGGCCGGAGGCCGGGGCGCGATCACCTACCTGCGTGACGGGGCTCGTCGCTGGGTGCTGCGGCACTATCGCCGGGGCGGTGCGGTCGCGCGGCTGCTCGGGGACCGGTATTTCTTCAGCGGCGCCGAGCGCACTCGCGCCTTTCGCGAGTGGCGGCTGCTGCGCGATCTCGCCACGCGCGGCCTGCCCGCGCCCCGGCCGGTCGCGGCGCGTTACCGGCGCCACGGCCTCTTCTACCGGGCGGACCTGCTCACGGTGGAGCTGCCCGCGCGCCTGACGCTCGCCGCGGCCCTGCGCGAAGGCAGGCTCGACGCGCAGCGCTGGGGCGACATCGGCCGCTGCATCGGCGCCTTCCACGCGCAGGGCGTGCGGCACGCCGATCTGAACGCGCACAACGTAATATTGGGCCCGGCGAGCGACGTCTACCTGCTCGATTTCGACCGCGGAAGGATCGTTGCGCGCGGCCCCTGGGAGGCGGCGGTGCTCGCGCGGCTCGAACGCTCGCTGCGCAAGGTCACGCGCGATCTGCCCGGCGACCGTTTTGGTCCGTCGCAATGGGAGCAGCTCCTGTCGGGCCTAAAAATGGCTCGGAGCCGATTTTTGGCCGAAGGCGCGTCGTAGCCGCTCGTGGGACACTGCCGGAAAATTGGCTCCGAGCCATTTTTT